>NZ_AOSQ01000019.1:0-44708 GCF_000349605.1 Kocuria sp. UCD-OTCP
GACGGCTTCTAAAAAGAGGTGCGAAAAGTGCAGGAGAATGGAGAGTCCTATGACTGAATCACCGGCCAGCGCCTCCTCGAGCGAAGCCCGCGCGGCGTCCGTCGTCTCCCACGCCCTGCGGGTGCTGCGGTGCTTCTCCGCGGCCGAGCCCACGCTCGGGGTGACCGAGATCGCGGCGCGCGTGGGCCTGCACAAGAGCACCGTCTCCCGGCTCCTGGCCACCCTGGAGCGGGAGGACGTGGTGGAGCGCGACCCGCAGACGCGGCGCTACCGCCTGGGGCTCGGCCTGATCTCCGTGGCCGGCCCGCTGCTCGCGGAAATGGACGAGCGGCGGGTGGCGTACCCCGTGCTGCTCGAGCTGACCGAGCAGACTCAGGAGACCAGCGCGCTGCTGGTCTGGAACGGCGACCAGGCCGTGTGCGTGGAGCAGATCCCCAGCCCGCGGCAGATCAAGCACACCACCCCGCTGGGCACCCGGTACGACACGGCCCTGAGCGCCTCGGTGCAGATCTTCCTCGCCGAGCAGCCGCCGGAGCGGGTCCGGGCGCTGCTGCTGTCCGGGATCGTCGAGCTGCCCGATCCCACCGAGGCGGGCATCGAGCTCTACCTGGAGTCCCTGCGGCAGGTCGCCGAGGACGGGGTGGCCCTCAACTACGGCAAGACCTCCGTGGAGGAGGTCGGGGTCGCCGCCGCCGTCCGCGACCACCGGGACCAGCTGGTCGCGGCCGTCATGGTCGCCGCGCCCCGCTACCGGGTCACGCCGGAACAGGCCGAGCTGCTCGCGGCCGCCGCCGTGGCGGCGGCGCGGGAGGTGTCCCAGCGGCTCGGCGCGGCACCGGCGGCCCGCCGGACCGGGCGGGCGTCCCTGGAGGTGCGCTGACCGGGGCGCTCCTCACGCCTCGTCGGCCACGGCCCGCCCGATGGTCTCCCGCAGGATCTCGCTGGTGCCCCCGAAGATCGTCAGCAGCCGGGCCGCGAGATAGGCCTGCGCCACCGGGTAGTCGAGGATGTACCCGTAGCCGCCGTGCAGCTGGAGGCACCGGTCGGTGACGGACCGCGCCCGCTCGCCGGCCCAGTACTTGGCCTTGGACGCCCCCACCACGTCCAGGGTCCCCGCGTTGAACGCGTGCACCGCCCGCTGCACGTAGGCCTCGACGACCTCCACCTCGACCGTCAGCTCCGCGAGCTCGAACCGGGTGTGCTGGAAGTCCAGCACCCGGGAGCCGAAGGCCGTGCGCTCGCCGGTGTACCGGAGGGTGTCCGCCAGGGTCGAGCGGGCGACGGCGCTCGCGGCCACGGCCACCGCCAGCCGCCCCTGCGGCAGCACCTGCTGGATCTGCCGCAGCCCGCCGCCCTCGGCGCCGACGAGGTTCACCGCCGGGACCCGGACGTCCTCGAAGAACAGCTCGGCGGTGTCCGAGGCCCTGACCCCCATCTTGTCGAGCTGCTTGCCCGTCCCGTAGCCGGGGGAGTCCGCCTTGTGCACCAGGAACAGGCTGAGGGCGTCCTCCCCGGCGCGCCCGGTCCCCCCGTCCGTGCGCGCCAGGACGAGGGCGGCGTCCCCGCTGATCCCGTTGCCGATGAACGTCTTCTGACCGGTGAGCACCCACTCCTCGCCGTCGCGCACGGCCCGGGTGCGCACCCCGCGCAGGTCGGAGCCCGCGCCCGGCTCGGTCCAGGCCACGGAGGTGACGAGCTCCCCCGTGAGCATGCGCGGCAGCCACCGCCGCTTCTGCTCGTCGGTGCCGTGGGCGAGCAGGTGGGGCAGCACCCAGTCGTCGTGCAGGTGCAGGGCCAGGGCCACGCCGAGGGCGCCCTGGCGGACCAGCTCCTCGTCGAGCACGGCGCGGAACCGGTAGTCCGTCAGGCCCATGCCGCCGAACTCCTCGGGCACGGCGAGGCCGAGCAGGCCGGCCCCGCCGGCGGCCGTCCACAGGCTGCGGGGCATCATGTGCTGGGCGTCCCACGCGGCGTAGTGCGGGGCCACCTCGCGGGTCGTGAACTCGCGGGCCACCTCGCGGAACTCCTCGTGCTCCTCCTCGTAGAACGCCGGGGTCTCGGTCACGGGGTGCCTCCTGTGCTGGTGGGGGTCGGGGCGAACGCGGTGCGCAGCGCGGCCCAGGTCATCTCCTCGAGGGCGGCCCGGGCCGCGTCGAGCCGCCCCGCGTCCTGCGGGGCGCGCAGCCGGTGGGCCGTCCGCAGGGAGTGGGGGGTCGAGTTGATGAGCCCGAAGGCGGCCTGGGCGCGCAGGGTGAGCTCCGCGACGTCGCGCGCCGGGGCCAGCTCCTGCAGGGCGTCCACCCACAGCGTCACGTAGCCGCGCTGCAGGACGCGGACCGCGCGGCGGTCCTCCTCGGTCAGGTTCGGCAGCTCCCGGTCCTGCACCACGATCACGGCGGGACGGTGCAGCGCGAACTCCACCTGGAAGGAGATCAGCGCCCGCAGCCGCCGGGCCGGATCGGGGGAGCGGGCCACCACCTCGCGGCCCCGGTCGAGCAGGTCGTGGCTGACCTCGAGCAGGATCGCGCCCAGGACCGCCTGCTTGCGCGGGAAGTGCCGGTAGACCGCGGGCCCGCTGACCCCCGCGGCGGCGCCGATGTCGTCGATCGAGACGCCGGCGAAGCCGCGCTCGGCGAAGAGCGTGGCGGAGGCGGCCAGGAGGTCCTGGCGCCGCCGGGCCTTGGCCTGCCCGCGCACGGTGGTGGGCGGGCCGGGGCCGCGCTGGGTCTGGGTCACGGGTCCTGCTCTCGGGGTCGGATTCCTGGACATTCTAGTGAGCCACCACTAACCTGAACCCCAAGTTAGTCGTGATTAACCGAAATGGCATCCCCGGACGGCCGGCCCGGAGCGGAGGGAACCCATGCGCGTGCTGAGCACCCAGGTCGATCCGGGCGGCGCGGAGTTCGCCGCCAACGCGGCCGCCCAGCAGGGGCTCGCCGAGGAGCTGACCCGGCGCCTGGAGCGGGCGGCGCAGGGCGGGCCCGAGGCCTCCCGGCGGCGGCACGTGGCGCGCGGCAAGCTGCTGCCGCGCGAGCGGGTGGATCACCTGCTGGACGAGGGCAGCCCGTTCCTGGAGCTCGGCGCCCTGGCCGCGGAGGGGATGTACGACGACGAGTGCCCGGGGGCCGGCCTGATCGCCGGGATCGGCCTGGTCCACGGCCGGCAGGTGATGGTCGTGTGCAACGACGCCACGGTCAAGGGCGGCACCTACTACCCCGTGACGGTCAAGAAGCACCTGCGCGCCCAGGAGATCGCCCTGGAGAACCGGCTGCCCTGCGTCTACCTCGTCGACTCGGGCGGGGCGTACCTGCCGCTGCAGGACGAGATCTTCCCGGACCGGGAGCACTTCGGGCGGATCTTCTTCAACCAGGCCCACCTCTCGGCGGCGGGCATCGCGCAGATCGCGGCCGTGCTCGGCTCCTGCACCGCTGGCGGGGCCTACGTCCCGGCGATGAGCGACGAGACCGTCATCGTGCGCGGGCAGGGCACGATCTTCCTGGGCGGCCCGCCGCTGGTGAAGGCCGCCACCGGCGAGGAGGTCACCGCCGAGGAGCTCGGCGGCGGAGAGCTGCACGCCCGGACGTCCGGGGTGGTCGACCACCTCGCCGAGAACGACGCCCACGCCCTGCAGATCGTCCGGGACATCGTGGCGACCCTGCCGCCGCCGGGCCCGCGGGCCTGGCCGGTGAGGGAGCCCGCGCCCCCGGCCGTGGCCGAGGACGAGCTCCCCGGGGCGGTGCCGGTCGACCCCAACTCCGGCTACGACGTGCACGAGGTCATCGCCCGGCTCGTGGACGGCAGCCGCTTCGCCGAGTTCAAGGCCGAGTACGGCACCACGCTGGTCACCGGCTTCGCCCACGTCCACGGCCACCCCGTGGGCATCGTGGCCAACAACGGGGTGCTCTTCGCGGAGTCGGCGCTGAAGGGCGCCCACTTCGTCGAGCTGTGCGACCAGCGCGGGATCCCCCTGCTGTTCCTGCAGAACATCACCGGCTTCATGGTGGGCCGCGACTACGAGGCCGGCGGCATCGCCAAGCACGGCGCCAAGATGGTCACGGCCGTGGCCACCACCCGGGTGCCCAAGCTCACCGTGGTGATCGGCGGCTCCTTCGGGGCCGGCAACTACTCGATGTGCGGGCGGGCCTACTCCCCGCGCTTCCTGTTCCTCTGGCCCCAGGCGCGGATCTCGGTGATGGGCGGGGCCCAGGCCGCCTCGGTGCTGGCCACCGTGAAGGCCGACCAGCTGGCCGCCCGCGGGCAGGAGTGGGACCCGGCCGAGCGCGAGGCGTTCATGGCGCCCATCCGGGCCCGGTACGAGGCCCAGGGCAGCCCCTGGTACTCCACCGCCCGGCTCTGGGACGACGGCGTGATCGCCCCCACCGACACCCGGGAGGTGCTCGGGCTGGCCCTCGAGGTCTGCTCCCGGACCCCGCTGCCCGAGCCGGCCTTCGGCCTCTTCAGGATGTGATCCCCGTGACCGCCGGCACGCCGCCGCGCCGCTTCGACGTCGTCCTCGTGGCCAACCGCGGGGAGATCGCCCGCCGGGTCCTGCGCACGCTCCGGGCGCTGGGGATCCGCTCGGTCGCGGTCTACAGCGAGGCCGACCGGGACGCGGTGCACGTGCGGGAGGCCGACACGGCCGTGTGCGTGGGCCCGGCGGCCCCGGCCGAGAGCTATCTGCGCATCGACGCCGTGCTCGGGGCGGCGCGGGCCACCGGCGCGCAGGCGATCCACCCCGGCTACGGGTTCCTGTCCGAGAACGCCGCCTTCGCCCGGGCGTGCGCGGACGCGGGGATCGTGTTCATCGGCCCCGGCGTGGAGGCCCTCGAGACGATGGGCGACAAGATCCGCGCCAAGCGGCACGTGTCCGCCGCCGGGGTGCCCACGGTCCCCGGGGTCTCCGAGCCCGGTCTCGACGACGACGCCCTGGCGGCCGCGGCCGCCGGGATGACGTACCCGATCCTGATCAAGCCCTCGGCCGGGGGCGGCGGCAAGGGCATGCACGTGGTGGCGGCCCCGGACGAGCTGCCGGAGGCCCTGGCCACGGCCCGCCGGGTGGCCGCGGCCGCCTTCGGCGACGACACCCTGCTCCTCGAGCAGCTCGTCGAGTCCCCCCGGCACATCGAGGTGCAGGTCCTCGCCGACGCCCACGGGGCCGTGGTCCACCTGGGGGAGCGGGAGTGCTCCCTGCAGCGGCGGCACCAGAAGGTCATCGAGGAGGCGCCCTCGCCGCTGCTGGACCCCGCCACCCGGGAGCGGATCGGGCAGGCCGCCTGCCGGGTGGCCCGCTCCGTGGGCTACACCGGTGCGGGCACCGTGGAGTTCCTGGTGCCCGCCGCGCAGCCCGGGACCTTCTACTTCATGGAGATGAACACCCGCCTGCAGGTGGAGCACCCCGTCACCGAGCTGGTCACCGGCACGGACCTCGTGGCGCAGCAGATCCGCGTCGCCGCGGGGGAGCCGCTGGACCTGGCGCAGGAGGACGTGGTGCTCACCGGCCACGCGGTCGAGGCCCGGCTCTACGCCGAGGACCCCGCCCGCGGCTTCCTGCCCACCGCCGGCACCGTGCTCGCCCTGGAGGAGGCCTCCGGCCCGGGGATCCGCGTGGACTCCGCGCTGGCACCGGGGCTGACCGTGGGCTCGGACTACGACCCGCTGCTCGCCAAGGTCGTCGCCTGGGGCGCCGACCGGGTCCAGGCCCTCGACCGGCTCGACCTGGCCCTGGCGGACACCGTGGTGCTCGGGGTGGGCACCAACACCGAGTACCTGCGCGCCCTGCTGGCCGATCCCGGGGTGCGCGCCGGGGTCATGGACACGACCCTCATCGAGCGGCGCCTGCCGGAGCTGGAGTTCACGGCACCCGACGAGAGCCACTTCGCCGCCGCGGCCGCCCACCTCGCCCGGCACCGGCCCGCCGACCCGCGCCCCGCCGGGGACACGGGCCCCTGGTCCCGCCCGGACGGCTGGCGGGCCGCCGGCCGCGTCCGGCCCACGGTGGTGCTGGCCCACGGGCTCGAGGAGCCCCGGCGGACCGCCGTGGACCCCGCCGTGCGCCTGACCCCGCTGCCGGGCCGCCCGGCCGCGCACCTGCTCGAGAGCGGCGGGACGGCCCGGGTGGTCCACGTGGCCGCGGGCGCGGACAGCGTCTGGGTGGGCGAGGGCGGCTGCGCCTACGAGCTCCGGGTGCTGACCCGCGAGGCCCGGCTCGAGCGGTCGCTGGCCGCCCTCGAGCGCACGGCCGGGCCCGCCGCCCCGGAGCTGCACTCGCCCATGCCCGGCACCGTGGTCGCCGTCCCGGCCGCCACCGGGGACCGGGTCGCCGAGGGGCAGACCGTGGTGGTGGTCGAAGCCATGAAGATGGAGCACCGCCTGACCGCCCCCACCGCCGGCACCGCCGAGCTCTCCGTGCGGGCCGGTGACCGCGTGGCGCTGCACCAGCTGCTCGCCCGCGTGGTCCCCGACGTCGTCCCCGAGGGCGTGCCCGCACCGGTCCCCGGGGACGCCCGCGACGACGTGCCGGACGGCGCTCCCGCCGGGACTCCCGGCGGCGCCCCGGAGGACCCCGGCACCCGCCCGCAGACCGACCCCCGTCCGACCGACCAGGAGCGCACCCCATGAACTTCGAGCTCGACGAGGAGTACCAGGACCTCTCCGACACCGTCCGCGACTTCGCCGACGAGGTGATCGCCCCGGTCTCCGCGCGGTACGACGCCGCGCACGAGTTCCCCTACGACATCGTGGCGCAGATGGGGGAGATGGGCCTGTTCGGCCTGCCCTTCCCCGAGGAGTACGGGGGGATGGGCGGGGACTACTTCGCCCTGTGCCTGGCGCTGGAGCAGATCGCCCGCGTCGACCAGTCCGTGGCCATCACCCTCGAGGCCGGGGTGTCGCTGGGCGCCATGCCCATCCACCGCTTCGGCACCGAGGAGCAGAAGCAGCGGTGGCTCCCCGATCTCGCCGCGGGCCGGGCGCTCGCCGGGTTCGGGCTCACCGAGCCGGAGGCCGGCTCGGACGCCGGCGGGACCCGCACCACCGCGAAGCGGGAGGACGGGCAGTGGGTGATCGACGGCGCCAAGGAGTTCATCACCAACTCCGGCACGGCGATCACCCGCCTGGTGAACGTCACCGCGGTCACCGGCACCACGGAGCTGCCGGACGGGCGGGTGCGCAAGGACATCTCCACGATCATCGTCCCCACGGACACCCCCGGCTTCCGCGCCGAGCAGGCCTACGACAAGGTCGGCTGGAACGCCTCGGACACCCACCCGCTGTCCCTCCAGGACGTCCGCGTCCCCGAGGAGAACCTGCTGGGGGAGGAGGGCCGCGGCTACGCCAACTTCCTGTCCATCCTCGACGAGGGCCGCATCGCCATCGCGGCCCTGGCCACGGGCGCGGCCCAGGGCTGCGTCGAGGAGTCCGTGCGCTACGCGCGGGAGCGGCGGTCCTTCGGCCGCCCCATCGGGGACAACCAGGCCGTCTCCTTCAAGATCGCCCGGATGCAGGCCCGCGCCCACACCGCCCGGCTGGCCTACTACGACGCCGCGTCCCGGATGCTCGCCGGGCGGCCGTTCAAGACGCAGGCCGCGATCGCCAAGCTCGTGGCCGGGGAGGCCGCGATGGACAACGCCCGGGACGCCACCCAGGTCTTCGGCGGCTACGGGTTCATCAACGAGTTCCGGGTGGCCCGCCACTACCGGGACGCCAAGATCCTCGAGGTCGGCGAGGGCACCACCGAGGTGCAGCTCATGCTCATCGCCCGCGAGCTCGGACTCTGAGGGGGCCGCCGTGACCGAGGAGCGCCGGGTGGTCCGCCAGCGCGGGCTGTGGTTCGAGGAGTTCGAGGTCGGCACCGTCTACGAGCACGCCCCGGGCCGGACCGTGACCGAGGCGGACAACGTGCTGTTCACGACCCTCACCATGAACACCCAGTCCCTGCACCTGGACGCCGCGTGGTCCGGGCGCCAGCCCTTCGGCCGGCGGCTCGTGAACTCCATGTTCACCCTCTCGACCATCGTGGGGGCGTCCGTGGCCCAGCTGACCCAGGGCACCATCGTGGCGAACCTGGGCTTCGAGGAGGTCGCCTTCCCGCACCCGCTCTTCCACGGGGACACCCTGTACTCGTCCTCCGAGGTCCTCGGCGCCCGCCCCTCGGCCTCCCGGCCCGGGCAGGGCATCGTCCGCGTGAAGCACGTGGGCCGCAACCAGGAGGGCGTCGTGGTGGCCGAGTGCACCCGCTCGGTGCTCGTGTGGTCCCGCGATGCCGCCCCGCAGTGACAGCACACCGTGAAGCCCCACCGCGACACCCCGCCGCGACCCCCGGCCAAGGAGCCCCGATGACCGACCCGTTCACCCTCGGACCCGCCCTGCTGTTCTGCCCGGCCGACCGCCCCGAGCGCTACGCCAAGGCGGCCGAGCGCGCCGACGCCGTGATCCTGGACCTCGAGGACGCCGTGGCGCCCTCCGCCAAGCCCGCCGCCCGGGACGCCCTCGTGGCCACGCCCCTGGACCCCGCCCGCACGGTCGTGCGGATCAACGCCGAGGACACCGAGGACTTCGCCCACGACCTCGTCGCCCTGCGGCACACCGGGTACACCACCGTGATGCTGCCCAAGACCGCCTCCGCGGAACGGCTCGCCGTCGCCGCCGAGCTGGGCCTGCACCGCGTCGTCGCGCTGTGCGAGACCGCGGAGGGCGTGGTCAACGCGGCCGAGATCGCCCGGTCCCCCAACGTGGTCGCGCTGATGTGGGGCGCCGAGGACCTCGTGGCCTCGCTCGGCGGCAGCTCGTCCCGGCGCCGGGACGGCGCCTACCGGGACGTGGCCCGCCACGCCCGCTCCGCCGTCCTGCTCGCGGCCGGCGCCGCCGGCCGGCCCGCGATCGACGCGGTGCACGTCGACCTCGCCGACCACGACGGGCTGCGCGAGGAGGCCCTCGACGCGGCGGCCTCCGGCTTCGCGGCCACCGCCTGCCTCCACCCCGGGCAGGTCGAGACCGTCCGCGCCGCCTACCGGCCCGGTGCCGAGGAGGTCGCTGCCGCCCGGGAGCTGCTCGCCGCCGCCCGCCGCACCCCCGGCGTCTTCGCGTTCCGCGGGCGGATGGTCGACGCACCCCTGATCCGCCACGCCGAGCGCCTCGTGCGCCGCGCGGACGCCTGAGACCCCGTCCGTCCGCGCGGACCGCCCGTCACCACCCCGTCACCGGCCCCGTCCCGTCCATCCCCGTCCCGCCCGGAGGAGACCATGAGCCAGCCCCTGACGATCGTCGTCCCCGTCAAGCACGTCCCCGACGCCGCGGGGGACCGCGTCCTCGCCGGGAGCCCGCCCCTGCTCGAGCGCGCGTCCGGGATCCTCTCCGAGCTCGACGAGTACGCCCTCGAGACCGCCGTGCAGATCGTGGAGACGCACGGGGGCGCGGCGGCCGGGCACCGCGTGCTCGCCCTCACCCTGGGACCCGCGGGTGCGACGGGCGCGCTCAAGCGCGCCCTCCAGCTGGGCGCCGACGCCGGGTTCCACGTGCTCGACGACGCCCTCGCCGGCTCCGACGCCTGGGTCACCGCCCGGGTGCTCGCCGCGGCGGTGCAGCGGATCGCCGCGGCTGAGGACCGGGCCGTGGACCTCGTGCTCACCGGCATGGCCTCCACCGACGGCGAGACGTCCCTGGTCCCCGGTCAGCTCGCCGAGCGGCTCGGCCTCGCCCACGTCGGCTTCGCGAGCTCCCTGGCGCTGGCCGAGGACGGCGCCTCGCTCACGGCCGTCCGGCACACCGAGACCGAGGCCCTCCGGGTCGCCGCGGACCTGCCGGCGCTCGTGGCCGTGACGGACCAGGTCAACACCCCGCGCTACCCCACCTTCAAGGCGATCATGGCGGCCAAGAAGAAGCCCGTGCAGACGTGGTCCGTCGCCGACCTCGGCCTGGACACCGGGGACGTGGGCCTCGCCGGCTCGCTCACCGAGGTGCTCGACGCCGTGCCGCGCCCGCCCCGGACCGCCGGGGAGGTCGTGGCCGACGACGGCGAGGGCGGCATCCGCCTCGCCGAGTTCCTCGTGGCCCGGAGGCTCGTCTGAGCACCCGGCCGCACCCCGCCGGACCCCCATCGCACGCGCCCGCCCGCCGGGCAGGAGGAGGACGACCATGACCACGACCACGACCACGACCGTCGCACTGGTGGTGCTGGCCACCACGGACCGGCTGCGCCGCGCCGACCGGGAGCTGCTCGTGCTCGCCGGCACGCTGGGCGAGACGCACGTCGTCGTGCCGGACGCGCCCGGCGACGCCCTGCTCGGCGAGCTCGCCGCCCACGGGGTGGGCACCGTGCACGCCGCGGAGGGCGGGCCCGGCGACCGGCTCACCACGCCGGCGGTCGCGCTCGCGGAGGCCGCCGCCCGGGAGACCGGCGCCACGGCGCTGCTGCTCGCCGCCACCCCCGAGGCCAAGGACGTCGCCGCGCGCCTGGGCGTGCGGCTCGGGGCCGGGGTGGTCACCGACGTGGTCGCCCTCGACGCCGACCTCGTCGCCACCAAGTCCGTCCTCGCCGGCGGGTGGACCACCCGGTGCCGGGCCACGAGCCCGGTGCTGATCGCGACCGTCCGCCCCAACTCGGTCGAGCTCCCCGCCGACCCCGCGGCCCACGCCGCCGCGGGCGCCCCCGGCGCGGGGTCTGCCGGGGTGCAGCGCCCGCGGGTGCGCACGCACGCGCTCGCGGACACCGTGCCCGCGGCCCGGGTGGTGGGCCGGTCCGCGCTGCCGGCCTCCGGGCGCCCGGCGCTGGGCGAGGCGCGCGTGGTCGTGGCCGGCGGCCGCGGCACGGGCGGGGACTTCGGGCCGCTCGAGGCGCTCGCCGACGTCCTCGGCGGCGCGATCGGGGCCTCCCGCGCGGCGGTGGACGCCGGGTGGATCGGCCCCGAGGCGCAGGTGGGCCAGACCGGGCGCACCGTCTCCCCGCAGCTCTACGTCTCGTGCGGGATCTCCGGGGCCGTCCAGCAGCGCGCCGGGATGCAGACGGCGGGCACGATCGTGGCCGTGAACAAGGACGAGCACGCGCCGGTCTTCGAGATCGCCGACCTCGGCATCGTGGGCGACCTGCAGAAGGTGCTGCCCCAGGCGGTCGAGCACCTCAGGGCGCTGCGCGGATAGGAACCGGCCGGCGGAGCCCCGTCCCGGGCCGAGGGCTCAGCGCGCCACGGTCCGGTGGCCGGCGTCCAGCCGCCGGGTCCAGCCGCGGGCGTCGAGGTGCTCGAGCAGCGGGATCGCGACGCGCCGGGAGGTGCCGAGCGCCTGGCGGGCCTGGCTCGTGGTGAAGGGCTGCGGCAGCCGGGCGAGCTCGCGCATCGCCAGGGCGGGGGCGGTGGGGAGCAGCACGACGCCGTCCCCCAGCCGGAGCAGCCGGCCGGTGCGCTCGGCCGCGGCGAGCTCGCGGGCGCCGAGCCGCAGCGCCGTCAGCTCGTCGGCCTCCGGGCTCCGGAAGGGCTCGGCCCCGAGCCGCCGCTCCAGCTCGAGCACCGCGGTCTCGTGGGCGCCGAGGCCGCCGCGGTGGTGCGGGGACCGGATGTGCCCGCCGTCCTGCTCCAGGCCGGCGCCGCGGACCACGGGGTCGACCAGCGCGGCGTCGGGCAGCGCGAGCAGGTCGCGGGCGGCGCCCCGCGAGAGACCCGCGGCCAGGGGATCCCGGGCGTGCAGCTCCTCCACGGCGGTGCGCAGCCGCTGCGTCCAGGACTCGAGCACGGGGGCGTGCACCCACCAGCCGCCGAGTGCGCGCACGTCGCCGGGCGGGGCGGCGTCCGCGGTGGTCACCAGCCCGAGGCGGTGCAGGTGCTGCGCCTGGACCGCGCCGCGGCGGGCCACCTCCGCGCCGACGTCCCCGCGCAGGTCCGTGCCGGCGAGCCGGACGGCGCGGCGCGCCCGGTCGCCGCGCCGCCGCAGCGCGGGCGGGTCGGCGTCGAGGACCTGGGCGCCGCCGAGCACCGAGCGGCTGCCGGGGTCGCGGAGCACCAGGCGGTCCCCGAGGACCAGGGGCAGGGGCCGGTCCAGGACCAGCCGGGCGTGGTCGTCGTCGAACGGGCTCAGCCGGGCGGGCACGGCCGCGGTGCCGGCGTGGACCACGAGGTGCTCGGCCGTGTCCGTGAGGGCGGGGCCGGTGGCCCGGCGGACGTCGAGGACGTCGGTGAGCGGCCACGTGCCGGGGGTGACCAGGGCGTCGCCGCGGTGCACGTCGGAGGCGGAGACCCCCCGCAGGTTGAGCGCCACGCGGGTGCACGGCTCCAGCGCGGTGTGGGCCACGTTCCGGCTGTGCATGCCCCGGACCACGACCGGCACGGCTCCGCCGTGGCCGAGCAGGTGCAGCCGGTCGCCCTGCCGGAGCGATCCCGCGGCCAGCGTGCCGGTCACCACCGTCCCGGAGCCGGTGATCGTGAAGGACCGGTCCACCCACAGCCGCAGCCGCCCCTGGGCGGGGGCGGGCGCCCGCGCCAGGACGTCGTCGAGGACGGCGCGCAGCTCGTCGAGGCCCGTGCCCTCGAGGGCCGAGACGGTGACCACGGGCGCGTCGTGCAGACCGGTCCCGGCCAGCTCCGCGCGGACCTGGGCGAGGACCTCGCCGGTGCGCCCGGGGGCCCTGTCGGCGCGGGTGAGCACCACCACGCCGTGCTCGATGCCGAGGGCCGCGACGGCGTCGCGGTGGTCGCCGGACTGGGCCTGCCAGCCCTCGTCGACGGCGACCACGAAGCAGACCACGGGAGCCGGTCCGAGACCGGCGAGCATGTTGCCGAGGAAGCGCTCGTGGCCCGGGACGTCCACGAAGGCCACGTCGCGCCCGGACGGCAGCGCGGTCCAGGCGTAGCCCAGGTCGATGGTCAGCCCGCGGCGGCGCTCCTCCTCCCACCGGTCGGGCTCCATCCCGGTGAGGGCCCGCACCAGGGTGCTCTTGCCGTGGTCGACGTGCCCGGCCGTGGCGACGACGTGCACGCTCACCGGGTCCCTCCCGGGCCGCCGTCCGCCCCGGTCAGGGCGGTCAGGGCCGCCTGCACCGCCGCGCGCAGGCGCTCGTCCTCGGACTCGGGCACGCAGCGCAGATCGACCAGGCACGCGCGGTCGTGGACCCGGGGGAGCACGGCCGGGCGGCCGGTGCGCAGCAGCGGGGCCGCCGCCTCGGGCAGCCGCACCGCCCACCCCGGCAGCGGAACGCCGGGCGCGCCGCCGCCGCCGACACGGCCGTCGTGGGCGACCACGGGTGCGCCGACGGCCGCGCCGAGCCGTTCGGCCCGGTCGCGGAGCCGGTCCGGGTCCGCGTGCAGCGCGGTCGTGACCGGGGCGGGCCCCCCGGTGAGCGTGGCCTCCAGGGCCGCGAGCGCGAGCTTGTCGGCGCGGACCGCCCGGGCGAGGGGGTGGGCGGCCAGCCGGGCGACGGCGTCCGAGCCGCCGAGCAGCAGCCCGGCCTGCGGGCCGCCGAGCAGCTTGTCGCCGCTCGCGATGACGAGGTCGGCACCGCCCTCGAGGGCCGAGGCGGCGTCGGGCTCGGACGGCAGCTGCGGGTCCGGGACGAGGAGCCCGCTGCCGAGGTCCGCCACGAGGGGCAGGCCGTGGGCCCGGGCCAGCGGCCGCAGCTCGTCGACCTCGACGGCCGAGGTGAACCCCTCCAGCCGGAAGTTGCTCGGGTGCACCTTGAGCAGGCAGCCGGTCTCCGGGCCGATCGCCTCGGCGTAGTCGCGCAGGTGGGTCCGGTTGGTCGTGCCCACCTCGCGCAGCCGGGCGCCGGTCGACTCGATCAGCTCCGGCAGCCGGAAGCCGGCCCCGATCTCGACGAGCTCGCCGCGGCTGATCACCACCTCGCGGCCGGCGGCCAGGGCCGTGGTGGCCAGCACGAGGGCGGCCGCGCCGTTGTTGACGACCAGGGCGTCCTCGGCGGGTGGGCAGGCGGCGAGCAGGGCCGCCCGGGCGGCGGCGCCGCGGCGGGAGCGGGTGCCGCTCACCAGGTCGAGCTCCACGTCGACGTACCCGCCGGCCGTCACCAGCGCGTCGAGCGCCGCCGCGGACAGCGGGGCGCGGCCGAGGTTGGTGTGCACCACCACGCCGGTGGCGTTGAGCACCGGCGTCAGGCTCGAGGCGGAGCGGGCCCCGAGCGCGGCGAGCACCGCCGGCTCGACCTCGCCGGGGGCGATCTCGCCGCGCCGCGCCCGGTCCTGGGTCTCGCGCACCAGCGCGCGGACGACGTCCTCGCTCAGCCGCTCGAGCGCCCGGCGGACGGGCGGCAGGGCCAGGAGCTGGTCGGTGCGCGGGATCAGGCGGCGCGGGTCGTCCAGGGCCACAGTCCCTCCTCGTCGGGCGGCACGCGGTGCGGGTGGTCGGTGCGCGGGTGGGCGGCGCAGGGGGTTGGCGGAGGCGGACGGGAATCGAACCCGCCAGGCCGAGGTGCTCGGCCTCACCGGTTTTGAAGACCGGGGGGCCCACCAGGACCCGGACGCCTCCGTCACCCAACCTAGCACCGCCGTCACCAGTAGGCTGACGACATGGAACAGACCCGGACGCCGACCCCGCCCCTGCCAGCGCCCGGGACGGTCCGCCTGACCGGCTTCGCCCACGGCGGCGGATGCGCGTGCAAGATCCCGCCCGGCGAGCTCGAGGACGCGGTCCGGGGCCTCACCGGCCAGGCGGGGGACGGCGTGCTGGTCGGTCTCGACGACGGCGACGACGCCGCGGCCGTCCTGGTGCGCGAGGACCTCGCGGTGCTGTCCACCGCCGACTTCTTCACCCCGGTGGTCGACGACGCCTACGACTGGGGCCGGATCGCCGCCGCGAACGCGCTCTCGGACGTCTATGCCATGGGCGGGCGCCCGGTCATGGCCATCAACCTCGTGGGCTGGCCCCGCGACGTGCTGCCCATGGAGCTGATGACCGAGGTGCTCCGCGGCGGCCTGGCGGTCGCCTCCGAGGCAGGGTGCCCGGTGATCGGGGGGCACTCCATCGACGACCCCGAGCCGAAGTACGGCATGGCCGTGACCGGCGTTGCCCACCCGGACCGGCTGCTGCGCAACGACGCCGCCGCACCGGGGCTGCCCCTGACCCTCACCAAGCCCATCGGCGTGGGACTGCTCAACAACCGGCACAAGGCGACCGGCGAGGTCTTCGCCGAGGCGCTCGCCACGATGACCCGGCTCAACCGGGACGCGGCCGAGGCGGCGCTGGCGGCCGGGGCCCGGGCGGCCACGGACGTCACCGGCTTCGGCCTGCTCGGGCACCTGCACAAGATGTGCCGTGCCTCCGGGGTGGGCGCGGTGCTCGACCGGAGCGCCGTGCCCCTCGTGGAGGGCGCGGCCGAGGCGCTGCGGGACGGCTACGTCTCCGGCGGGACCCGCCGCAACCTGGACTGGGTGCGCCCGCACCTGCGGGCGGGGACCGGTGTCACCGAGGACGACCTGCTCCTGCTGGCCGACGCGCAGACCTCGGGCGGCCTGCTCGTGGTCGGCGAGGTGCCGGGCTACCCCGTGGTGGGCCACACCGTGGCCGGGTCCGGACTCCACGTGCGCTGAGCCCCGCCGGGGCACGGCGCCGGGCGCTCAGCCGACGGTCGTGATCGAGTCGTCGGTGATCCCTGCGGCGCGCCGGGCGGCCAGCCGGGCCTTCTGCGGCTCGATCGTGTAGCGGGGGTCCACGGCCGAGTGCAGACCGGCCTCCATCACGCCGAACCGGGTGAGCGCCGAGGACGCCAGCAGCGCCAGCCCCGAGACCGCGGCGACGGCCCGGTGCCGCCCGCCCAGCAGCGTGCCGAGACCGCCGGCGACCGCCAGCCGCTCGCTCCACGCCAGCATGGTCCCGGCCTGGCCGTGGTGCAGCGGCTCGGCCGCCACCGGGTCCATCCGGCGCTCCATCAGCTTCGTGGCGATCAGCTCACCGGCCACGCCCAGCAGGGCCAGCCGCCTGGCGGGGCCGGCCTCGCCGACCGAGGTCGTGACCATGGCCAGGCCGCCCGAGGCGAGGCTCGCCGAGCTCACGAAGACGAACGCCAGGTCCTCGCGGGCGGCGTTCCAGGTGGGCGTCGCCGTGTCGGAGAGCAGCGCCGCGGTGTACGCGGCGAGCGGGCCCGCGAAGACCGCGGCCTCGACGCCGGCCGGGCCCTCCACGGCCCGCAGCACCGGGCGCAGCGGGCCCAGCGGAAGGCGGGAGCCGGTCATCCGGTCCACCTCGGACGCGACCGCGGTCCCCATGCCGGCCCCGAACGCGCTGAGGATCCACGTGCCCATGCTCATCGGCGAGGTCGGCTTGAACGTGCGCAGCATGTGCAGGAAGCGCTCCGGGCGGCCGAGGTCCGCGACCAGCGCCGCGCCGCCGAGACCGAGCGCGGTCACCGAGCCCAGCCGGGCGTTGCGGCGCAGCTCGGCCCGGCCCGTGAGCTGACCGCCGAGCGCGAGCAGCGCGGAGCCGCCGGCCACGCCGCCGAGGAACAGGTACGCGGCGACCTCGTGGCCCCAGGGCGCCGGCTTGACCACCGGGCGGCCGTAGTAGGAGCCGAACTCCGGCTCCGGGACCATCGGCATCTCCCGGGAGCCGTCGCCGCCGCCCTGCCCGGCGCCCCGGCGGCGCGGGCCGTCCCGCCGCCGGCGGCGCGGCGGCTCGGGCGGACGGTAGCCGTCGAACTCGGACAGGCTCACGAGCGGCCCCCCGCGAAGGCCAGGGCGGCGGCGGCGAGCATGCCCGCCGCGGCCAGTCCGGCCCGCTGGTACATCCGGGGCAGGTCCGCGGTCGGCACCCGCGGGTCGGGCGGGAGCCCGTAGACCTCCGGCTCGTCGAGCAGCAGGAACACCGAGCCGGTGCCGCCCACGCCGTCCAGCTCGTTCGCGCCGTAGAGCCGCGCCTCGGTGCGCCCCTGGGCGTGCAGCTCGGCGACCCGGTGCCGGGCCGTCTCGACCATGTCGTCGTGCTCGCCGTACTTGATGGACGTGGTGGGGCACGTCTGCGCGCACGCGGGCGTCTGGTCGTCCACCATGCGGTCGTAGCACAGGGTGCACTTCTGGGCGACGCCCACGTTCTTCACCGCAGGCTTGTCCGGCTTGCCCGGCTGCCCGTCCCGCTCCGTGCGCGGGGCGGCCGTGCCGTCGGTGCGCCGCTCGATCACGCCGAACGGGCAGCCGGCCACGCAGGTGCCGCACCCGTTGCACACGTCGTCCTGGACCACCACGGTGCCGTGCTCGGTGCGGAACAGCGCCCCGGTGGGGCACACGTCGAGGCACCCGGCGTGCGTGCAGTGCTTGCAGACGTCCGAGGACATCAGCCAGCGGAACTCCTCGGTGTTCGGCGGGGTGGTGTCCCCGGCGGCCGGCTGCGGGCGCGCCTCGGGCGGGCCGACGCGCGGCATGCCCAGGCTCACGAGCTTGCGCCCGGACTCGCGGGC
Source organism: Kocuria sp. UCD-OTCP (assembly GCF_000349605.1). Classification (NCBI taxonomy): domain Bacteria; kingdom Bacillati; phylum Actinomycetota; class Actinomycetes; order Micrococcales; family Micrococcaceae; genus Kocuria; species Kocuria sp. UCD-OTCP. The sequence goes on from NZ_AOSQ01000019.1 coordinate 17,381, forward strand.
CTCCTCGATCCGCTCGCTGTCCTGCTCGACGAACGCCACGTGCCGCCAGGTGCTGGCACCCAGGGCGCCGGTGTTGTCGTAGGAGGACTCGAGCAGCTCGAGGTCCCCGTCCTGGGGGTTCTGGTTCCACTCCTTGCAGGCCACCTCGCAGGCCTTGCACCCGATGCAGATCGAGGTGTCCGTGAAGAAGCCCTTCCGCGCGTGCGCGTGCTTCCAGTGCGCGTCGGCCGTGGGATCGGTCGGTCCGGCCAGCTGGCCCATCAGTGCTCCCTCATCGGGTCGGTGGTCGGGTCGGTGCCCGGATCGGTGCTCCGGTCGGTGCCGGGGACGTCGATCCGGGTGTTGCCGGTCTCCACGGTGGCGCCCGCGCGCTGCTGGTACTCCAGGACCAGGTCGAGCAGCTCGGGACCCCGCGGCCGGCGGCCCGGGCGGATGTGGCACGAGCCCACCTTGGAGTCCTGGATCTGCACGTTGGGCTCGAGGGTCAGGCCCAGCAGGTCGTTGGCGGAGTCGCCGCTGACCACGGCGTCGTCGCCCACGCCCCAGTGGTACGGGAGGCCGATCTGGTGCACGGTGTGCCCGCGCACCACGAGCGGGGTCATCCGCTCGGTGACGAGAACCCGCACCTCGATCGCCGCCCGGGGCGAGACGATCGTGGCCCAGCCGTACGGCTCCAGCCCGCACTCGGCGGCGAGCTCGGGGGAGACCTCGCAGAACATCTCCGGCTGCAGCTCCGAGAGGTACGGCAGCCACCGGCTCATGCCGCCGGCGGTGTGGTGCTCGGTGAGCCGGTACGTGGTGAACACGTAGGGGTACACGTCCGCCCCCGGCTCCCCGGCGCTCGGGGCGGTGAGGTTGTCCTGGCGGGCGAACAGCACCCGGGAGGGGTTGCGCTGCTGGGTGTACAGGGCGTTGGCGACCGGCGACTCCTGCGGCTCGTAGTGCGTGGGCAGCGGCCCGTCCAGCACGCCCTTGGGCGCGTACAGCCAGCCCTTGCCGTCGGCCTGCATGATGAACGGGTCGTCGCCGGCGAGCGCGGCCGCGCCCCCGGAGTCGGGGTCGGGGCGGGTGCCCGGGGCGAGGTGGAGCGGGAAGTCGGGCACGTCGTCCCCGACCCACTGGTCCTGCTCCTCGTCCCACCACACGAGCTTCTTGCGCTCGCTCCAGGGCCGGCCCTCCGGGTCCGCCGAGGCGCGGTTGTAGAGCAGCCGACGGTTGGCCGGCCACGCCCAGCCCCACTCGAGCGCGGCGGGACCCTGTTCCTCGCCGGGTCTGCGGGCGGCGGCACGGTTGACGCCGTCGGCGTAGACCCCGGTGTAGATCCAGCAGCCGCCGGAGGTCGAGCCGTCCGCCCGCATCTCGGTGTACGAGGACAGCGGCTTCCCGGCGTCCGGGCCGGTGAGGTGCCGGCCGTTGATCTCGGCGAGCACCGCCTCGGGGTCCGGCTCGCCGTGCTCGTCGACGGGGTAGTCCCAGGTGAGGTCGAGCAGCGGGCGGTCGCGCTCGTCCCCGGACCCGGCCAGCCGCTCCCGGATCCGCCGGCCCAGCTCGAAGAAGAACTGCAGCTCGCTCTGGCACTCGCCCGGCGGGGCCACGGCCTGGTGGCGCCACTGCAGCAGCCGCTGGGTCTGGGTGAAGGTGCCCGACTTCTCCACGTGCGTGGCCGCGGGCAGGAAGAACACCTCGGTCTCGATGTCCTCGGTGCGCAGCTCGCCCGAGGCGATCTCCGGGCCGTCCTTCCACCAGGTCGCCGACTCGATGAGGTTGAGGTCCCGCACCACCAGCCACTTGAGGTGGGACATGGCCATCCGCTGCATCCGGCCGTTGGAGGAGCCCACCGCGGGGTTCTGGCCGAGCAGGAAGTAGCCCTCCACCTCGTCGTCGAGCATCTTCGTCAGCGTCTGGAAGGTGCCGTGCGCGCCGGTGAGGCGCGGGAGGTAGTCGTAGGCCCAGTCGTTGTCCGCGGTGGCGGCGTCCCCCCACCAGGCCTTGAGCAGGCTCGTCGTGTAGGCGTCGGCCTCGGCCCAGTAGCCCTTCTGCTTCTTCGACGCGATCGCGGCCAGGTAGTCGTCGAACGTGTCGTGGGTGCCGGCCACCGGCATGGGCAGGTAGCCGGGCAGCAGGTTGAACAGCGTGGGGATGTCGGTCGAGCCCTGGATGCTGGCGTGCCCGCGCAGGGCCATGATCCCGCCGCCGGGGCGGCCCATGTTGCCCAGCAGCAGCTGCAGGATGGACGCGGTGCGGATGTACTGCGCGCCCAGGCTGTGCTGGGTCCAGCCCACGGCGTAGGCGAAGCACGTGGTCCGCTCCCGCCCGGAGTTCTCCGTGATGGAGCGGGCCAGGTACGCGAAGTCCTCGGGGGAGACGCCGCACACCTCCTGCACCATCTCGGGGGTGTAGCGCGCGTAGTGCCGCTTGAGGATCTGGAACACCGTCCGGGGGTCCTGCAGGGTCTCGTCGCGCTGCATGCGGGCGTGCTCCATCGGGGCGCCGCCGCTGCCGAGCTGCTGGCCGGCGGCCTCGTCCACGGCCTCCGCCCCCTCCTCGGCGCCGTGGTCGGGGTCGCCCGCGGGTGCGTCCACCCGGCCGTCGTGGTCCCCGGCGCCGCCCTCGTTCTCGGCGTAGGCCCAGGTGGACATGTCGTACTGGCCGGTCTCCGGGTCGAACCCGGAGAACAGCCCGTCGAGGTCCTCGGCGTCGCGGTAGTCCTCGTTCACCAGCGTGGCGGCGTTGGTGTAGGCGCGCACGTACTCCTCGAACCACAGGTCGTGGGTGAGCACGTGGTTGACCAGGGCGCCGAGCAGGACGATGTCCGAGCCGGCCCGGATCGGGACGTGCTTGTCAGCGACCGCCGAGGTGCGGGTGAAGCGCGGGTCGACGTGGATGACCCGGGCGCCGCGCGCCTTGGCCTCCGTCACCCACTGGTAGCCCACGGGGTGGCACTCGGCCATGTTGGAGCCCTGGATGACGATGCAGTCGGCGTTGGCCATGTCCTGCAGGGACTGCGTGGCACCGCCACGTCCGAACGAGGCTCCCAGACCGGGAACCGTGGCGGAGTGTCAAATACGGGCCTGGTTCTCGATCTGGATCGCTCCCGCGGCGGTGAAGAGCTTCTTGATGAGGTAGTTCTCCTCGTTGTCCAGCGTGGCGCCGCCCAGGGCGGCGAAGCCCATCGTGCGGCGCAGCGGACGGCCCTGCTCGTCGGCGTCCTGCCAGCCGTTGCGGCGGGCCTCGAGGACGCGGTCGGCCACCATCTCGAGGGCGGTGCCGAGGTCCAGCCGCTGCCACTCGGTGGCCCGGGGCGCACGGTAGAGCACCTCGGTCTGCCGGCCGGGGGCGTTGACCAGCTGCTCGCTGGCCGCGCCCTTGGGGCACAGGCGTCCGCGGGAGATCGGCGAGTCCGGGTCGCCCTCGATCTGGACGACCTTCTCGTCCTTGACGTACACCCGCTGGCCGCAGCCGACCGCGCAGTACGGGCAGACGCTCTGCACGACCCGGTCCGCGGTGGTCGTGCGCGGGCTCGTCGTCCGGGTGCGCTCCGAGGTCACCGCCGGTCCGCGACCGAGCAAGTCGCCCGAACGGATCTGCCGGAGGACCGGCCACTCCAGGGGACTGAATCGTGACATGTCAGGAGCATAGCCCGCCGGTGTGTCAGGAGCCACACCGGCGGGCGGCGCGGACGCAGGCGCCGCCGGCGCGGGACCCGCTAGGCCCGCGGGGACTCCGCCGTCCGGGAAGGGGTGCCCAGGACCAGGCGGCGGGTGCCCCGGACGGCGGCCGCGATCACCCGCTCGAGCGGTCCCTGACCGAACGTCGCCTGCCAGAGCACGGCGAAGCCGGCGGCCACGGCCACGTGCACGGCGAACCAGAGCACGCGGTCCTCGTAGTGGAGCGTCGTGGCCAGGGCGAGCAGGTGGGCCGAGTACAGGGTCAGGGTGCGGGCCCCCATGGCGCCCAGGGTGGTCCACAGCCGGTTCGGGCGCGCGACGAGCAGGAAGAGCCCCAGCACGGCCAGGCCGGTGCCCAGGTCCATGAGCAGCGTCACCGGGGTGTTGCTGTGCGGTCCGGGGGTGAGCAGCCACCACCACGTGGAGGTGGGCAGGTCCGGGCTCGGGCCCCAGACGAGGATCTCGTCGACCTGGTCCTCGCTCAGCCACGGGGTGTGCCGCAGCAGCTGGTCGTAGCCGCCGGCCTGCAGGACCAGCACCCAGTAGACGAACCAGGCCCCGAGCGCCAGGACCACGCCGGCCACGGCGATCCGGACCCGCACCACGACCTCGTGCAGGTCGGTCCGGCCGAGGAGCAGACCGGCGCAGAGGTACGTCAGGTAGGGCACGGCCGGGTAGGTCCCGGTCAGCAGCACCTGGGCCAGGGTGGCGCCCGGGTCCGCGAGCGCGCTGCCGAGGGTGGGGTTGACCGCCTCGGCCTGGGGCAGGGCGGGGCCGAGGACGTGCACGAGCACGGGGCCCAGGACTGCGGCGAGCGCCGCGACGGCGGCCAGCGTGCGGCGCCGCAGGCCCAGCAGCGGGACGGCGAGCAGGAAGAACGCGCCGTAGTAGACGAGGATGCCCAGCGCGGGCGCCGGGGACGGCATGACCTGGTTGATCGCCAGCCCGGCGGCGGCGATGAGCAGGGCCCGCACCACCAGGCCGGCGCGGGTGGCCGTCAGCGCGCGGCCCCGGTGCGGGGCGCGCCCGCCCGAGGAGAACGCCAGGCTCAGCCCGGCCAGCAGGGCGAACAGCGCCGCGGCGCGCCCGCCGAACAGGGTCCACTGGAGGGTGGGCTCGAAGGTGTCGGGGTCGTGGGCGGGCAGGATGTGGACCGCGATCATGCCGATCAGCGCCAGGCCGCGGGCAGCGTCCACGGCGATGAGGCGGGGTCTGCGGGCGGGGGCCGCAACGGTCGTGCTGATGGTGCCGGTCGTGGGGGCTTCGGACGTTCGGCTCATGGGATCTCCGGGGGGCGGGGGCGCGCAGGGGATCGTGACCGCTGCCGGCGGGGACCGGTGCGGCCCGTGCGCGGGGGTGCGCAGGGGTGCGCACGGACGGGGCGGCTCGCGGGGATCCGGGCGGCCGGCCGGTGGGACGTCCGGCCGGCCCCCGGGGGAGGGGCCGGTGCGGACGTCGGTGCGCCCGGGCGGGGGCCCGGTGCGGCGGCGGTCCCGAATCCCCCTCGGGCCGCCTCCGACCCTAGGAGCCGGATCCTCTCCTGTCCACTTGGCGCGTTTGCATTGTCCCAGGTCACAAGGCGTTTGCGACGTGTTCACCGACGCCCCTCTGGAAGTCCGCCGGGGTCGCTGGTTCCATGGGAGCAGGCCTCTCCGACCCGCGCCGGGCGCCGGGTGGAGGGCGCGGTCGCAGGTCCTGAGGAAGGTTCGATGATGAGCAGTGCACTGTCCCCCCGGCCGGCGTTCCGGTCGGTCGACCCCGTCCACGTCCCGCTGCTCCCGGAGCACCCCGACGACGCTGCCCCCGACCGCCAGGACGACGGCCTCGGTCTGCACCCCGCCGGGCTCCTCCAGCGGGTCTTCACCGCGGCGGGAGAGGTGGAGGCCGCGGAGTGGGCGCTCGACCACGTCCTCGACGCCGTGGCCTCCGGCGAGGAGGTGGGCATCGGTCTCGACGTCGCCCCCCTCGACGGCGCCCTCGAGTCGGCGCGCTGGGCACTGGACCGGGCGGTGGGCGCCCTGCGCGCCGAGATCCGCTGGGCGGCGCGGCACGGCGTCCCGCTCTGCCTCCTCGCCGAGGCCTCCGCGACGGAGCTGGACGAGGTGCGCTCCGTGCTGCGCTCCGCCGCTCTCGGGGCGGGGACAGGGGGACTGGCCGTCGCCGGCTGAGCCGACCTCCGCCCCGCGGGGGCTCGGAGCCCGGCCTTGTTGTTACGAATGGGTAACTGATACCGGCGGTTCCTGTTTCTCCTGGCGTGTCTGCTGTCGTCCCCCGAACGGACCACATAGATTTCTTCTGGGTGCGGCGGACGGTGATCTCCGTCACGTCGGACCCGGAGCCCCGTGCTCCACGACGCGAGCCCCGTGCTCGCCCCGGCGTGGCCCCGTCCCCCTCGGACTGCGAACCCAGCACTCCTGGCGGGCCCGTATCGACCCATGGAGGAAACGATGAGAACGAAGCGGATCGCGGGCACGTCAGTGGCGCTCTCCGGAGCCCTGCTGCTCACCGCGTGCGGCGGGGGAGACGGCGGGGGCACCGCCGCCGAGGGCGGCGGCGACGGCACCTTCAGCGTGTACATCGGGGAGCCCGAGAACCCGCTGCTGCCCGGCAACACCGGCGAGACGGAGGGCGGTCAGGTCGTCGACGCCCTCTGGACCGGCCTGGTCGAGTACGACCGGGAGTCCAACGAGGCCGTCTACACCGGCGTCGCGGAGTCGATCGAGTCCGAGGACCAGACGACGTGGACGGTCAGCCTCAAGGACGGCTGGACCTTCCACGACGGGTCCCCGGTGACCGCCCAGAGCTACGTGGACTCGTGGAACTACGTGGCCAACAGCGAGAACGCGCAGGGCAACTCCTACTTCTTCTCCAACGTCGAGGGCTACGACGCCCTCCAGGGCGAGGAGGGCGCGAGCCCCACCGCCACCGAGATGTCCGGTCTGCGCGTCGTCGACGAGCAGACCTTCGAGGTCACCCTCAGCGAGCCCTACGCGCAGTGGCCGACCACCGTCGGCTACACCGCGTTCTTCCCGATGCCGGAGGCGTTCTTCGAGGACCCCGAGGGCTTCGGCGAGCAGCCGATCGGCAACGGCCCGTTCAAGGCGGACGAGGCCTTCCAGGAGGGCCAGGGCATCACGCTCACCCGCTACGACGAGTTCGGCGGCGACGAGCCGGCCAAGGCCGCCGCCGTGGAGTTCCGCGTCTACACCGAGATCAACACCGCCTACAACGACCTCCAGGCCGGCTCGCTCGACGTGGTCGACCAGATCCCGCCGGACGCCATCGCCTCCGCCGAGGACCAGTTCGGCGAGCGGTTCAAGACCACCCCGCGCGGCGACATCACCGCGCTCGGCTTCCCGACCTACGACGAGCGCTTCGCCGACCCGGAGGTCCGCCGCGCCTTCTCCATGGCCATCGACCGGCAGGCGATCACCGACGCGATCTTCCAGGGCTCCCGCACCCCGGCCGCGTCCTTCGTCTCGCCCGTGATCGACGGCCACCGCGAGGACGCCTGCGACGCGTGCGAGCTGAACGTCGAGGAGGCCAACCGGATGCTCGACGAGGCGGGCTTCGACAAGTCCGAGCCCGTGGACCTGTGGTTCAACGCCGGCGCCGGCCACGAGGAGTGGATGCAGGCCGTCGGCAACCAGCTCCGCGAGAACCTGGGCGTCGAGTACCAGCTGCGCGGCGACCTCCAGTTCGCGGAGTACCTGCCCAAGCAGGACGAGAAGGGCATGACCGGCCCGTTCCGCTCCGGCTGGATCATGGACTACCCGGTCATGGAGAACATGCTCGGCCCGACGTACTCCACGGCGGCCCTGCCGCCGGCCGGCTCGAACGTGACGTTCTACTCGAACGAGGAGTTCGACGCCAAGCTGCAGGAGGGCAACGCCGCCGACTCGATCGACACGGCGATCCAGGCCTACCAGGAGGCCGAGGACCTGCTCGTGGCCGATATGCCGGCCACGCCGCTGTTCTTCGGGCTCGTGCAGTACGCACACTCGGAGAACGTGGAGGAGGTCTACGTCAACAGCTTCGGCCGCGTCGAGGTCGAGGACGTCGTCGTCACCTCGGAGTGATCCGACCCTGACCCGGGGCGCCCCGCACGGGGCGCCCCGGGCCCACCTGTCCGCGCAACACCTCCGCACACACAAGGAGACCCATGGGGCGGTACGTCCTCCGCCGTCTGCTGCTGACCGTCCCGGTGCTGCTGGGCGCGTCCCTGCTCATCTTCTCGATGGTCTACGCGCTGCCCGGCGATCCCATCCGGGCGCTGGCCGGCGACCGGCCGCTGTCCGAGGCCGTGCAGGCGCAGCTGCGCACCGAGTACAACCTCGACGACCCGCTGCTGATCCAGTACGCCAAGTACCTGGGCGGCCTGGTGCAGGGCGACTTCGGCACCGACTTCTCGGGCCGTCCCGTCCTCGACACGATCGTGGACCGGCTGCCGGTGACGGCCCGGCTGGCCCTCGTGGCCGTGGCCTTCGAGATCCTCATCGGCATCCTCGCCGGCGTGCTGGCTGGCCTGCGGCGCGGATCCTTCTTCGACAACCTCGTGCTGGTCTCCACCACGGTGGTCGTGTCCATCCCCGTCTTCGTCCTCGGCTTCCTCGCCCAGTACGTCTTCGGCGTACGGCTCGGCTGGTTCCCCATCGCCGGCATCTCGGACGGCTGGTACAGCTACGTCCTGCCCGGCTTCGTGCTCGCGGCGCTCTCGCTCGCCTACGTGGCCCGGCTGACCCGCACGAGCCTCGCGGAGAACCTGCAGAGCGACTACGTGCGCACGGCGCGCGCCAAGGGCCTCAGCGAGGTGTCGGTGGTCGGCAAGCACACCCTGCGCAACAGCCTCATCCCGGTGGTCACCTTCATCGGCGCCGACCTCGGCGCCCTCATGGGCGGGGCCATCGTCACCGAGTCGGTGTTCAACATCCCCGGTCTCGGCCGGGCGGTCTACGACGCGGTGCTGCGGCAGGAGGGCGCCGTCGTCGTCGGGATCGTCACCCTGTTCGTCTTCTTCTACATCTTCTTCAACCTGGTGGTCGATGTCCTCTACGCCGCCCTCGACCCGAGGATCCGCTATGAATGAGCCGCGTCCGGAGAGCGTCCGCGAGGAGCGGGACGCCCACCACGAGACCTTCTCCGACCGCGTGGACGACCGCGCCGACGAGATCGCCTCGGCGGCGGTCGCGGGGGACATCGAGCAGGTCAGCCTGTGGCGGGACGCCTGGAAGGGCCTGCTCCGCAACCCCTTCTTCCTGGTGGGGGCCCTGCTCTTCGTCGTGTTCGCGGTGATGGCCCTCGCCCCGCAGGTGTTCACCTCGGTGGACCCGCGGGCCTGCAGCCTCGGCCGCTCGGGGGAGGGCCCGCAGCCCGGGGCGCCGTTCGGCTACGACGTCCAGGGCTGCGACTACTACTCGAACGTGGTGCACGGCGCGCGCATCTCCCTGGCCATCGGCTTCCTCGCCGTCCTGGGCACCCTGGCCATCGGCGTGGTGGTGGGCGCGCTCGCCGGCTACTACGGCGGCTGGCTCGACTCGCTGCTCGCCCGGATCACCGACATCTTCTACGGCCTGCCGCTCATCCTGGGCGCCATCATCCTGCTCTCCGTGCTGCCCGAGCGCGGGGTGCTCGAGGTCTCCCTCGCGCTGATCGCGTTCGGCTGGATGACGGCCATGCGCCTGGTCCGCTCCAACGTGATCGGGGTCAAGGAGGCCGACTACGTCCAGGCGGCCCGGGCGCTGGGCGCGCGGACCGGCCGGATCCTCACCAAGCACATCCTGCCCAACGCCGTGGCGCCCGTCCTGGTCTACTCCACCATCGCGGTCGGCACGATCATCGCCTCCGAGGCGACGCTCACCTTCCTGGGCGTGGGCCTGCAGCTGCCCGAGATCTCCTGGGGTCTGCAGATCAACGCGGCGCAGAACAGGCTGCGCGACGCCCCGCACCTGATCCTCTTCCCGTCGCTGTTCCTGTCCCTGACCGTGCTCTCGTTCATCCTCATGGGCGACGCGCTGCGCGACGCCCTCGACCCGAAGTTGCGCCGATGACACCCTCCTCCGTCCCCGCTCCCACCCCCGCCCCCGTGCCCGCGCCGCCGGGCGGCGCGGCGGGCCCCGTGCTCGAGGTCGACGACCTCGCGGTGGAGTTCCGCTCCCGCCGGCGCACCGTCCGGGCCGTCAACGGGATCAGCTACACCGTCCGGGCCGGCGAGACCCTCGCGATCGTCGGGGAGTCCGGCTCCGGCAAGAGCGTCAGCGCCCAGGCCGTCATGGGCATCCTCGACATCCCGCCCGCCCGCATCACGCACGGCGAGATCCGCTTCCACGGCGAGGACCTGCTGGGCATGAGCCGCCGGGACCAGCGGGCGGTGCGGGGGCCGGGCATCGCCATGGTCTTCCAGGACGCCCTCTCCGCGCTGAACCCGGTCTTCTCCGTGGGCCACCAGATCGGCGAGCTGTTCCGCGCCCACCGGGGCGCCTCCCGGCAGGAGGCGAAGGCCCGGGCGATCGAGCTCATGGAGCGCGTGGGGATCCCCGCGGCCCGGGAGCGCGTGGGCGACTTCCCGCACCAGTTCTCCGGCGGCATGCGCCAGCGCGTGATGATCGCGATGGCCATCGCCCTGGACCCGGACATCCTGATCGCCGACGAGCCGACCACCGCGCTCGACGTCACCGTCCAGGCCCAGATCATGGACCTGCTCACCGAGCTCCGCACGCAGACCGGGATGGGCGTCATCCTCATCACCCACGACCTGGGGGTGGTCAACGAGGTCGCCGACCGGGTGGCGGTGATGTACGCGGGCAGCATCGTGGAGAACGGCACGGTCGACGAGGTGCTCTCGGCGCCCCTGCACCCCTACACCCGGGGGCTGATGTCCTCGATGCCCAGCCTCGAGTCCCAGGGCGAGCGGCTCCTGCCCATCGCCGGGACCCCGCCGGACCTCTCCGCCGTCCCCGCCGGCTGCGCGTTCCACCCGCGCTGCCCCATGGCCCGGTTCGGGCGGACGGCGGCACCGGGCAAGGACTGCGCCGCGGACGTCCCGGTGCTGCGCGAGGTCGTGCCGGGCCGGACGGCCGCGTGCCACTACAGCGAGGAGCTCGAGCATGAGTGACACCCTGCCGACGACGACGGCGGACGCGCCCCTCCTGGAGCTGCGCGGGCTCACCAAGCACTTCCCCCTCACCCAGGGGGTGCTGCTGCGGCGGACCGTGGGCCAGGTCCAGGCGGTGGACGGCGTGAGCATGACCCTCGGCCCGGGGGAGACCCTGGGGCTCGTGGGCGAGTCCGGCTCCGGCAAGTCCACCGTGGCGAAGCTCATCATGGCGCTGCAGCAGCCCACCGCGGGCCAGGTCCTGTACAAGGGCCGGGACGTGGCCGCGATGTCCTCGCGGCAGCTGCGGGAGTACCGCCGCAACGTGCAGATCATCTTCCAGGACCCCTACTCGTCCCTCAACCCGCGGATGACGGTGGGGGACATCGTGGCCGAGGCCTGGGACGTGCACCCCAACGCCGTGGCGCGGCAGGACCGCGCGGCCACGGTCCGGGAGCTGCTGGAGCGGGTGGGGCTGCGGCCCGACTACGCCAACAGATACCCGCACCAGTTCTCCGGGGGCCAGCGGCAGCGCATCGGGATCGCACGGGCCCTGGCCCTGCGCCCCGAGGTGATCATCTGCGACGAGCCGGTCTCGGCCCTGGACGTCTCCGTCCAGGCGCAGGTCATCAATCTGCTGCAGGACCTGCAGGACGAGTTCGGCCTGTCCTTCCTCTTCATCGCCCACGACCTCTCGGTGGTGCGCCACCTCAGCGACCGGGTCGCGGTGATGTACCTCGGCAAGGTGGTGGAGACGGGCGACCGGGACGCGATCTACCACCGGGCGGCCCACCCGTACACGCAGGCCCTGCTCTCCGCGGTGCCGGTCCACGAGCCCGCCCTGCGCGGGGGGCGCGAGCGGATCATGCTCAGCGGCGACCTGCCCAGTCCCGCGAACCCGCCCTCCGGGTGCCGGTTCCGCACGCGGTGCTGGAAGGCGCAGGACGTGTGCGCCGAGCAGGAGCCGGAGCTCGTCGACCGCGGCCAGGGCCACCCGGCGGCCTGCCACTTCGCCGAGAGCCGGGACCTCGTGCCCGGCTCGGCGTAGCCGCCGGCCCCGGCGGCCGGCCCGCGCCGCCGGCCGGGCTCAGCGGGCCCCGGACCCTCCGGGGCCCCCGGCGGGGCCGGGGCCGCCGGGCGCTGCGCGGTCCCCGCCGGCGGGCAGGGCGGCCGAGTCCGGGAACGCCGCGCGGGCCCACAGCCGCATCACGGCGTAGCTGCGCCAGGGGCTCCAGGCGGACGCGGTCGCCGCGGCGGCGGCCGCCCCGGCCGCCCCGAGCGCGCGCCGCAGGACCAGGTCCTGGGGCAGGAAGACGTCGGGGTCGCCCAGGACGCGCAGCGAGATCGACCCGGCCGTCCACGGGCCGATGCCGGGCAGGGCCAGCAGGCGCTCGCGCAGCACGGCGGCGTCCTCCCCGGCCGGCACGCCGGCACGTCCCGGCGGGGCGTCGAGGACGAGTCCGTCGCGGACCGCCACGGCGAGCGCGTGCACGGTCGCGGCCCGGCGGGTGGTGACGCCCACGTCCCGCTGCAGCCGGGCCGGGTCCGTCCCGGCGATCCGGCGGGCCGTCGGGAAGGCGGTGGCGCCGCCGGTCACGGGCGTGCCGTGGTGGCGGACCAGGCGCCCGGCGAAGGTGCGGGCCGCGGCGAGGGAGACCTGCTGCCCCAGTACGGTCAGGACCGCCGTCTCGAAGCCGTCCGGTGCACCGGGCAGCCGGATCAGGGGCCAGGCGCGCACGTCCGCGGCGAGCACGGGGTCGGCCGCCAGGGCGCGGTCCGCGGCGGGGGACTCCGTGCCCTCGCCGAGCCAGCGGCGCACCCGCTCCAGCACGGGCTCCAGGGTCTCCGCCGCCCCGGGCCCCACGCGCACCGGCAGACCGGCCGGAGTGAGGCCCCTCCAGTCGACCGTCACCGCGCGGACCGCTCCGTCCACCACGACGGGGCGCCGGTGGGCGCCGCCCGCGAGGTCGTCGCACCCGGGCACGGCCTGGGAGGCCAGGAAGTCCCGGAGGAACCCGGGGGACGCCGGCGCCGGGAGCAGGACGTCCACGGCACCCGCGGACCCGTCGTCGTGCATGCGCTGCTCCCGGTCGTCGAGGGGCGGGGATCCGGACCCAGCCTGTCCCGGGGGCCGCTGCGTGTCCAGGCGGAGAAGCGGCGGAGGCCCTGTTCAGATTGTTCAACAATCACTACACTGGCACGAGAGTGACCGCGGCCACGTCCAGGGTGGCCGGCGCCGTGCCCCGGCGCAGGTCGCCCCCGTCCCGAGGAGGCCGCATGTCCAGCTCCGCCCCCGTCCCGCCCGACCCGGAGGGCCGCGGCGCCGTCAGCAGCCCCGCGGCGATGCGGGCCGTGAACCGCTCCGCCCTGCTCGGCGCCCTCTTCCTGATGGCCACCAGTGCCATCGGCCCCGGGTTCATCACCCAGACCGCGAACTTCACCGTGCAGCTGGGCGCCGCCTTCGCGTTCGCCATCGTCATCTCCATCGTCGTCGACATCGCGGTGCAGCTGAACGTGTGGCGGATCATCGGCGTCTCCGGGCTCAAGGCGCACGAGCTCGGCAACCGCGTGCTGCCGGGCCTCGGCTGGTTCATCGCCGCGCTCGTGGCCACCGGCGGGCTCGTCTTCAACATCGGCAACACCGCCGGCGGCGGGCTCGGCCTCGACGCGCTGCTCGGCCTCGACCCCACCTGGGGAGGCATCATCACGGCGCTGATCGCGGTGGGCGTGTTCGTCAGCAAGCGCGCGGGCGTGGCCCTGGACCGGATCGTGGTGGCCCTCGGCGTGCTCATGATCCTCGTGACGAGCTACGTCGCGTTCGTCTCGCGGCCCCCGGTGGGGGAGGCGCTGCGCAACGTGGTGCTGCCCGAGAACGTGGACTTCCTGATCATCACGACCCTCATCGGCGGGACCGTGGGCGGGTACATCACCTACGCGGGCGCCCACCGCATCGTCGACGCCGGGATCACCGGCGTGGAGAGCGTCAAGCAGATCTCCCGCAGCTCCGTGGTGAGCATCGTGCTCACCGGGGTCATGCGCTTCCTGCTGTTCCTGGCGATCCTCGGGGTGGTCGCCGGCGGCGCCCAGCTCACGGGCGAGAACCTCGCCGCCCAGGCGTTCCGCTCCGCCGCCGGGGAGGTCGGCCTGCGCCTGTTCGGGGTCATCCTGTGGGCCGCGTCCATCTCCTCGGTCATCGGCGCCGCCTACACCTCGGTGTCCTTCCTCACCACCTCCCGGACGAAGCCGCGCACCCGGAACCTGATGACCATCGCCTTCATCCTGGTCTCGGCCACCGTGTTCGCCCTGCTCGGCCAGGCGCCGTCCACGCTGCTCATCGTGGCGGGCGCCGTCAACGGGCTCATCCTGCCGCTGGGCTTCGCGGTGCTGCTGTGGGTGGCCTGGCGCCGGCGGGACCTGCTGGGCGGCTACGAGTACCCCAAGTGGCTCGCGCTGATCGGCACCGTGGTGTGGCTGCTCACCATCTTCCTGGGCTACCAGTCCCTCAGCGGCATCGCCGCGCTGTGGGCGTGATCGCCGTGGGACCGGACAGCACGCAGGCCCGGCGGGACCGGGCCGCCCTGGCCCCGGGCGCCGCCCGGGCGATGTTCCGCAGCGGCCTGGTCACGCCGACGTCGGGCTGGTGCGACGGCTTCGCGCAGGCCAACCTGATCGTCGTCCCCGCGGACTGGGCCTTCGACGTTTTGCTCTTCGCCCAGCGCAACCCCAAGCCGTGCCCGGTGCTCGGCGTGCTCGAGGCCGGCGAGGTGACCGGGCCGCTGCTGGGCGGCGGCGACGTCCGCACCGACGTCCCGCTCTACACCGTCTACCGGGACGGCGAGGCGGCGGGCACCCGCACCGACCTGCTGGACGTGTGGCGCGAGGACCTCGTGACCTTCGCCCTCGGCTGCAGCTTCACCTTCGAGGCGGCCCTGCAGGAGGCCGGGATCCCGATCGCCCACATCGACCAGGGCGTCAACGTCCCGATGTACCGCACGAACGTCCCCTGCGAGCCCGCCGGGCGGCTGTCCGGCCCGCTGGTCGTGTCCATGCGGGCGATCCCCGCCTCCCGGGTGGCCGACGCGGTGCGCATCACCTCCCGCTATCCCGCCGTGCACGGCGCCCCGGTGCACGTCGGCGCCCCGCAGGAGCTGGGCATCCGGGACCTCGGGGCCCCCGACTACGGGGACGCGGTGCAGATCCCGGACGGCCACGTCCCCGTGTTCTGGGCCTGCGGGGTGACGCCCCAGGCGGCGGTGCTCGAGTCCGGGGTGCCGTTCGCCCTCGGCCACGCCCCGGGCCACATGCTGGTCACCGACCTGCCCGACTGGCAGTACCAGGTCCCCTGAGCGCGGCCGGCGCGGGGCCCTCCAGGACGTCCAGCAGCTGCTGCCGGGAGGCCTCCAGGTAGTCGTGCATCTGCACGGCGGCCTCCTCGCGCCGGCCCTGCTCGAAGAGCTCGAGGATCCGGGCGTTGCGCTCGATCCAGGGCGCGTGGAAGGACGGGTCCTGGCGCATGGAGTGGAACACCAGTCGCATCTCCGCGAGGGTCCGGGACATCAGCTCGTCCTGGCGCGGCGAGCCGGCCAGCTCCACCACGCCGCGGTGGAACTGCTGGTTCGCGTCGGCCATGCCGGTGACGTCCCGGCGGTCGCGGGCGGCGCGGCCGTCCTCGACGGCGGCGTGCAGGCCCGGCTGCGGGACCGGGTCCGACCAGCGCAGCGCCGAGGTCTCCAGCGCGAGCCGCACCCGGTGGATCTCCCGCACGTCGTCCGCGCCGGGCCGGGCCACCGAGACGCCGCGGTTGGGCACCCGCACCAGCAGGTTCTCCCCGACCAGGATCGTGAACGCCTCGCGCAGGGTGTTGCGGGAGACCCGCAGCGCCTCGCTGACCCGGGCCTCCGAGAGCCGGGTCCCGGGCGGCAGCCGGCCGGCCACGACGCCCTGGCGCAGCACGTCCACCGCCCACGGGATGGCCTCGCCCTGCGGGGCGGGCCCGGCCTGGGCGACGGCCGTCGTCAGGAACTCGTTCTGCACGGTGTTCATCGATCCCCATCCTGACATCCCGGGGGCGCCTGGCCGTGCGGCGGCACCCTGGTGGCGGACCAGGCCGTCCTCTACGCTGTCAGGACGTCCGACCCACTCCCTGGAGGCTTCGATGCAGAAGACCGGTGCAGCACTCGCCACGGCGGCCGTCCTGACGGTGACCGCGTGCGGGGGAGGGGAGTCCGGCGGCGGAGCGGCCGGGGACGGCGAGCTGACCAGGGTCGGCGTGGGCGTCATCGCGAGCACCGACGTGGCACCCCTCTACCTGGGGATCGAGCAGGGCTTCTTCGAGGAGGAGGGCCTGGAGCTCGACATCACCCAGGCCCAGGGCGGTGCGGCCATCGTCCCGTCCGTGGTCAGCGGGGAGATGGACTTCGGCTTCAGCAACGTGACGTCGCTGATCGTCGCCCGGTCCCAGGGGCTGCCGCTGCAGATCATCGCCAACGCCAACAACTCCACCGGGGTCCAGGGCGAGGACTTCGCCGACGTCCTGGTGCGCGAGGACAGCGACATCCAGGACGCCGCGGACCTGCAGGGCAGGACCGTCGGGGTGAACACCCTGAACAACATCAGCGACACCACCATCCGCGCGGCCATCGAGGCGCAGGGCGGGGACCCCGGGGACGTCGAGTTCGTCGAGGTGCCGCTCCCCGACATGCCGGCGGCCCTGGAGCGGGGCGAGGTGGACGCGATCGGCTCGATCGAGCCGTTCCGGACCATCGCCATGCAGGACGGGGCGCGCTCGGCGGTCTCCAACTACGCGTTCCCGATCGAGGACCTGACGGTGGCCGTGTACTTCACCACCGAGGACGTGCTGGCCCAGGAGCCCGAGACCGTCGAGGCGTTCCGGGCCGCCATCGAGAAGTCGCTGCAGTTCGCGCAGGACAACCCCGACGAGGTCCGGGCCGTGCTGCCCAGCTACACGCAGCTCGACGAGGAGCTGATCGACCAGCTCGTCCTGCCCGCCTACCCTACCGAGGTGAACCGGCAGTCCGTGCAGGAGCTCGCGGACCTCGCCGTCCAGCACGGACTCATCGAGGAGGCCCCGCCCCTCGAGGAGCTGCTCCCCGAGTGAGCCCCCGGGGAGGTCCGGGCACCCCGGGGACGGAGCCCGGTCAGGAGAGGCGGGCCAGCACCTGGTCGGCGGTCACCGCGTCCCCCGGTCCCACCGCGAGCTCCCGGACCGTGCCGGCCCGCGGCGCGGACACCCGGGTCTCGGTCTTCATGGCCTCCAGCACGGCGACGTCCTGGCCCGCCTCGACGTCGTCCTGCTCGGCCACCAGCCACGAGACGAGCGTGCCCGCGAAGGGCGCGGTGACGGCGCCGTCGTCGGCGGGCTGCGCCCCCGCGGGGGCGGCCTCCGACGCCGCGGGGGCGGAGCCCAGGGCCGCGGCGAGGGCGTCGGGGATCCCGATGCTCACGCGCCGCCCGTCCACGTCCACCGTGAAGCGGGTGCGGCCCGGCTCGTCCGCGCGGGCGTACTCGGCGTCCGGGGCGAGCCGGCCGGCGAACTCGTCCTCGATCCACGTGGTCCACACCCCGAGCCCCTCGCTCCCGGCGAAGGCGGGGGCGTCCAGCACGGCGCGGTGGAACGGGACCGTGGTGGCCACGCCGTGCACCCGCAGCTCGCGCAGGGCGGTGCGGGCCCGCACGAGGGCCTGCTCGCGGGTGGGCGCGCTGACGACGAGCTTGAGCAGCAGCGAGTCGAAGGTCGTGGCCACCCGGGTGCCGCGGTGCACCCCGGAGTCCACGCGCACGCCCGGGCCGGTCGGGGTGTCGACGGCCTCGACCGTGCCCCCGGAGGGCAGGAAGCCGCGGCCGGGGTCCTCGGCGTTGATCCGGAACTCGAACGCGTGCCCGCGCGGGACCGGGGTCTCGAGCACGGGCAGCGGGTCCCCGGCGGCCACGGTCAGCTGGGCGCGGACCAGGTCCACGCCGTAGACCTCCTCGGTGATCGGGTGCTCCACCTGCAGCCGGGTGTTGACCTCCAGGAAGGAGATCAGCCCGTCCGGGGCCACGAGGAACTCGGCGGTGCCCACCCCCACGTACCCGGCCTCCCGGAAGATGCCCTCGGCGGCGGCGGCGATCCGCTCGCGCTGGTCGTCCGAGAGGAACGGCGCGGGGGCCTCCTCGACGAGCTTCTGGTGGCGGCGTTGCAGGGAGCAGTCCCGGGTCCCGAGCACGACGACGTGGCCGTGGGCGTCGGCCACGACCTGCGCCTCCACGTGCCGCGGGCGGTCCAGGAAGCGCTCCACGAAGCACTCGCCGCGGCCGAACGCGCTCTGCGCCTCGCGGGCGGCCGAGCGGAAGGCGTCCTCGACCTCGTCGAGCTCCCGGACCACGCGCATGCCGCGGCCCCCGCCGCCGTGGGCGGCCTTCACGATCACCGGCAGGCCGTGCTCCTGCGCGAAGGCCCGGGCGTCCTCCGGCGACTCGACCGGGCCGTCGCTGCCCGGCACGAGCGGGGCGCCCGCGCGCCGGGCGATCTCGCGGGCGGCGACCTTGTCCCCCAGCAGCACGATCGTCTCGGGGGAGGGGCCGATCCAGGTGAGGCCGGCCTCGATCACCGCCCGGGCGAACCCGGCGTTCTCGGAGAGGAACCCGTAGCCCGGGTGCACGGCGTCGGCGCCGCACCGGCGCGCGATCGCGAGCACCTCGTCCCCGTCCAGGTAGGTCTCGGCGGCCGAGGTGCCCTCCAGGGCGTACGCCTCGTCGGCCAGGAGGACGTGCGGGGCGTCGGCGTCGGGGTCGGCGTAGACGGCCACGGACTCGAGGCCGGCCTCGGCGCAGGCGTGGACGACGCGGACGGCGATCTCCCCGCGGTTGGCGATCAGGATCTTGCGCACGGTGCTACTCCCGGGAGGTGTCGGTGGACATGTCGGTGGACGTGCTGGTGGCGGTGCTGTCGGGTTCGGCCTGCGCGGTGGCGGGCCCGGGGTCCTCCGCGGGCGGCGGGCCGAGATCGGGCGCCGGCAGCCGGACGAAGCGCAGGCGCCCGCCGGGGCGCAGCTGGGCGAGCACGGCGAGGTCCTCCGGGTGCACCACCCCGAGCACGGGGTAGCCGCCGGTGGTGGGCGCGTCCTGCAGCAGGACGACCGGCAGGCCCGCGGGCGGGACCTGGACGCAGCCGGGCACGGTCCCCTCGCTGGGCAGCTCGTCCGTGCGCACCCGCTCCAGCGGCTCGCCGGAGAGCCGGGCGCCCACGCGGTCGGAGGACGCGGTCAGCTCCCACTCCTGCGCGAAGAAGGAGGCCACGGCGGCGGGGGTGAACCAGTCGTCGCGGGGGCCCGGGACCACGCGGACCGCGGGCACCGCGGCCGGGGCGGGCGCCGGCTCGGGAGGCCGGACGGCGGTGCCCGGCTCCGGTCCGACCGGCAGGGCGTCGCCGGCGGCCAGGGGGGCCGGGCCCAGCCCCGCGAGCGTGTCCGCGGAGCGGCTGCCCAGCACCGGCGGGACCGTGATCCCGCCGCGGACGCCCACGTAGACCCGCGCCCCGGCCGTCACGGTGCCGACGGCCAGCCGTTCGCCGTCGCGCAGGGCGAAGGGGGTGCCGGGCAGGGGCCGCCACGGGGCCGGGCCCGTGACCGTCAGCGCTGCCCGCGCGCCGGTGACCGCCAGGACGTGCTCCCCGTGGGCGGTCAGCTCGAGCCCGCCGAGCAGGTGCTCCAGCACCGCCGCCCCCGGGCCGTTGCCCACGAGCCGGTTGGCCGACCCGGCGGCGGTGGCGTCGAGCGCGCCCGAGGGGGACACGCCCAGCGCGGCGGAGCCCGCCCGGCCGCCGTCCTGGACGAGGGTCTGCAGCCCGGGGGCGCCGACCGTCAGGTGGGGCCCCCGCACCGGGGCGGTCCCGGCGGGGGCCGCGGCGACCTCCACGAGCTCGCGCACGGGCCGGTAGCGCACCCGGTCCCCGGGGCGCAGCAGGGCGGGGTCCTCGCGGTCGAGGTCGAACATCCGGGCCGCGGAGCGGCCGATGAGCTGCCAGCCGCCGGGGGAGCTGCGGGGATAGACGGCGGAGAACCGGCCGGCCAGGGCCACCGAGCCGGCGGGGACGGCGGTGCGCGGCGTGCCCCGGCGCGGGACGTCGGGACCGTCCTCGCCCACGCAGTAGAAGAAGCCGGGCGCGAAGCCGGCGAAGGCGGCCGTCCACGCCTGCCCGGTGTGGAACCGGACCACCCCGTCCGCGCCGAGGCCCGTGAGCTCGCCGACCGCCTCGAGGTCCTCGCCGTCGTAGACGACGTCGATGGTCACGGTGCGGGCCCCGCCGGCCCCGGCGCTCCCGCGGGGGACGGCGCGGGCGGCGCGGACGACTTCCCGCAGCGCATCAGTGGTGCTCGCGCGCACCACCACGGTCTCCGCGCCGGCCACGCAGTCCACGAGCCCGGGCAGGTCCGCGGCGGCGAGCCGGGCGTGCACCGCCACGGCGTCGTGCAGGTCGGCGCACTCGACCAGCGCCGCCCGCGGGCCGAGCGGCCGGACCCGGCGGGGCCCCGCGGGGGCCGGCCCGCTCACAGGAAGCTCCCGACCCGCAGACCGGCCTCCTCGAGGGCGCGGCGCACGCGCTCGGCGATGGCCAGCGCCCCGGGGGTGTCCCCGTGCACGCAGATGCTCTGGGCGTCCACCGCCACGAGGGAGCCGTCGACGGCCTCGACCACGCCCTCGACGGCCATCCGCACCACGCGGGCGGCGATCTCGTCGGCGTCGTGCAGGACGGCGCCGGCCTCGGTGCGGGGCACGAGCGTGGCCTGCGGCGTGTAGCCGCGGTCGGCGAAGGCCTCGCGGACCGTGCGCAGCCCGGCCGCCCGCGCCTGGCGCTCGATCTGGGAGCCGGGCAGCACCAGCAGGGGCAGGGCGTCGTCGACGTCGCGCACGGCGTCCACCACCGCTCCTGCGTGCTCCTCGTGGTGGACGATCGCGTTGTACAGGGCGCCGTGCGGCTTGACGTAGCTCACCCCGGTGCCCGAGGCGCGGGCCAGGGCCTGGAGGGCGCCGATCTGGTACACCAGCTGGTCGGTCAGCTCCGCCCGGGGCACGGCGATGAAGCGGCGGCCGAAGCCCTTGAGGTCGTCGTAGGAGACCTGCGCGCCCACGGCCACGCCCTGCTCGGCGGCCACGGTGCAGGTCCGGCGGGCGACCGTCGGATCCCCCGCGTGGAAGCCGCAGGCCACGTTGGCGCTGGTGACCACGTGCAGGACGGCCTCGTCGCCGGCCATGGCCCAGGCGCTGAGCGACTCGCCGCAGTCCGCGTTGAGGTCGATGTCGGAGGGGGGCATGCTGTGCTCCTTGTCACGTCGGTCCCTCCAGCATGCCCTGTCCCCCAGGATTGTTCAACAATATTTGCCGTCGGGATCGGAATCCGCGCGGATCGGTGGACGCCGGGGCCCGGCCGCCGTAGGTTGGCCCGCACGAGGGCGCAGCGGTGCCGCGGGCAGCGCGGTGGGACCGCGCCGCCCGTCCACCTCCACCGATGGGACAGCACATGAGCGACAGGACCTCCCGCGCCGAGGACGACTCCCCGGGGCGCTCCGGCTCCGTCCTGGACCACCTGAGCGAGTCGACCGTGCTCCTGGACGTCCACGGGGCGGACCGGGACGGCGTCATCCGGCAGCTCGCCGAGCTCGGCGCGCACACGGGGCGGGCGTACGACGCCGACAGCACCGTCGCGGCGGCCCTGGCCCGGGAGGAGGAGGGGTCCACCGGGGTGGGCAACGGCGTGGCCCTGCCGCACGCCAAGTCCGCCGGTGCCGAGCGGCCGATGATCGCGTTCGCCCGCAGCCGGGACGGCGTCGAGTGGAACGCGCTGGACGGCGAACCGGTCCACCTGGTCTTCCTGATCTCCCTCCCGGAGGAGCGCTCCGGGGAGGAGCACCTGGAGCTGCTGGCCGAGCTCTCCGAGGCCCTGGCCGGGGAGTCCTGCCGGCGGGCCCTCCTCGACGCCGGGAGCGCGTCCGAGGTGCTGGCCGCGCTGGAGGAGGCGCTGGGCTGACCGGTCCGGCCGGGCGGTGCGGGCCCGGACCGCGGCGCCGAGGTCGAGCGCCCGCAGGCTCAGACCGACCGGGGCGGCCGGGGTGCGGACGGTGGCCTCCCGCCCGTCGGGCGGCGCCCCGCCGGACCGCGGGCCGGTCTCACCGCTGGGGGTGGGCGCCGGCCGGGGGCCGGGACCAGCCGGCGGTCCGGTCGCGCAGCGTGCGGTAGGCCTCCAGGACCCCGGGCGTCGGCTCGGCCTCATACTGCCGGGCGCCGGCGAGCGCCCAGGCCGGGGGCTCGTCCTCGCCCGAGAGGGCCCAGGCGGCCTGCCGGGCGGCGCCGAGGGCCACGTACTCCGCCGGGGCGGGGACGAGCACGGGACGGCCGAGCACGGCCGGGGCGAGCCGGCGCACGGCCTCGGACTGCGCGCCGCCGCCGATCAGGAGGATCCGCTCCGCAGCGGTGCCGGTGGCCCGCTCGAGCGCGGCCACGCCGTCGGCGAGGGAGCAGAGCAGGCCCTCCACGCAGGCCCGGGCGATGTCCTCCCGGCCGGTGCGCGAGGACATCCCGTGCAGGGTGGCGCGGGCCTCGGGCCGGTCGGGCGTGCGCTCCCCGTCGAGGTAGGGGAGCAGGGTGACGCCGCCCGCCCCGGGACGGCCCGCGAGGGCGAGCTCGGCGAGGCCCGCGTGGTCGACGCCCAGCACCCGGGCCCCGAACTCCAGGATCCGGGCGGCGTTGAGGGTCGTGGCCATGGGCAGGTAGCGGCCGGTGGCGTCGGCGAAGCCGGTCACCAGCCCGCTGGGGTCCGCGGTGCGGGTCTCCGAGACCATGGCCGCGACCCCGGAGGTGCCGATCGACAGGGACACGTCGCCGGGGCCGAGCGTGACGCCCAGCGCGGCGGCCATGTTGTCGCCCGTGCCGGCCGCGAGCACCGCCCCCGCGGCCGTGCGGCCCATGACCGCGTTCGGGGCGGCGGCCACCTGCGGGAGCTCGAGGTCGTGGCCGAGCGCCTGCTCCACGAGGGCGTGGTCCCAGGCGCCGGTGCGCGTGGAGAAGTAGCCGGTCCCGGAGGCGTCGCCGCGGTCGGTGAAGAAGGACGACCGGTCGGCGTCGAGGTGGTGGGACAGGTAGTCGTGGGGCAGCAGCACCCGGTGGGTGCGGGCGGCGTGCTCCGGCTCGTGCTCCGCCATCCAGCGCAGCTTGGTGGACGTCATGGACGCGACCAGCACGCTGCCGAGCTCCTCGGCGCAGGCGGCCGCACCGCCCATCTCCTCGACGAGCCGGCGGGCCTGCGGCGCCGAGCGGGTGTCGTTCCACAGCAGGGCGTCGCGCACCACGGCGTCGTGCTCGTCGAGGGCGACCATCCCGTGCTGCTGGCCCCCGACGGAGACCGCGGCGGCCTCCGCGAGGAAGGGCCCGGCGGCGTCGTCGAGCGCGGCGAGCCAGGCCCGGGGGTCCACCTCGGTCCCGTCCGGGTGGGGGGCGCGGCGCTGCGCGAGGACCTCGCCGGTGCCGGCGTCGACGAGGAGCGCCTTGGTGGACTGGGTGGAGGAGTCGATGCCCAGGACGGTGGTGCGTGCCATGAAGAACCTCGGTGCGGGGTCGGGACGGAGCGGCGAGGGCGCCGCGGGACGGGACGCGCAGTGCCCGGCCCGGCGCAGGGGGGGGATGTGCGCCGGACCGGGCCGGGACGGGGCCGGCACCCCGGAGGGGGGTGGGTGCCGGCCCCGGGTGTCTCAGCCCCGGGCGCCCATGAGGTGCTCGACGGCGAGCTGGTGCAGGCGCACGAAGCCGTAGTTGCGCTCCGACGGGCCCGTCAGGTCGAGGTCCTCGTAGGCGCTGCGGTCGGCGAGGAACGCCTCGAGGTCCTCGCCCTCGGCGAGGGTCGGCTCGCCGAGCTCGAGGATGCCGGACTGCTCCATGGCCTCCTGGACGTCGGGGTCCTGGCGGAAGGCCACCGCCCGCTCCTTCAGCAGCAGGTACATCCGCATGTTCGCCGCGGCCGAGTCCCAGACGCCGTCGAGGTGCTCGGTGCGGGAGGGCTTGTAGTCGAAGTGCCGGGCCCCCTGGTAGGCGCCCGGCAGGGACGGGAACCCGTTCTCCAGCAGGTCCACCGTGAAGAAGGCGCTGATCAGGTTGCCGTGGCCGAACACCAGGTCCTGGTCGTACATCGGGCCGTTCTGCCCGTTGAGGTCGATGTGGAACAGCTTCTCGCACCACAGCGCCTCGGCGAGGCCGTGCGTGTAGTTCAGCGTGGCCATCTGCTCGTGCCCGGTCTCCGGGTTCACGCCCACGACGTCCCCGTTCTCGAGTCGGTCGATGAACGCGAGGGCGTGCCCGATGGTCGGCAGGAAGATGTTGCCGCGGGGCTCGTTGGGCTTCGGCTCGAGGCCGATGCGCATGTCGTAGCCCTGGGACTTGATGTACCCGGCCACGGTGTCGATGCCCTCGGCGTAGCGGTCCAGGGCGGCGTAGAGGTCCTTGGAGGAGTCGTACTCGGTGCCCTCGCGCCCGCCCCACATCACGAAGGTCGTGGCGCCGAGCTCGGCGGCGAGGTCCACGTTGCGGAGCACCTTGCGCAGGCCGTAGCGCCGGACCCGCCGGTCGTTGGACGTGAACGCGCCGTCCTTGAAGATCGGCTCCGCGAAGGTGTCCGTGGTGACCATCTCGCAGACCATGCCGGTCTCGTCCATGGTCTGCTTCAGCTGCCCGATCAGCTTCTCGCGCTGGGCCTCGGTGGCGTCGAAGGGGATCAGGTCGTTGTCGTGGAAGGTGAAGCCCCAGGCGCCGAGCTCCTTGAGCTTGCGCACGGACTCGAGGGGGTCGAGCTCGGGCCGGGAGGCGGTGCCGAACTGGTCGCGGGCGGCCCAGCCCACGGTCCACAGGCCGAAGGAGAACTTGTCCGCGGGGGACGGGGTGAGTGACGGGGCGAGGGAGGTCGCGGGGGAGGAGGTGGGCATCGGAGGTCCTTTCCCAGTTGGTTAGTTTCCGTTACTTACTATAGGAGCTGGGATACCGTGGGGGAAGACCGCCGGCGGATTTTCTGCCGTCCGGTCGGCCGGGATCCGCGCCGGACCCGGTCCTCTCGGCACCAGAGGAGAGTCGTCCGTGCAGTCGAGCCACCTGCGGGAGCACAACCTCTCCACCGTGCTGCGCGCCGTCGCCGGGGCGGACGCGCCGGTCTCGCGCGCCGCGCTCGCCAAGCTCACCGGGCTCACGAAGCCCACCGTGTCCAAACTGGTGCAGGAGCTGCTCGAGGCGGGTCTGCTCGTCGAGGGCCGGCAGGCGGCCGCGCGGGTGTCCGGGCGGCCGACGATCCCCCTGGCCGTGGCCCGGGGGACCGTGCTGGGCGTGGGCCTGGAGATCGCCGCCGACCACCTCGCGTGCCTCGTCACGGATCTCGGCGGCCGCGTCCTGCACGAGGAGTCCCGCTTCGGGGCCTTCGCCGGGGCGTCCGTGGACGAGGTCGCCTCCGTGCTGGCCGGTCTGCTGGACACCGCCCTGGCGCCCCGCCGGGACGTGCCCGTGGCCGGGATCTGCGTCTCGGTCCCCGGCCGGCTCTCCACGGACCGCGCCACCGTGCTCTCCGCCCCCAACCTCGCCTGGCAGGACGTCCCGCTGGTCGAGCGGCTCCGGGAGCACCCGGCGTTCCGGGGCCCGGGGCTCACCGCCGGCAACGACAGCATGCTCGCCGCGCGCACCGAGGTCCTGCGCCGGCCGGGCGCGTCCTTCCTCTTCCTGCACGGCCAGACCGGCATCGGCGGCGCCGTGGTCCTGGAGGGGCGCATCCTCCGCGGTGAGCACGGCTGGGCGGGGGAACTGGGCCACGTCACGATCACCCCCGGCGGGGAGCTGTGCCGGTGCGGGCGGCGCGGCTGCCTCGAGGCCTACGCCAGCTACCACGCGCTGCGGGGCCGGACCGGCCTGCCGGAGGACGTCCGGATCGAGGACCTCGTGGCGGCCACGGCGGAGCGGCTGCAGAGCCGGGAGGCGGTCATGGAGATGATCGGGCGGCCCCTCGGCGTGGTGCTCGCGAACTCGATGAACGTCCTGGACCTGTCGACGGTCGTGCTCTCCGGGTACTTCGCCCCGATCGCCCCGGAGCTGGAGCCCGTGCTGCGCGAGGTCCTGGAGGCGCACGCGCTCACGGCGGAGGTGGGGCCCGTCGAGATCCAGCGCTCCGCCGCGGAGGCCCATCCCGCCCTGACCGGCGCGGCCGCCACGGCCCTCGAGGCCATTTACGACTCGCCGGCCCGCTGGATCGACCGGCGCTGACCCGCCCCCGTCCGGGGACGACGACGGGGCCCGCTCGCACGAGCGGGCCCCGTCGCGCTCCGGCCGGGTCCGGGCGATCGGCTCAGCGGAACGCGGGGTGGTGCTCCCACTTCGCGTCGCCGCCGGGTTGCGAGCGGACCAGGGCCTCCTGGAGGGCGTCGTAGGCCGGCTTGCGCTCGTAGTCGCCCTCCATGGTCAGGGCGTCCCCGTAGCCGGGGAAGGTGTTCGGCACCCAGGAGTGCTCGTCGAGCACGCCCCACACGGTGAAGGAGTTGCAGTCCTCCACGGCCAGGCACGCCTCGAGGGCCGTGCGGTACCAGTCGGCCTGCTTCCGGCGCAGCTCGTCGGTCATCCGGTCGTCGCCGTCGACCGGTCCGCGGACGTCGATCTCGGTGACGGCCGTCTCCAGCCCCAGGTCGTCGAAGCGCTGGAGGTTCTGCTGCATGCGCCCGTCGAAGCCGTACTGGAGGCCGAGGTGGGTCTGCATCCCGAAGCCGTGGACCGGCACGCCCTGCGCGAGCAGGTCCTGGATCAGCGCGTAGTAGGCGTCGGACTTCGCGTTGATGCCCTCCACGTTGTAGTCGTTGAAGAACAGCTGGGCGTTCGGGTCGGCCTCGTGGGCCCAGCGGAAGATGTCGGCGATGATCTCCGGGCCCAGCTCCCGCAGCCAGATGTTCTCCTGCAGGCGCAGGTTCCCGCTGTCGTCGAAGATCTCGTTGGCGACCTCCCACTGCTGGATGCGGCCCTCGTAGTGGCCGACCACCGTGTGGATGTGCTCCTTGAGGATGGCGCGCAGCTCGTCGGGGGTGTAGTCGCCTTCCTCGAGCCAGTCGGGGTTCTGGCTGTGCCAGAACAGGGTGTGGCCGCGCACGACCTGCCCGTTGGCCTCGGCGAAGTCGACGATGTCGTCCGCGGGGCCGAACTCGTAGACCCCCTCCTCGGGGTGGATGAACTCCCACTTCATCTGGTTCTCGGGGGTCAGGGAGCTGAACTCCCGCGCCAGGACGGAGCGGTACTCGGGGTCGGAGGGGAAGGGCTCCGGGTAGTCGGCGCTGGTGTGGTGGCCTCCGCCGGCCACGGCGCTGCCGATGCGGAAGTCCTTCGGGGTGTTCCAGCGCAGGGTGTCCTGCTTCGCCTGGCCGGGGGGCCGGGTCTCCGGGGCGGCGCTCGCGGCCTGGGGGACCGCGGTGAGGCACAGGGCGGCGACGGCGGTGGCCGCTCCGGCGCGGAGGAGGGGGGCTCGTCTGCTCATGTCGGGGCTTTTTCGAACCGGTTTTACCGAGTTTCC
>NZ_AOSQ01000020.1:0-109461 GCF_000349605.1 Kocuria sp. UCD-OTCP
GGATCAGCCCCTAAAACCGGTTCGAAAAAGCCGGCGCCGCTCGGCGGCGAGCGAGGCGAGGGACCGGTAGCGCTCCTGCACGGCGGTGAGCTGGTACCACGTGTCCCGCGCGGTGTTCAGGGCGGGGGTCGCCTCGGCGGCGCGCGCCTCGACGTCGGCCTGCCGGGCGCGGCCGGTGTCGAGGGCCTGCTCGGCCTCGGCGCGCTCGGCGCGCAGCCGGCGCTCGGCGTCCTCGTCGACGGCGAGGCTCGTGCGGGCCTGCACGAGGTCGTCGGCCAGCAGCCGGGCGCGGGCGTCGCGGACGTCGTGCTGGATCCGCTGGGCACGCCGGGCCGTCCTGGCCTGCCGTCCCAGCGGGGTGAGCTGGCGGCGGATCTCGGCGGTGAGGTCCTCGAGCCGGTCGAGGTTGGCCTGCATCGCCTCGAGCTTGCGCAGCGTCCGCTCCTTGCGGCGCCGGTGCTTGAGGACCCCGGACGCCTCCTCGACGAAGCCGCGGCGCTCCTCCGGGGTGGCGTGCAGGATGCGGTCGAGCTGGCCCTGGCCCACGATGACGTGCATCTCCCGGCCGAGCCCGGAGTCGGAGAGCAGCTCCTGGATGTCGAGCAGCCGGCACGGCCGGCCGTTGATCGCGTACTCGGAGCCCCCCGAGCGGAAGAGCGTGCGCGAGATCGTGACCTCGGAGTACTCGATGGGCAGGGCGCCGTCGGCGTTGTCGATGGTCAGCGACACGTGGGCCCGGCCGAGCGGGGCCCGGCCGGCGGTGCCGGCGAAGATGACGTCCTCCATCTTCCCGCCGCGCAGGGACTTCGCGCCCTGCTCCCCCATGACCCACGCCAGGGCGTCCACCACGTTGGACTTGCCCGAGCCGTTGGGGCCGACGACGGCGGTGACCCCGGGCTCGAACTCGAAGGTGGTGGCCGAGGCGAAGGACTTGAACCCCCGCACGGTCAGGGTCTTCAGGTGCACGGGTGTCCGGTCTCCTGGGGTGGGCGTGGCGGGCAGGGGGTCGCCACCACTGTACTCGCGCGCCGCGACGGCCCCGCGGCCGCCGGCCGGGCGCCGCGCACCGGAGGGAGCGCCGGCCCGCCCGGAGCGGGCGCGGGCGGAGACGAGGAGCGGGGACGAGGAGCGGAGAAGATGATCAGCCTACAGAGAAACGACCGGGCCCCGGCCGGCGCCGCGGAACCGGCCGGTAGACTGACCGCGACCAGCACGACCTGCCCTCCCCGCGACCGCGCCCTCCGTGGGCGGGCCGGGGCGTCGGCGAGACCCTAACGAAAGCCAGAGACCTTGACCGGTAATTCCTCGATCCGTCACCGCAACGCCGCCCTCCTGGCCATCACCAAGGTCGAGGCGGACGAGGTGGTGCCCTCGTCCCACGCCGACGAGGTCCTGGCGGACACGTTCGCCCGGCTGAAGATGCCGAAGGGCCTGCTCGAGCGGCTCGCGGGCGTCAACGAGCGGCGCGTCTGGGCCCCCGGGCGCCACTTCACCGACGGCGCCGTGGAGGCGGGCGAGGCCGCCCTCGCCCGCGCGGGCGTGCGCCCGGACCAGGTGGGGCTCCTGATCAACGCCTCGGTGACCCGCGACGGCTACGAGCCCGCGGTCTCGGTGTCCGTGCACCACCGGCTCGGCCTGGCCCCCTCCGCCCTCAACTTCGACGTCACCAACGCGTGCCTGGGCTTCGTCAACGGGCTCACGATCGCGTCCACGATGATCGACGCGGGCGCGATCGACTACGCCGTCGTCGTCGCCGGCGAGGACCCGACCCCCTGGCACCGCGAGACGTACGAGCGGCTGCAGGGCCCGGAGGTGACCCGGGCGGACGTGGTGCGCGAGTTCGCCACCCTGACCCTCGGCTGCGGCGCGGCCGCCGCCGTGGTCGGCCCCGCCGACCGGCACCCGGAGGGCCACCGCATCGCGGGGTCCGTGACCCGGTCCGCGACCGAGCACCACGGGCTGTGCATCGGGGGCTTCGACGGCATGTACACCGACGCCACGGGGCTGCTCAAGCACGGCGTGGGACTGCTCGCGGACGCGTGGCACGACGCGCACGAGGACGGCTGGGACTGGGCGGACATGGACCGCTACATCGGCCACCAGGTTTCCATGTCTCACACCAACAAGCTGTTCCAGGACGTCGGGATCGACCCGGAGAAGTTCCCCCTGACCTTCCCGTTCTGGGGCAACGTCGCGGCCGCCGCGCTGCCGATGACCCTCGCCCTGGAGGCCGAGCGGCTCCGGCCCGACGAGCGCGTGCTGCTGCTCGGCGTGGGCTCCGGGCTCAACGCGACCTACATGGAGATCGACTGGTGAACCGCCGGCGCTGACGCCGCGCCCGCCCGAGACACCCCGCACGAGACGCACCCTCGAGGAGCCCCACGACCATGGCACGCACACGACCGTCCACGACCCAGCAGCCCGGAGGGCCGGACGCGGCGCGGCTGCCCATGACGGAGGTCCCCCTGCCCGGGGTGGACCCGGCGTGGTCCCGCACGGTCACGGTGGCCTCGACGGCCCCCGTGGAGCCGGTCCCCGGCCGGCGGCGCCGCTGGCACGTCCTCGACAACGCGGCCTCCCTGGAGGCCGCCGGCCTCACCCCGCGGGGCACGGTCCTCGCCGTGCACGGCAACCCCACCTGGTCCTACCTGTGGCGCGACGTGCTGGCCGCCGGGACGGACCCCGCGAACCCCTGGCGGGTGATCGCCGTGGACCAGCTCGACATGGGGTTCTCCGAGCGGACCGGGCTCTTCCGCCGCCTCGACGACCGGGTCCGCGATCTGGGCGACCTCACGGCCGAGCTCGGCCTGGACGCGAGCGAGGCCCCCGTGGTGACCCTCGCCCACGACTGGGGCGGGCTCGTGTCCTCCGGCTGGGCCCTGGAGCACCAGGACGTCCACCGCGCCACGATCCTCACCAACACCGCCGTCCACCACGACAACGCCGAGCGGATCCCCGCCTCGCTGCAGCTGGCACTGGCCCCGGCCGCGCACGGGCTGCTCACCGAGCGGACCACGAGCTTCCTCGACGTGGCCCTGGCACTGGCGGAGCCGTCCCTGTCCCGCGAGGTGCGGGCGGCCTACCGGGCGCCCTACGCCACGCGCGCCCGGCGGGAGGCGATCCGCAACTTCGTGGCCGACATCCCGGCCGCCCCGGACCACCCCTCGCACGCCCGCTACGAGCAGATCGCCGCCGGCGTGGCCGCCCGCGAGGTCCCCGCCCTGCTGCTGTGGGGCATCGGCGACCCCGTGTTCCAGGAGCGCTACCTGCAGGACCTCGTGCGCCGCATGCCGCACGCCGACGTCCACCGCTACGAGGGAGCCCTGCACCTGCTGCCCGAGGACCGGGACGTCGCGACGCCGGTGCTGGCCTGGCTCGCGGACCGCTTCGGCCCCGGCCCCCGCCGCCGCGAGCTGCACCTGCAGCGGCGCGCCGTCTCCCGCGGCGAGCACGTCCCCTTCCCCGCGGAGCTCGACGCGCGGCGGGCCGACCTCGGCCTCGCCGTCGTGGACATGGCCCCCGCCTCCGGGGACGCGGGCGCGGGGGCGCACGCGGCCCCGGTGCGGGCGAGCCTGAGCTGGGCGGAGCTCGCCGACCGCGTGGACCGCCTCGCCGCGGGGCTCACCGGCATCGGGGTGCGCCCCGGGGACCGCGTGAGCCTCATGGTGCCGCCGGGCTCCGACCTCACCGCGCTGCTCTACGCGTGCCTGCGCATCGGCGCCGTCGTCGTCGTGGCGGACTCCGGGCTCGGCCCCAAGGGCCTCACCCGGGCGCTGCGGGGGGCCGCCCCGGCCTGGCTCGTGGGCATCCGCAGGGCGCTCGTCGCCGGCCGGGCCCTCGGCTGGCCGGGCACCCGGATCTCGCTCGAGGCCCTCGACCCCGTGTCCCGCCGGGCCCTCGGCGTGACGCACGACGTCCCCGCGCTGCTGGACTCGGCCCCGCGCGCCGACCTGCCCGCGCCGGACCCGGACGCGGACGCCGCGGTGCTGTTCACCTCCGGGTCCACGGGCCCGGCCAAGGGCGTCGTCTACACCCACCGCCAGCTCTCCGCCATGCGGGACGCCGTGCGCGGCACGTACGGGCTCACCGCCGGCACGGGGCTCGTGGCGGGCTTCGCGCCCTTCGCGCTGCTCGGGCCCGCCATGGGCACCACGTCCGTGACCCCGGACATGGACGTGACCGCGCCGAAGACCCTCACCGCCCGCGCCCTGGCCGACGCCGCCTCGGCCATCCAGGCCACGGCCGTGTTCCTCTCCCCCGCGGCGATCGCCAACGTCCTCGCGACCCGGCACGAACTCGACGAGGGGCAGCGGCGGGCGCTCGAGCTCGTGGAGCTCGTGCTCTCGGCCGGGGCACCCCTCCCGGAGCCGCTCCTGGAGCAGCTGCAGGAACTCGTACCCGCGGCGACGCTGCACACCCCCTACGGGATGACCGAGGGGCTGCCCCTCACGGACGTGACCCTCGGGACCATCCGGCAGGCCGGCCTGGACAGCGCGGGATCCGCCGTGGCCGGCGCCGGCAACGGCGTGTGCGTGGGCACCGCCGTGCACGGCGCCGAGCTGGGGGTCACCGCCCTGGGCCCGGACGGCGTCCCCGACGACGGGATCACCACCGAGCCCGGGGTCACCGGTGAGATCGTCGCCCGCGCCCCGCACGTCAAGGACCGCTACGACAGGCTCTGGCACACGGAGCACCTCAGCACCCAGCTGCCCGGCTGGCACCGCACCGGGGACGTCGGGCACTTCGACGCCGCCGGGCGGCTGTGGGTCGAGGGCCGCCTCGCCCACGTCATCGTCTCCGCCGGCGGCGTGCTGACGCCGGTCGCCGCGGAGCACGCGGCCCGGACCGTGCCCGGCGTCGGCCGCACCGCCGTCGTCGGGGTCGGCCCGGCGGGCACGCAGGTGCCCGTGGCCGTCGTGGAGACCGTCCCGGCGGCCCCGCGCCCGGGCCCCGCCGACCCGCTGCTCTCCGGTGCGGTGCGCGCCGCCGTGCGCGAGGCCACGGGCCTGGACCTCGCGGCCGTGCTCGTGGTCCCCGAGCACCCCACCGACATCCGGCACAACTCCAAGATCGACCGAGCCCTGCTGGCCGGATGGGCGGAGCACGCCCTGGCCGGAGGAAGGATCAGGAACCCGTGAACGGCAAGCACCGCCAGGACGGCACGCACGACGACAAGGTCCCCGCCTACGACGCCTCCGTGACGGAGGGCGCCCCGCCGGCCGGCACCGGCAGCCACGAGGTGGAGCGCGGGCGGCAGGAGCTGTCCGGCGACGGGCGGACGGTGCTCGTCACCGGCGCCTCCGGGATGCTCGGGGAGCACGTGGCGCGGCTGCTCGCCGCCCGCCACTGGACGGTCCGGCTGCTCCAGCGCCGGCACGCGCCGCTGGCCGACCAGCCGAACGTCGAGGAGGTCCTGGGCTCGGTCACGGACCCGGACGCCGTGGCGCGGGCCATGGAGGGCGTCGACGACGTCGTGCACCTCGCCGCCAAGGTCTCCTTCGCCGGGGACTGGGACGAGTTCGTGCTGACCAACGTCACCGGCACCCGCGTGGTCCTGGAGACCGCGCGGCGGGCCGGCGTGGACAACGTGGTGTTCGTCTCCTCGCCGTCGGTCGCCCACACGGGCGACTCCATCGTGGGCGAGCCCGCCCGGGCGGCCGACCCCGTGCACGCCCGCGGCAACTACGCCCGGTCCAAGGCCGCGGCCGAGCTGCTCGCGCTCGAGGCCGACGGCCGTGGGATGCGCGTCACGGCCGTGCGCCCGCACATCGTGTGGGGCCCCGGGGACACCCAGCTGGTCGAGCGGATCGTCGACCGCGCCGCGAAGGGGCGGCTGCCGCTGCTGGACCACGGGGCGGCCCTGATCGACACCACCTACGTGGACAACGCGGCCGAGGCGGTCGTGCGGGCGCTGGAGCGGATCGAGTGGGCGCACGGACGGGCGCTGGTGGTCACGAACGGCCAGCCCCGCACCGTGGGCGAGCTGGTGGCGGGTTTCTGCCGGGCGGCCGGCGTGGAGCCGCCCACGCGCAGGGTCCCCGGCGTCCTGGCCCGCCTCGCGGGCACGGTCATCGAGAAGGTGTGGGCGGTCCGCCCGGGGGCGGACGAGCCGCCGATGACGGCCTTCCTGGCCGAGCAGATGTCCACGGCCCACTGGTTCGAGCAGCAGAGCACCCGCGAGGTGCTCGACTGGACGCCGTCCGTGACGGTCGAGGAGGGCATGGCGCGGCTGGCCGAGTACTACCGGACCCACCCCCTGGGCGCCCACGACGCCCCGATGCCCGCCACCGGGTCCACCGCCGCCCGCTGATCCCCCGCCGCGTCGGGCGGCGGGCCGGTCGGCGGTCTGCGCGCGGCGCACCCCCGGGGCGGCCGCACGTGCGGTCGCCCCGGGGGTGCGCGGGGCCGGGGATCAGACCAGCGTGGCGGTGTCGATCACGAACCGGTAGCGCACGTCCGAGTTCTGCACCCGCTCGTAGGCCTCGTTGATCTGCTCGGCCGAGATGACCTCGATCTCGGCGCCCACCCCGTGCTCGGCGCAGAAGTCGAGCATCTCCTGGGTCTCCCCGATGCCGCCGATCATGGACCCGGCGAAGGTGCGGCGGTTGGCCAGCAGCGAGAACACGTTGACGTCCAGCGGCTCCGCCGGGGCGCCGACGTTGACCATGGCCCCGTTGACGTTCAGCAACGACAGGTGGGCGTCGAGGTCGATCTTCGCGCTGACCGTGTTGAGGACCAGGTCGAAGGTCCCGGCCAGCTCCTCGAACGTCTGCGGGTCGCTCGTGGCGTAGTAGGCGTCGGCGCCCAGGGCCAGCCCGGCCTCCTTCTTGCGCAGCGACTGGGAGAGCACCGTGACCTCCGCGCCCATGGCGTGGGCGATCTTCACGCCCAGGTGCCCCAGCCCGCCCAGACCCACGACGGCGACCTTCTTGCCGGGGCCGGCCTTCCAGTGGTTCAGCGGGGAGAAGGTGGTGATGCCGGCGCACAGCAGGGGCGCGGCGACGTCGAGCTCGATGCCCTCCGGGATGCGCAGCACGAAGTCCTCGGTGACCACCACGTGGGTGGAGTACCCGCCCTGGGTGACGGTGCCGTCGCGGTCCTCGGCGCCGTAGGTCATCACGGCGCCGTCGAGGCAGTACTGCTCGTCGCCGGCCCGGCAGTTGGCGCACTCGCCGCAGGAGTTGACCATGCACCCGACCCCGACCCGGTCGCCGACCGCGTGGCGGGTGACGCCGGCGCCGACCTCGGTGACGATCCCGGCGATCTCGTGCCCGGGGGTCAGCGGGTACTGCTGGGGGCCCCAGTCCCCCTGGACGGTGTGCAGGTCGGAGTGGCAGATCCCGGCGTACTTGATCTCGATGAGGACGTCGTGGGCGCCGAGGTCCCGGCGCTCGAGAGTGGTCGGGACCAGCGGTGCGCCGGCGGACGGGGCGGCGTAGGCGTTGACGGTGCGCAAGAGGTGCTCCTCGGAGGGTGTGGGTGCAGAAGTGTGCGTGCAGCAGTGCGGGTGCGGCGGAAGGGGGCGCCCGCCCGGGCGCACGGCGGCCTCCGGAACCGGGTGCGGCTCCTGGTGCCGGCGGTGACCGGGGGTCGCGACCGCAGGGGCGGCCGCCACGGAGGGTGGAGGACGGTGCGGGGCCGGCGCGGGGTCTTCCCCGACGGGATCATGGCGAGCCGCACGTCCTCGACGAGCCTACACGCGCAGGAAGTTGGAAAGGAAGCTGATCGATTCCGGGCCGCCGGGGACCGGCGCCCCCCGTGCCCCGCCCGGGGCCCGGTCTCAGAACCGGGCGTTGCGGGGCGTGCGCTGGCAGACCGGGCAGCGGTAGGAGGAGCGGTTCATGAACTGCTCCCGCACGATCAGGGTGCTCCGCCCCTCCTCCGCGCAGCGCGGGCAGGGCAGGGAGGCGCGGCCGTAGGCGGAGAGGGAGCGGGCGAAGTAGCCGGACTCGCCGTTGACGTTGACGTAGAGGGAGTCGAAGCTCGTCCCGCCGGCCGCCAGCGCGCGGTCCATGACCTCGCGGACGGCCGCGAGAAGGCGCAGCGTCTCGGGCCGCCGGAGCGTGTCGGTGGGCCGCGCCCAGTGCAGGCGCGCCTGCCACAGGGCCTCGTCCGCGTAGATGTTGCCGATCCCGGAGACCAGCGCCTGGTCCAGCAGGGCGCGCTTGAGCCCGGTCCGGCGCCGGCGCAGCCGGTCGTGGAGGCGCTCCGCGTCGAAGGCGGGGTCCAGCGGGTCCCGGGCGATGTGGGCGGCCCGGGCGGGCACCAGCGGGACGCCCGTGGCCGAGCGGCCGCCCGGGGCGCCGTCGTCGGTGGGGACGAGCCGGTCGAGGAGCATGCCGCCGAAGATCCGCTGGTCCACGAAGCGCAGCTCCGCCGGGGTGCCGGGGCGCTCGGACAGGCCCAGCCGCACCTTGAGGTGCTTCTCGTCGGGCAGCCCGGCGTCCTTGACCAGCAGCTGCCCGCTCATCCCCAGGTGCACCAGCAGCGCCTCCTGCGGCGGGGCGCCGTCCGCCCCGGTCAGCGGCAGCCACAGGAACTTGCCGCGGCGCACCGCGTCGGCCACGACCGCGCCGTCGAGCTCGTGGCCGAAGGAGACGGGGCCGGGCTCGTGGCGGCGCACCGAGCGGGGGTCCAGGACCTGCACGGACTCGATCCGGCGGCCGACCACCCAGCGCTCCACCCCGCGGCGGACCACCTCGACCTCGGGCAGCTCAGGCACGGGCGCTCCGGGGCGCGCGCTCAGCCACCGCGGCGGGCCACCAGGGTCGCGTAGGCCTGCGCCGCGGCGGAGCGCTCGGCCTCCTTCTTGGTGGTGCCGGTGCCCGTGCCGTGGTCCTGACCGCCGACGAGCACGTGCGCCTCGTAGCGGCGGTCGTGGTCGGGGCCCGTGCCCTCCACGGCGTAGCGCACGGGGCCCAGGGCGCGGGCCGCCGCCAGCTCCTGGATCTCGGTCTTCCAGTCCCGGCCCTCGCTCATCACGAAGCCGTCCTCCAGCAGGGGCACCACGAGCCGCAGCACGAAGGCACGCGCCGCGTCGAGGCCGGTGCTCACGTACACGGCGCCGATCAGCGCCTCCATGGTGTCGGCGAGGATCGAGGCCTTCTCGTGCCCGTTGGTGCGCACCTCGCCCTTGCCCAGGCGGATGTGGGGACCCACGTCCAGGGACCGGGCGAGGTCGGCGAGCGTGCGGGTGCTGACCACGGCCGAGCGGATCTTCGCGAGGTTGCCCTCGGAGTCGTCGGGGTAGCGGTGGAAGATCTCGTCGGTGACCGCGAGACCCAGCACGGAGTCCCCGAGGAACTCGAGCCGCTCGTTGTGGCCCTGCCCCTCGTGCTCGTACGCGTAGGAGCGGTGGGTCAGGGCAAGACGAAGCGTCCCGGCGTCGATGTCGACGCCGAGACGCTCCAGCAGGTCCTGAGGTGTCGCGGTGGAGGTCACCGTGGTCAGGCGTCGGCCACCTTGCGGCCCTTGTACTCCAGGAACAGCGCGGTGCCGGCGGAGTCGGTCACGACCTTCGCCTGGTGCGGCAGGCTGTAGGTGACCTTGCCGTTCTCGACGGTCTTGACCAGCTTGGGCGCGGTCGCCTTCCACTGCGAACGGCGTGCACGGGTGTTGGCACGGGACATTTTCCGCTTCGGAACAGCCACGGCTATCTCTCTTCTCTCGGTTCGGTCGTCTGGGTCGAGGTGTCCTGCTCGAGCAGCCCCGACAGGGCGCTCCAGCGAGGATCGAGCACCTCGTGGTGGTGTCCCGGGTCGTCCTCCAGGCGCGCGCCGCACTGGGCGCACAACCCCTGGCAGTCCTCCCGGCACACCGGTTGGAACGGCAGCTGCGTGATCACTGCGTCCCGAAGCATGGGCTCGAGGTCGATGGTCTCGTCCTGAACTTCATACATCTGGTCGTCCTCGGAGTCCTCCCCGCCGTCGGCGGCGGGGTCGAAGACGTAGAGCTCCTGCACGTCGACGTCCAGATCGTAGTCGATCGGGTCGAGGCACCGGCTGCACTCGCCGTGGATGGCCACGGCGGCCGTGCCGGACACCAGGATCCCGTCGTGGACGGATTCCAGCCGGAGGTCCAGGTCGATGTCCGAGCCCTCCGGGGCGCCGATGAGTGCGTTGCCGAAGTTCTCCGGCGCGGGCACAACTTCTTCCAGGCGTCGCATCGTCCCCGGGCGGTGCTCGAGGTCCCGGACACCGATGGTGAGGGGCGAACTGTTCTCGCGACTGATGACTGACTCCTGGTGAAATTCTGACCGACAGACCATGTTAGCGTGCCGCCCTGCGCGTTCTCAAACGGGCCGGGTCCGGGCGCGCCGGGACGGGCCGCGCCCGCTCAGCCCTGCAGGGCCCGCAGCACGGGCGCCGGCACGAACCCGGAGACGTCGCCGCCGAGGCCCTGGACCTCCTTCACGAGGGTCGAGGACAGGTGCAGGAACCGAGGGTCGCCGGGCAGGAAGACCGTCTCCACCCCCGTGAGGTGGCGGTTCATCGTGGCCATCGGCACCTCGTACTCGAAGTCCTCGCCCGAGCGCAGCCCCTTGACCAGGGCCACCGCCCCCCGCTGCGCCGCGTACTCCGCGAGCAGGCCCGCGCCCATGGGCTCGACGACGACGCCGGCGACGTCCGCGAGGCTCTCCGCCACCAGGGCCAGCCGCCGGTCAGCGTCGAAGCGGTAGCGCTTGTGCGGGTTGGTGGAGACCGCGACGACGACCTCGTCGAAGAGCGCCGCGGCGCGCGCGACGACCTCCACGTGGCCGTTGTGCAGGGGGTCGAAGGAGCCGGGGCAGATCGCTCGGTGCATGGGTGCCATCTTAGGGGCGCTCCGTGCCGGGGCGGCGTACCGTGGTGGACGAGGGAGTCCTCCGGCCAGAGCGGAGCACCGACATGGGCATGCAGTGCCGCCGGGCGCGGACCGGGGAGCGGATCAGCGCCCTGGACGAGGCCAACCTCCGCGTGGAGCGGCGCGGGGTGCCCATGCACGTCGCGGCCCTGGCCCTCCTGGAGGCCGGTCCCCTCCTCGATGCCGGCGGGCGCGTCCGGCTGGCGGAGGTGCGGGAGCACGTCGAGCGGCGCACCCGGGACGTCTGGCCGCTTCGCCGGCTGCTCACCCGCCCCGGGGGCAGACGCCCCGTGTGGCTCGACGACCCGGTCTTCGACGTCTCCCGGCACGTGCGCAGCCGTCCGGTGCCGCCGCCCGGGGACGAGGAGAGCCTGCTCCGGGTGTGCGCCGGGATCGCCGCCGTCCCGCTGCCCCGGGACCGGCCCCTGTGGGAGCTGTGGCTGCTCCCCGGCCTCGCCGGCGGCCGGGTCGGCCTGCTGATCCGGTGGCACCATGTGCTCGCCGACGGTCTCGCGGCCCTGACCCTGCTCGCGCCCCTGTTCGATCCGGAGCCCGGCGGCGCCCCGCGCGCCCCGGACGCGCCGGATCGCCCGGGGACGGGCGGCCCGCCGCCCGTTTCTGCCACGGCCCGCGCTCCGGCCCGCACTCCGGCCCGCGCCGCTGCCCGCCTGCTCGGCGCCGCGGCCCAGGTCCGCGGCGCGCTCGCGGAGGGCCGCGCCCCGGCGCTGTCCCTCAACCGGCCCGTGGGCGCGCGGCGCCGGGCGGTGCTGGTGCGCGCCGACCTGGCGGCGGTCCGGGAGCTGGCCCACCGGCACGGCGGGACGGTCAACGACGTGGTGCTCACCGCCGTGGCGGGCGGCGCCCGGCGGCTGCTGGCCGCGCGCGGCGAGCTGGCCGGCGTGCCGGAGCTGAAGGTGTCGGTGGCCGCCTCCGTGCGCGCGGCGGGGGACCCCGCCGGCGGCAACCGGGCCGGTGTGCGCGTCGTGGCCGTGCCCGTCGACGAGCCCGACCCGGTGGCCGGGCTGCGGCGGATCGCGGCCACCACCTCCCGGCAGCGGACCCGTCCGCCGTACCGGCCGGGCGGCCGCCTGGCCCAGCGCTGGATGGTCCGGGTCATGGACCGGCAGCGGCTCGTCAACGTGCTGCTCAGCAACGTGCGCGGCCCCGCGGCGCCCCTGCTCTTCGCGGGGGCACCGGTGCTCGAGCTGTTCCAGCTCGGCGCCGTGCAGGGCAACCTGGCCCTCGCCGTGGGCGTCGTCTCCTACACGGGGACCCTGGGCATCGACGTGGTGGCCGACGCCGACGTGGTGCCGGACCTCCCGGTGTTCGTCGAGGGGCTGGCCGGGACCCTCGTGCGGCTCGGCGCCGGGCCGCCGCCCTGAGCCGCCGCGGGACCCTAGACTGGCGGCCATGGATGCCACCGACGCCGCCGTCCCGTCCACGCACACGTCCGGCCCCCCGTGGGAGCGGATGGCCCGCGGGGGCGGTCTGCTGACCGGCACCGGGGAGCTCACCGGGACCGTCTTCGAGGAGATGTCACGGCTGGCCGCGCGCACGGGCGCGATCAACCTGGGCCAGGGCTTCCCGGACGTCGACGGCCCGCGGGAGATGCTCGACGCCGCGGCGGCCGCACTGCACGGCGGCGGCAACCAGTACTCGCCGGTGGC
This sequence comes from Kocuria sp. UCD-OTCP, assembly GCF_000349605.1. Lineage (NCBI taxonomy): Bacteria > Bacillati > Actinomycetota > Actinomycetes > Micrococcales > Micrococcaceae > Kocuria > Kocuria sp. UCD-OTCP. The sequence continues at coordinate 12,510 of NZ_AOSQ01000020.1, forward strand.
GGGTCTGCCGCTGCTGCAGGAGGCCGTCGCGGCGCACCAGCACCGGTTCTACGGGATCGACCTGGACCCGGCCTCCGGGGTGGTCGTGACCGTGGGCGCGTCCGAGGGGCTGGCCGCGAGCCTGCTCGCGTTCCTGCGCCCCGGGGACGAGGTGGTCGTGTTCGAGCCGCACTACGACCTCTACGGCGCCGTGGTGGAGTTCGCCGGTGCGCGGCTGGTCACGGTCCCCCTCGAGCCGCCGCACTTCTCCCCCGACCTCGACCGCCTCGCCGCGGCCTTCGGGCCCCGCACCCGCATGGTGATCCTCAACGACCCGCACAACCCGACCGGGACGGTGTTCGACGACGCCGTCCTGGCCCGCGTGGCCGGACTCGCCGCCAAGCACGACTGCGTGGTGGTGACCGACGAGGTCTACGAGCACCTGCGCTACGCCGGCGGGCACCGGCCGCTCGCCGCGCTGCCGGGGGCCTTCGAACGGACCCTCACCGTGTCCTCCGTGGGCAAGTCCTTCTCGGTCACGGGCTGGCGGGTGGGCTGGGTCAGCGGGCCGGCGCACCTCGTGGGCCCGGTGCGCGCCACGAAGGCCTATCTCACGCACAGCGCCGCCACGCCGCTGCAGATCGGGGCGGCCACCGCTCTGGGCCTGCCGGACGGGTTCTACGACCGGCTCACGGAGGACTTCCGGCGGCGGCGCGACGTGCTCGTGCGGGGCCTGGCCGCGGCGGGCGCCGAGCCGTTCGAGCCGCAGGGCACGTTCTTCGTCGTGGCGGACGTCCGCGGCCTGTGCGAGCGGTACGGGGTCGAGGACGCCGCGCACCTGGCGCCGGTGCTGGCCGAGCGGGCCGGTGTGGTGGGCGTGCCCGTGCCGGCCCTCGCCTCCGCGGAGCACCGGGAGCACTACGCGTCCTGGATGCGCTTCTCGTTCGGCAAGCGCCTGGACGTCCTGGAGCGGGCCGGGCGGCAGCTGGCCGGCTGAGCCGGTCCGCACGGCGGGGAGCTCGCCGCCCGCCCTCGTGCCGGCTCCCCGGCGGCGGGGAACCGGCGCGCGGGACGCCGCCCCGCGCGCCGCGGCTCAGACGGCGCTCGCCCGGCGGCCCAGGGCCCGGTAGGTGAAGCCGGCCGCGGTCCAGCGGTCGGGGTCGAGCACGTTGCGGCCGTCGAGGATCTGCGGGACGGCCACCAGCGGGTCGAGCTGCTCCGGGGTCATCGCCTTGAACTCGGCCCACTCGGTCAGCAGCACCACGACCTCGGCCCCGGTGACGGCGGCCTCGAGGGAGTCCACGTAGTCCAGGCGCGGATAGCGCTTGGCGGCGTTGGCGTTGGCCTTGGGGTCGTAGACGGCCACCTCGGCGCCGATCGAGTGCAGCCGGGCGGCGATGTCCAGGGCCGGGGAGTCGCGCACGTCGTCGGAGTCCGGCTTGAAGGCCGCCCCGAGCACGGCGACCTGCCGGCCCACCACGGTCCCGCCCAGCATCTGGGTGACCGTCTCCACCGTGTGGCCGCGGCGGCGGACGTTGATGTCGTCGACCTCCGCGAGGAAGCGCACCGACTGCTCCACCCCGAGCTCCGCGGCCCTGGCGCGCAGGGCGCGGATGTCCTTCGGCAGGCAGCCGCCGCCGAAGCCCACGCCGGCGTTGAGGAACTTGCGCCCGATCCGCTCGTCGAGGCCGATCGCGTCGGCCAGGGTGCGGATGTCCCCGCCGACCGCCTCGGTGAGCTCGGACAGGGCGTTGATGAAGGAGATCTTGGTGGCCAGGAAGGCATTGGCCGCGACCTTGACGAGCTCGGCGGTCTCGAAGTCGGTGACGATCAGCGGGACGCCGGCCGCCAGCTGCCGGGCGTAGACCCGGCGCATCACGGCCTCGGCGGCCGGGTCCTGACAGCCCAGCACCATCCGGTCCGGGGCCAGGGTGTCCTCCACGGCGTAGCCCTCGCGCAGGAACTCGGGGTTCCACACCAGGGACACGTCCACGCCCTCCCGCGCCGAGGCCTTCGCCAGGTCCGCCAGGCGGCAGGCGGAGCCCACGGGGACCGTGGACTTGCCGGCGATCACGCAGTCCTTCGTGGCGGCCGCGGCGATGGAGCCGACCGCGGCGTCGACGTAGCGCATGTCCGCCGCGAAGCTCCCGGCCCGCTGCGGGGTGCCGACCCCGACGAAGTGGACGTCGCCGAAGGCGCCGGCCTCCTCGTAGCTCGTGGTGAAGCGCAGCCGGCCGGTGCCCACGTGCTTGCGCAGCAGCTCGCCCAGGCCCGGCTCGTGGAAGGGCAGCTCGCCGCGGGACAGGGCGTCGACCTTCTCGGGGTCCACGTCCAGCCCCAGCACCTCGAAGCCCATCTCCGCCATCGACGCGGCGTGCGTGGCCCCCAGGTAGCCCGTTCCCAGAACCGTGATCCTCATGGACGTCCTCCGTTCCTCCCGGGCGCTGACCCGGGCTCGATGCTGCCTGTCGAATCTTGTCAAAGGGGGTGCGCCCAGCGGCGCAGGTGTCAGTCCGGCGCGCCGGGGGACGCGGGCGATGTGACGTCCGTCTCGGCGAACCACACGGTGGTCTCCCCGTGCCGCTTCTGCTCGAAGCGGCGCAGCCCGGCCGGCCAGCCGGGCTCCGGGGACCGGGTGGAGCGCTCGACCACGAGCACCCCGCCCTCCCGCAGCCGGCCCACCAGCGGGGCGAGGACCGCGGCGAGCTCCGCCTCCGGCAGGGGGTAGGGCGGGTCGGCCAGCACGAGGTCCCACGGCCCCTCGGCGGGATCCGCGAGGTAGCCGCCCACCGCCCCGTGCCGGACCGTGACGACGTCCTCGCGCCCGAGGGCCCGGTGGACCGTCGCGGCGTTGGCGCGGCAGACCCGCGCCGCGCCCGCGTGCCGCTCCACGAGGGTCACGGCGGCCGCGCCGCGGCTCGCGGCCTCGCAGCCGAGGGCCCCGGAGCCCGCGAAGAGGTCGAGGACCCTGGCGTCCCGGAGCATGCCCCACGCCTCGAGCCGCGCGAAGAGGGACTCCTTGACCCGGTCGGTGGTGGGCCGGGTGTCCCGGCCCGGCACGGACTGCAGGCGCAGCCCCCCGGCGGCCCCGGCGATGATCCTGCTCATGGGTGCTCCTCTCGGGTGCCCGGCGGCACGCGGCTCGGCGGCACGGGGGCTCAGCCCCGGTCCAGGAACGCCTCGGCGTCCGGGTCGAGGTAGCGCTCGATGGCCTCGGCCAGTTCGGGGTGCTCCAGCAGCTGGGGGTCCTCGCCCAGGATCGTCACGGCGTCCCGGCGGGCGCGCTCGATGAGCTCGGCGTCGTCGAGGGCCCGCAGCAGGCGCAGGGTGGAGCGGCCGCCGGACTGCGCGGCGCCGAGGATGTCGCCCTCGCGGCGCAGCTCGAGGTCCGCCCGGGCCAGCTCGAAGCCGTCCGTGGACCCGGCCACCACCTCGATCCGCTCCCGCGACGGGTGCTCGGCGGGGCGCCGGGTGACGAGCAGGCACGTCCCGGCGTGCCCGCCGCGCCCGATCCGGCCGCGCAGCTGGTGCAGCTGGGAGATGCCGAACCGGTCGGCGTCGACGATGATCATCAGCGTGGCGTTGGGCACGTCCACGCCGACCTCGACCACGGTGGTGCACACGAGCAGCTGCACGTCCCCGGCCGCGAACTCCTCCATGAGGCGGGACTTCCGGTCCGTGTCGAGCCGGCCGTGCAGCACCTCGGCGCGCACGCCGGCCAGGACGGGCTCGGCGGCCACGAGCTCGGCGAGCCAGGTGACGGACGCCATCGTCGCCTCGGACTCCTCGTCCTCGGAGGCCGCCGCGAGTGCGGACTCCGCGAGGGAGGCGTGGGGCGGGGGCTCGTCGTCGTCGCCGATCTTGGGCGCGACCACGTAGACCTGGCGGCCCGCGTCGATCTCCTCCCGGGCGCGCCGCCACAGGCGCCGCTCCCAGCCCGGGTGCTCCACGAGCCCCACGGTGTGGGTGGCGATCGGCTGCCGGCCGGCCGGGAGCTCGTCGAGGACGGAGACGTCCAGGTCGCCGAAGACGGTCATCGCCACGGTGCGCGGGATGGGGGTCGCGGTCATCACCAGCAGGTGCGGGGGCCGCCCGGCCTTGTCCCGCAGCCGGTCGCGCTGCTCGACGCCGAAGCGGTGCTGCTCGTCCACCACGACCAGTCCGAGGTCGGCGAACTGGACGACCTCGGAGAGCAGGGCGTGGGTGCCGATGACGATCCCGGCCTCCCCCGACGCGATCCGCAGCAGGGCCCGCCTGCGCGCCGCGGCGCCCATGGACCCCGTGAGCAGCACGACCTGCGTGCCGTCCGGGTCCCCGCCGAGCAGGCCGGCCTGCGCGAGCGGGCCCAGGGAGCGGACCACGGAGCCGTGGTGCTGGGCGGCGAGCACCTCGGTGGGGGCCAGCAGCGCGGCCTGCGCGCCGGAGTCCACGACCTGCAGCATCGCGCGCAGGGCCACGAGCGTCTTGCCCGAGCCGACGTCGCCCTGGAGCAGCCGGTTCATGGGGCGGGTGCCCGCGAGCTCCGCGGCGAGCTCCTCCCCAACGGTCCGCTGCCCGGCGGTGAGCTCGAAGGGCAGCCCGGCGTCGAACCGGGCGAGCACCCCCGCGGGGACGCCCGGGCGGGCGGTCGTGGGGTGGGCGGCGAGCTCGGCGCGGCGGCGAGCCAGGGCGCACTGGAGCAGGAACGCCTCCTGGTAGCGGAACCGGCGGCGCGCCTCCCCGTGCGCCCGGGTGTCCCTCGGGCGGTGGACCTGCCAGTACGCCTCCTCGAGCCCCATGAGCCCTTCCCGCTCCCGGATCCCGTCCGGCAGCGGGTCCGGGACGGCCCCGAAGTCCACGACGGGCAGCAGCGAGTGCACGGCGCGGGCGATCTTGTCCGTGGTCAGCTTGGCCGTGGCCGGGTAGATCGGGATGGGCCGGCCCGCCCGCTCCTCGGCGGTCTCCCCGGCCTCCGGGGCGTCCGGGTCGAGGATCGCGTAGTGCGGGTTCGTCATGGTCACGCCGCCGTTGTACAGCCCGACCTTCCCGGAGAACAGGGCGTGCGTTCCGGGGGGCAGGTCCCTGGCGGCGGTCCAGGCGTTGAAGAAGCTCAGCCGCATCGTCCGGCCGGGGCCCGGGTCGCCGTCCGCGAAGAGCCGCTGCGGGTCGGAGGAGACGCGGTCCGTGATCACCACGTCCGTGATGGACCCGCGCCGCGAGCGCATCTGGCGGGTGGAGGCGTGCACGACCTCGGCCACGATGGTGACCTGCTGGTCGATGCGCAGCTCCGAGAACGGGGTGAGCTCGCCCCGCGGCATGTACCGGCGGGGGAAGTGGTCGAGCAGCTGCCCGATCGTGGACACCGAGAGCTGCCGGGCCAGCTGGTCGGCCGTGGTCCGCCCCAGCAGCCGGGCCAGCGGCTGGTCGAGCTCGGAGACCGGGTCGGGGAACGCCCCGCCGCCGTGGGTCGGGGTCATCTCAGGGGTGCCTCATCCGTCCGCCTCCGAGAGGGAGGTCACCGTGAGGTTCACGGCCTTGCCGCGGGCGCCGATCACGGTGAGGGCGTCCTCGGGCCGCGGCACGTGGACGTGCACGCGCCAGCGGTAGCCGTCCCCCGTCTCGGTCACCGCGCTCATGATCACGCTGGTGCCCACTTCGCTGAGCTCGTGGCGCAGCTCCGCGGCGTCCAGCGGGGTGAGCTCCACGGTGCACATCACCTCCACGCCGCCGTGCACGGTGTGCGGGGCGTCCCCGGCGCCGGCGGCCCGGGCCGCGGCGGCGTCGATCAGCGCGTCGAGGGCGTTCTCGTCGCCGGCGTCGTCGCCGCCCACGGTGCGGGCCAGGGCGTCGAAGACCACGAGCATGCCCAGGGCGCCGGCGTCGACCGTGCCGGTCTCGCGCAGGATCTCGAGCTGGTCCGGGGTGACGAGGACCGCGGCGCGGGCGGCGGTGCTGACGGCGGCCAGGAACTCCTTGAGCTGCTGGTTGGACCCGTCCTCCACGCCCTGCGGCACGGGCACGGCGGCGGCGGCCTCCAGGACGGATAGCATGGTCCCGTCCACGGGGTCCGTCAGGACGCTCCAGGCGCGCACGTGGCCGGCGTGCAGGGCCAGCCGGACTGACTCGGCGCTCATCCTGGTGCTCCCCTCGAGGGAGCGGCCCACGGCCGTGAGGAAGACGGAGACCAGGGTGCCCGAGTTGCCGCGGGCCTCCTCGAGGGCGGCCTGGCCGGCGAGGGAGAGCAGCTCGCCGACGTCGCCGGTCTCGAGCACGGCGGCGGCCTCGGCGGCGGCGCGCACGGTGGTCGCGAGGTTGGTCCCGGTGTCGGCGTCCGCGACCGGGAAGACGTTGAGGGCGTTGAGGACGGGGCTGTGGCGCACGAGATCACGGTGGGCCAGGTCGAGCCACCGCCGCATGACGGCCGCGTTCGATCCGATCCTATGGTTCAAAGTGATCCCATCCTTCGCCGACCGGGTGCCCGAGGGCGAGGTGCGGCGCTCGTCCGTCGAGCAGCACCCGGGGGAGGGTGTCGTCGTGCGCGGGGGGCGCGGGCGCACACGAGCCTATCGCACGGAACATCCCCGGCAGCGGCACGCCCCGGGGGAAGACGGCGAGCAGCCCGTGGTCCTCGCCGCCGGTCAGCACCCAGTCGCGGGGGTCGGCGCCGAGCAGCCGGGCGGCCGGGCGCAGGGGCTCGGCGAGGCCGGCCACGGCCGCGCCGTCGAGGTCGACGACGACGCCGCTGGCGGCCGCGACCCGCCCGGCGTCGCGGAGCAGGCCGTCGGAGAGGTCGATCATCGCGGTGGCGCCGGCGCGGGCGGCCGTGGGGCCGGCGGTCACCGGGGCGCACGGCCGCAGCTGCGCCGCCGCGAGCCCGTCCAGGAGCGCGTCCCGGCCGGGCCGGTAGCGGCGGTCCTCGAGCAGCGCCACGCCCGCCGCCGCCCGCCCGGTGGTCCCGGCGAGCGCCACAGTGCCGCCCTCGCCCGCCCCGGAGCGGCGCACCGGGTCCCGGCCCTCGAGGTCGCCCGTCACCGTGGCGGTGACCGACAGCTCCCGGCCGGCGCCCAGGTCCCCGCCCACCACGGCGCAGCGGTCCGCGCCCATGGCCTCGAACCCGGCCAGGAGGCCGCGGGCGAAGTCCTCGGGCCAGGACACGGGCGTGCCCGGCGGCAGGGTGAGCGAGACGACGGCGGCCGACGGGACGGCGCCCATCGCGGCGACGTCGGCGAGGTTCTGCGCCGCGCACTTCACCCCGGTGTCGTAGCCCGTGGTGACCGCGCCGCCGGTCCAGGCGAGCCGGAAGTCCTGGTCCTGCACCTGGGTGTCCGTGGTGATCACGTACCGCCCGTCCGGGGCCGCGACCACGGCGCAGTCGTCGCCGGGGCCGAGCAGCACCAGGTCCGCTCCGGGGCGGGGGGCGGGGCGCAGGAGCAGCGGGAGCACCCGGGCCAGCAGCTCGGCCTCGGAGAGCTCCCCGACGGTGGGCCCCGGACCGGGCGGGGCGTCGGGCACGGGGGACGGCTCCGCTGGGGGTCGGGTCATGGCGCTCATCCTAACGACGGCCCCGGACGCGGGAACGGGCGCCCCCGAGGATTACGCTGGGGGCATGCCCTCGCCCTCCCTGTCCCGATCCGCCCGTGCCCTGCTGGGGGCGGGAGCCCTGGTGGCGGTCCTCGCGGGGTGCTCCCCCGCCGTCACCGTGGACCCCGCCGAGAACGCCGCCGACCCGGGGTGCGCCCCGGCGATGCTGGCCATGCCGGAGACCGTCGGCGAGCACGTGAGGCGCGAGACCACCAGCCAGGCCACCACGGCCTACGGCGAGCCCACGGCGGCGGTCGTGCGGTGCGGCGTGACCCCGCCGGGGCCCACCACGGACGCCTGCTCCTCCGTCAACGACGTCGACTGGCTGATCCGCCAGGACGAGGACGGGAGCACCTGGACCGCCACGACCTACGGCCGGGACCCGGCCGTCGAGGTGGTCTTCGACAGCACCGCCGTGGCCTCCTCCACCCTGCTGGTCGAGCTGGGCTCCGCGGTGGAGCAGATCCCCGCCGAGCGCCGGTGCCTGGACCTCCAGGACACGGTGGAGGGCCTCTGAGCCGGGGCCGGACGGAGGAGTCCGTCCCCTCCCCCGGGACGTCCCGGGGGCTCGGGAATAGGCCCGTGCCCCGCCCGGTTGTGGCGTGGACACGCGCGCGAGCGCACCGCGCCCCACCACCACGCCAGAAGGAGGCACATCCGTGGCCACCGATTACGACGAGCCCCGCGTCAAGCCCGAGGACGAGCCCGCCAACGAGTCCCTCGAGGTGATCCAGGCGCAGCGCAGCGCCACCGCGCAGAGCCCGGCGATCGACGTCGACGACTCGGACACGGCGGAGGGCATCGACCTGCCGGGGGCGGACCTGTCCCAGGAGGAGCTGCTCATCCAGGTGGTGCCCGAGCAGGACGACGAGTTCACCTGCATGTCCTGCTTCCTGGTCCGCCACCGCAGCCAGCTCGCCCGCGAGCAGGACGGCGCCCGGTACTGCATCGAGTGCGAGGGCTGACGGCCGCGGCACCCGCCCCGGGCCCGCCCGGTCACTCGTGGCGCAGGGAGGCGATGGGGTCCTTCCGCGCGGCCCGGACGGCGGGGATCGTCCCGGCCAGGAACGCGATCCCCATGACCGAGAGCACGATCAGGGCCACCCGCCACGACTCGAACGCGAACAGCGACAGCCCCGGCAGCCCGGACAGGAACCCGTCGGCCAGCGCCCCGCTCAGGGCCGAGCCGCCGACGACGCCCGCGACGGCGCCGACGACCGCCCCGAGGAACCCGATGAAGACGGCCTCGAGGGAGAACAGGCCGAAGACCCGGCCTCCGCTCATGCCCATGGCCTTCATCAGGCCGATCTCCCGGGTCCGCTCCTGGACCGACATCAGCAGGGTGTTGACGATGCCGAGCCCGGCGGCCACGAGCGCGATGACGGCGCAGGCGTTGAGGATCCACACGATGGCGTTGATGACGGCGCGGAACATGCCGAGCTGGTCCTCCACGGTGAGCCCGAGCATGTCCTGCTCCTCCAGCCGCGCCTGGATCCCGGGGGCCAGGGCCATGTCCTCGACCGTGACCGTGGCCATCGCGAAGCTCTCCGGGACCTCCTCCGGGACGCCGCTGACCTGGTAGTCGTAGAGCCGCTCGTTGAACGTGTCCGACGGGATGGGGTTCAGGGAGGTCCCGACGAGACTGGCCTGCGTCACCCCGGAGATCGTGGCGGGGAACGCCCGGTCCTGCTCCGCCATGTTGGTCATGACCACGTCGACGCGGCCTCCGACGGCCTCCTGCGCGGAGGAGAAGCCCAGGTCGGCGACCCAGCTGTCGGGGACCGCGATCTCGTCCCGGCCCGCGGCGGGCGCTCCGCCGGCCACCATCTGCAGGCCCACGGCGTCGACGGGGATCCCCGGGGAGAGCTGGAACCGGCTGCCGTCGGCGGCCTCCAGGTAGGTGGGGGCCACGGAGTACATCGGCTTCACGGAGCGCACCCCGTCCAGGTCCTCGATGACCTCGATGTCCTCGGGGGTCAGCCCTTCGAAGGACACGCCGAACCCCGTCCGGATCCGGGTGGTGTCCGGGTCGTACTCCCGCGGGCCCGAGGTCGACGACAGCTCGATGAGGGGCTGCGACTTCTGGACGTAGAGCGCGTCGGCGTCGCCGAACGCCGCCACGGTGTCGTCGATGTACCGGTTCACCCCGGTGCCCATGCCGGAGGTGAGGGTCAGGGCGAACGCACCGATGAAGACGGCGAGCACGGTCAGGGTGGCGCGGATCCTGGCGCGCGCGGTGTTGGCGACCGCGGAGGCCAGCAGGTCGGACCACCTCACCGGGCACCTCCGACCGCTCCGACGACGACCTCGTCGTCCGCGCCGGCGTCGTCCCCTCCTGCGTCGTCCCCTCCGGCGTCGTCCGCCCCGGCTGCGGGGGCCTGCCGGGGTGGAGGGGCGTCCACGACGAGACCGTCGTGCAGGTGCACCTGGCGTCCGCAGCGCCGGGCGAGGTCCTCGTCGTGGGTGACGACGACGAGGGTGATGCCGCGCTCCCGGTGGAGCTCGAGCAGGAGGTCCTGGACCACCGCGCCGGTGGCCGAGTCAAGGTTGCCGGTGGGCTCGTCGGCGAAGATCACGGAGGGGTCGTTGACCAGGGCCCGGGCGATCGCGACCCGCTGCTTCTGCCCGCCCGACAGGTCGGCGGCACGGCTGGAGGCCTTCTCCGCCACGTCCAGGCGCTCGAGCACGTCCAGGGCACGGCGCCGGCGCGCTCCGGGGCGGACCCCGGCGATGCGCAGCGGCAGCACCACGTTCTCCAGGACGGTCTGGTCCGGGGTCAGGTAGAACTGCTGGAACACGAACCCGAACGCGGCGTTGCGCGTCTCGTTGAGCTCACGGGCCGTCATCGACGCCGCCGGCCTGCCGTCCAGGGACACCGTGCCGCGGGTGGGCGCGTCGAGCAGCGCGAGCAGGTGCATCAGGGTCGACTTGCCCGAGCCGGACTTCCCGACGACGGCGACGGACTCCCCGTGCCGGATGCGCAGGTCCACGCCCCGCAGCGCGGCGAAACGGGTGTCCCCCCGGCCGTAGATCTTGACCAGGTTCTCGGCCTCGAGCACCGCGGACGTCATCGAATTCCCCCTGTCGGGGCGACCGTCCCCCCGGACGGCCGCCGCGGGACCACGTCCCTCCCCCATCATGTGCGCAAGCGAATGACGACGGCGACCCGATCCGTGTCCCCACTAGTGCTGTCCCGTGACCCGCACGGGCCGGGGCGGCCGGTGCGGACACCCCCGGCGGACCGGTGACGAGGGCCCGGAGGCGCTCGCCGGGTCCGGTGCTGCAGGCCGGGACTCCTCCCGTCACGTAACAGTTCACCCTTGCTAATGCCGGGATGTGGACGATAGTTAACAGCACAGCTGTTCTTCGGCAGGGGGTTCCGGCTCCGCGGGACGGGCGCACGCCCCGTCCGCGCCGAACGACGAGCGGCACGACGTGACGGGGGTCCGTCCGCGCGGGGGCGCGGCAAGGACCCCGGTGGGGCCGTGCGGCGCGCTGGCGGTCCTGGGGTGGGCCCGGGCCGACTACGGAGTACAGGAGACGCATCGACATGACAACTACGAGAAGACTGGCTGTTGCCGGTGCCTCGGCGACCGTGCTGGTGGGGGGCCTGTTCCTGGGCGTCCCGGCGGCCGTCGCGGCACCTGGCGACGCCCCGCCGGTCGACGCCCCACCGGGCGCGGCCGCATCCACCGAGGTGGCCGGTGCCGTGGCGGAGCTGCCGGCCGCGGTGCCCGCGGACGTCCCGGTCGCCGAGGTCCTGGTCGCCGAGGCGGCTCCGCCCGCACCGGCGGAGGTCCCGGTCGCCGAGCCCGCACCGGTCGTCGCCGACGTGGCGGCGCCCGAGCTGCCGGCCGCGGCCCTCGCGGACGTCCCGGTCGCCGCGCCCGTGGACGTCCCGGCTGCCGCGCCCGTGGACGTGCCGGCCGCCGAGGAGGTCCTGCCCGCACCGGCGGAGGCGCCGGCTCCGTTCGTGGCCGACGTGGCGCCGGAGGCACCGGCGCTGTCCGACGCGGCACCCGCCGCGCCGGCCGCAGCCGCGGTCCAGCAGGAGGTGGTCCCGGAGCTCGCGCCCCAGGAGGCCGCCGCCGGGGCCGCGAACCCGGGGCTCAACGTGGACACCCGCCTCACCGCGGCACCGATGGGGCAGGCGGCCGGCGCCGGTCTGCTCACGGCGCTGCTCGCGGCGGCAGTGGCCCTTCCCGGTGCGCTCGCGTACCGGGCCCGGAGGCTCGGGCGCAGCGGCGCCTGAGCCGCGTGCCGTGCCGGTGGTGCCCGCGGGGCGGCGCCGGCACGGCACCGACCCCGGCGGAACGCGCCGGGTCGGAGAACAGGTCAGGTCGGAGGAGGACAGCACAGCATGGCAACGAGCACCGTGGCGGGACCGCCGCGCCCCGTCCCGGCCGAGGAGAGGGATCCCCTGGTCCGGCGGGCGGCGGTGGTGACGCTGTGCGCCGCCGTGCTGTGGGTGGCGCTCATGAACCAGTGGTTCCTCGCCCAGCACCTCCTGGGGCACGTGCCGGCCGCGGCGTCGCCGGTGCGCCTGAGCATAGACTCGGTCGGCTTCGACGCCGACGTGCTCCCCTACGACCCGACCGACGAGGACCTCGAGGGCGGCTCGCTCGTGCCTCCGCAGACCTACAGCGGCTACCGGCTCACGCCGTACGGGATGCCCGGCGAGGGGTCGACGAACACCACGTACATCGCGGGGCACAGCTACGACAAGGTGGAGCTGCCCTTCAACAAGCTGAGCGACCCGACCCTGGTCGGGGAGGAGCTCGAGGTCGAGACCGTGGACGGGACCCTCGACTACGTGGTGGACTCGGTGACCACCTACGAGAAGGACACGCTGAAGGACAGCGAGATCTGGCGGATCGTCCCGAACCGCATCGTCCTGATCAGCTGCTACACCCAGGACGCGGTCGGCAAGAACGTCGTCGTCACCGCGTCGCCCGCTGCGTGAGCCGGGGGCTCCGCCCCCGGTGGTGTGCCGCGGCTCAGCGCAGCCCGACCGGCCGTTCCAGGGCGAGGCCCAGGAGCTCGTCGATCAGCTCGGCGTAGTCGAGCCCGGAGGCGGCCCACATCCGGGGGTACATCGAGATCGGTGTGAACCCCGGCATCGTGTTGATCTCGTTGATGACCACCCGCCCGTCGGGGGTGTAGAAGAAGTCGGCCCGGCACAGGCCCTCCCCGTCCAGCGCCTCGAACGCGGTCACGGCGCTGCGGCGGATCGTCCCGATCGCCTCCTGCGGCAGGTCCGCGGGGCAGCTGAGCCGCGCGGAGGCCTGCGAGACGTACTTCGCCTCGAAGTCGTAGAACGCGTGCTCGTCGACGATCTCGATCTCGCCGGGCATGGAGGTCCGGGCGGCGGCGGTCCCGCGGCCCTGGAGGACGGCGCACTCGATCTCCCGCCCCACGATCCCCGCCTCGACCACCAGCTTGCGGTCGTGCTCGCGGGCGGTCTCGATCGCGGCGTCCAGATCCTCGGCGCGCTCCACCTTCGTGATGCCGAAGGAGGACCCCGCCCGGGCGGGCTTGACGAACACGGGGAAGCCCAGCGCGGCGATGCGCTCGCGCACGTCCTGGGGGTCCACGGCCCACTGCCGGTCGGTCACCACGGTGTAGGGGCCCACCGCCAGGCCCGCCGCCTCGAAGGCGAGCTTCATGAAGTGCTTGTCCATCCCCACCGCGGAGGCCGTGACGCCGCAGCCCACGTAGCGCAGGTCGGCGAGCTCGAGCAGACCCTGCAGGGTGCCGTCCTCGCCGAAGGGCCCGTGCAGCAGGGGCAGCACCACGTCGATGTGCCGGTCCCGGCTGACGGTCTGCCCGCAGGGACCGTCCTGGCGCACGATGAGCTCGCTCTCCCCGACCTTCAGCGGCAGGCTCACGAGCTCGTCGCCCACGGGCAGCTCCGCGATCGGGTTCGCGTCCAGCAGCGCCTCCAGCTCCTCCTGCGGGCAGAGGAACCACTCGCCGGAGGTGGCGATGCCGACGGTCACCACGTCCCACTTGTCCCGGTCGATGGCGCGCAGGACCCCGAGGGCGGTGATGAGGGAGATGGAGTGCTCGCTGGAGCGTCCGCCGAACAGCACGGCGACGCAGGGGCGGGGGGTCATGGGGCGGTCCCTTCGGATTTGATCTCGCGGCCCAGCAGGAGCGGGGCCACGTCGTCGATGGTGATCTCCTCGCGGAGGATGGCCACGACGGCCTCGGTGATGGGCATGTCCACGCCGTGGCGGCGGGCCAGGGCGAGCACGGCGGGGGCGGACTTGATGCCCTCGGCGGTCTGGGTCATCTCCTCCTGGACCTCCGCCGGGGTGAGGCCCAGGCCGAGGAGCCGGCCCGCGGTGCGGTTGCGGGACAGCGGGGAGGAGCAGGTGGCCACGAGGTCGCCCAGTCCGGCGAGGCCGGAGAGGGTTTCCAGCCTCCCGCCGAGGGCGAGCGCGAGCCGGATCGTCTCGGCGAGCCCGCGGGTGATGATGGAGGCCTTCGAGTTCTCCCCGAAGTGGCGGCCGTCGGCGATGCCCACCCCGAGGGCGATGACGTTCTTGACGACGCCGCCGATCTCGGTGCCCACCACGTCCGTGTTCGTGTAGGGGCGGAAGTAGCGGGTCCGGCAGGCGTGGGCCACCCAGGTGGCCAGGTCCGTGGCGGGGGCCGCCACGACGGAGGCCGTGGGCTGCTCCTCGGCGATCTCCATGGCCAGGTTGGGCCCGGACAGCACGCACGTGCGCGCCCGCCAGTGCCGGGGGCCCAGCCCGGTGGCCCGTCCCAGCTCCTCGGCGACGACCTCGCTCATCCGCAGCCCCGTGTCCCGCTCGAGCCCCTTGGCGAGGGACAGCACCACGGCGTCGCGCTCGAGGTGTCCGGCCACGGCGGTCAGCTGGGCGCGCAGGGACTGGGCGGGCACGGCGAGGACCACCAGGTCCGCGCCGCGCACGGCGGCGGCGAGGTCGGCGGTGATCTCCAGGCGCTCGGGCAGCCGGATGCCGGGCACGTAGCGGTCGTTGACGCGGGTGCGCGCGGTGTGGTCCATCGCGGGGGCGCTGCGTCCCCACAGGGCCACGGTCCGCCCGATCGGCTCGGCCCGGGCGTGGGCGGACTCGCGGGCGCTGTCGGCGAGGATCTTGGCGAAGGTCGTGCCCCAGGACCCGGCGCCCAGCACGGCGATCCTCCGCGGCCCGGCGGCGGGCAGGCCGCCGGCAGGGGCCGCGGCGGTCTCGGGGGGCGTCACAGGCGGCCTCCCCGGCGCCGGTCCCAGAGGACTGCCGGCGCGTCCGTGCCGCGCAGCACCGCGAGCTCCCGGGTCACGGCGCGCATGACGGCGTCGGTGGCGTCCTCGAGCCGCGCCGCGTGGCGGCCCACCGGATGGGTCAGGTCGGGGACGTCGTCCCGCCACGGGGTGAGGTCCACGGGCGGGCCGATCCGCACGCGCACGTCCTTCCGGGGGAACAGGCTGACCGTGCGCCGGCCGGTGGAGCGGTCGTGGTCGAGGACCTCCTGGTCCCCCCAGTGCGCCACCGGGACCACCGGGGCCCCGGTCGCGAGGGCCAGGCGCGCGGCGCCCGTGTGCCCGGTCATCGGCCACCGGTCGGGGTCCCGGGTGAGGGTGCCCTCGGGGTAGATCACCACGGCGCCGCCGGAGGCGAGCTCGGCGCGGGCGGCCGTGAGCGCCGCCGCGGCGTCGGCCGTGCCGCGCAGCACGGGGACCTGGCCGGTGGCCCGGAGCACCGTCCCCACCCCGGGGGCGCGGAACAGGGACTCCTTCGCCAGGAACCGCGGCATGATCCCGTTGTCGTAGAGCGTGATCGCGACCGTCAGGGGGTCGAGCTCGGTGAGGTGGTTGGGCACCACGATGAACCCGCCCTCGGCGGGCAGGTGCTCCTCCCCCGTCCAGCGCAGCCGGGCCGCCAGCCGGTAGGCCGGCTTGACGACGCCCGCGAGCACGCGGAACAGGCGGCGGTTCGAGGTGCGGCTCATCGGCGGGCCCGGCTCACTCGCCGTCGAGCTCGAAGGACGCCCCGAGCCCCGTCAGCTTGTCGGTGAAGTGCTCGTAGCCGCGCTCGATGAGCTCCACGCCGGTGACGTGGGACGTGCCCTCGGCGGCCATCGCCGCGATGAGGTGGGAGAAGCCCCCGCGGAGGTCGGGGATGTTGATCTCGGAGGCCTGCAGCGGGGTGGGCCCGGAGATCACGGCCGAGTGCACGAAGTTGCGCTGGCCGAAGCGGCACGGCACGGAGCCCAGGCACTCGCGGTGCAGCTGGATCGTGGCCCCCATCCGGTTGAGGGCGGCGGTGAAGCCGAAGCGGTTCTCGTAGACGGTCTCGTGCACGATGGACACGCCCGTGGCCTGGGTCAGGGCGACCACGAGCGGCTGCTGCCAGTCGGTCATGAAGCCGGGGTGGACGTCGGTCTCCACGATGAGCGGGTTGAGGTCCCCGCCGGGGTGGTAGAAGCGGATGCCCTCCTCCCGGATGTCGAGGCCCCCGCCGATCTTGCGGAACGTGTTGAGGAAGGTCATCATGTCGGACTGCCGGGCCCCGGCCACGAAGATGTCGCCGCCGGTGGCCAGCGCGGCGGAGCCCCAGGAGGCGGCCTCGATGCGGTCCGGCATGGCCCGGTGCCGGTAGCCGGTGAGCTCGGGGACGCCCTCGATGCGGATCACCCGGTCGGTCTGGACGGTGATGATGGCGCCCATCTTCTGCAGGATCGCGATGAGGTCCATGATCTCGGGCTCGGTGGCGGCGCCGCGCAGCTCGGTGTGGCCGTCGGCCCGGGTGGCGGTGAGCAGCACCTGCTCGGTCGCGCCGACCGAGGGGTAGGGCAGCTCGACCTTGGCGCCGTGCAGGCCGTGCGGGGCGCTCATCCGGATCCCGGACTCCAGCTTCTCGACACGGGCGCCGAAGTGGCGCAGCACGTCGAGGTGGTAGTTGATGGGCCGGTCGCCGATCTTGCACCCGCCGAGGTCGGGGATGAACGCCTCGCCGATGGCGTGCAGCAGGGGCCCGCACAGCAGGATCGGGATCCGGGAGTCCCCGGCGTGGGCGTCGATGTCGGCGTGCCGCGCCGTGGTGACGTTGCAGGGGTCCAGGGCCAGTCGGCCGTCCTCGCGCCCCACGTCGACCCCGTGCAGCGCCAGCAGGTTGGTGACGACCTGGACGTCCTTGATCTGGGGCACGTTCTCCAGGACGGAGGGTGTGGAGCCCAGGAGGGCGGCCACCATGGCCTTGGGGACGAGGTTCTTGGCACCTCGCACGGTGACCTGCCCGGACAGGGGGATTCCGCCCGTGATGTGCAGTGCGCTGCTCATGACCTTCCGATCTGCTGTTGCCGGGCCACCCCCGAGCGGGAGCGGCACCCGTACAGTGTAGGTTCCCCGGCGCGGGCCCCCGCACAGGGGCGGGCGTCGTGCGTGTCCGGGACAGCACGACGGCCCGGCGGGCCGTGGGAGGCTCCGCCGGGCCGTGCCGGGCGTGACGGGGTCAGGTGCGGGCGGGCAGCGTGGTCGGCTTGAAGGCGGGTCGGCCCGCCTCGAACGCGGCGATGTCCTCCTCGCGCTGGAGGGTGAGGCCGATGTCGTCGAGGCCCTCCATGAGGCGCCAGCGCGTGTAGTCGTCGATCGTGAACGGCACCGTCACCGTGTCGCACGTCACCGTGCGGGACTCGAGGTCGACCTCGATCTCGGTGCCGGGGTGCTCCTCGATCAGCTTCCACAGCAGCTCGACGTCCGCCTGGTCGACCTGTGCGGCCAGCAGCCCCTGCTTGCCCGAGTTGCCGCGGAAGATGTCCGCGAACCGGGAGGAGATGACGGCCTGGAAGCCGTAGTCGCGCAGCGCCCACACCGCGTGCTCCCTGGAGGAGCCGGTGCCGAAGTCGGGCCCGGCCACCAGCACGGAGCCGTGCCGGTACGGCTCCCGGTTGAGCACGAAGTCCTCGTTCTTGCGCCAGGCGGCGAACAGGGCGTCCTCGAAGCCGGTCTTGGTGATCCGCTTGAGGTAGACGGCCGGGATGATCTGGTCGGTGTCCACGTTGGACTGGCGCAGCGGGACGCCGACACCCCGGTGGGTGGTGAACTTCTCCATGGCAGGGCCTTTCTGGGCTTCGGGTCGAGGGCTCAGGCGCCGGCGGACGCGAGGTCCGTGGGGGCGCCGGCGGGCTCGAGGTCGGACGGGGAGGACAGCGTGCCGCGCACCGCGGTGGCGGCGGCCACCACGGGGGAGACGAGGTGGGTGCGCCCGCCCTTGCCCTGCCGGCCCTCGAAGTTGCGGTTCGACGTCGAGGCGCACCGCTCGCCGGGGGCGAGCTGGTCCGGGTTCATGCCCAGGCACATCGAGCAGCCCGCGAAGCGCCAGTCCGCGCCGAAGTCCTTGAACACCCGGTCCAGGCCCTCGGCCTCGGCCTGCAGCCGCACCTTGGCCGAGCCCGGCACCACCATCATCCGGACGTTCTGCGCCTTGGCGCGGCCCTTGACGATCTCCGCCGCCGCCCGCAGGTCCTCGATCCGGGAGTTGGTGCAGGAGCCCAGGAAGACGGTGTCCACCGGGATCTCCTTCATCGGGGTGCCGGCGGCCAGGCCCATGTACTCGAGGGCCCGGCGGGCGTTGGCCTTGTCGTTCTCGTCCCCGATGTCCTCGGGGTCGGGGACGGCCTGGGACAGGGGGACGCCCTGGCCGGGGTTGGTGCCCCAGGTGACGAACGGCTCGAGCTCGTCCGCGTCGAGGAAGACCTCGGCGTCGAAGACGGCGTCCTCGTCGGTGCGCAGGGTCCGCCAGTACTCGACGGCCGCGTCCCAGTCGGCGCCCTGCGGCGCGTGCGGGCGGCCCTGGACGTAGTCGAACGTGGTGTCGTCGGGGGCGATCATGCCCGCGCGGGCGCCGGCCTCGATCGACATGTTGCAGATGGTCATCCGGGCCTCCATGGACAGGGTGCGGATGGCCGAGCCCCGGTACTCCAGGACGTAGCCCTGTCCGCCGCCGGTGCCGATCTTGGCGATCACGGCCAGGATGATGTCCTTGGCGGACACCCCCGGGCGCAGCGTGCCCTCGACGTTGATGGCCATGGTCCGGAACGGGGCGAGCGGCAGCGTCTGGGTGGCCATCACGTGCTCGACCTCGGAGGTGCCGATGCCGAAGGCCAGGGCCCCGAACGCGCCGTGGGTGGAGGTGTGGGAGTCGCCGCAGACCACGGTCATCCCGGGCTGGGTGAGGCCCAGCTGGGGGCCCACCACGTGCACGATGCCCTGCTCGGCGTCCCCGAGCGGGTGCAGGCGCACGCCGAACTCGGCGCAGTTGGCCCGCAGGGTCTCGATCTGCTTGCGGGACGTGTCGTCGGCGATGCGGGAGAAGATGTCCTGCGTGGGCGTGTTGTGGTCCTCGGTGGCGATCGTGAGCTCGGGCCGGCGCAGCGGGCGGCCCGCCAGGCGCAGCCCCTCGAAGGCCTGCGGCGAGGTGACCTCGTGGAGCAGGTGGAGGTCGATGTAGAGCAGGTCCGGCCGCCCGTCCTCGCCCTGGCGCACGAGGTGGTCCGCCCAGACCTTCTCGGCGAGGGTGCGCCCGCCCCGGGGCCCGGAGGGTGCGGCGGAGGTCGTGGAGGGGGTCGAGGACTGGTAGTCCGGCATGGCGGATCCTTCCGTGCTGCCTGTGCAACGTGTTTCCTCCATGGTCGGCGCCCGGCTCGCGACGGGCCAGCTTTCGGGCTTGCTTCTCACATTCTGAGACGTCAGTATCATTGCATGGACACATCTGGACACA
Organism: Kocuria sp. UCD-OTCP; assembly: GCF_000349605.1. Taxonomy (NCBI): domain Bacteria; kingdom Bacillati; phylum Actinomycetota; class Actinomycetes; order Micrococcales; family Micrococcaceae; genus Kocuria; species Kocuria sp. UCD-OTCP. The sequence continues at coordinate 31,799 of NZ_AOSQ01000020.1, forward strand.
TGGACCCGTCCGGCGCCCCGCTCGGCACGCCGCTGGGCGGGCAGGGCACCGGGGAGTCGCTCGCGCTGACCGCGACCACCGCGCCCAGCGGGGTGGGGGTGGTCGACAAGGCCGCGATGATCCTCGACGCCCTCGAGGCGGGGCCGGCGACGCTGGCCCAGCTGGTGAGCGCCACGGGCCTCGCCCGGCCCACCGTGCACCGGCTGGCCGTGGCACTGGCCCACCACCGGTTCGTGGGACGGGACATCCAGGGCCGGTTCGTGCTCGGCTCCCGGCTCGTGGAGCTGGCGTCCGCGGCCGGCGAGGACCGCCTGATCGCGGCCGCCGGCCCCGTCCTGATGAACCTGCGGGACGCCACCGGGGAGTCCGCGCAGATCTTCCGCCGGCAGGGCGACTGGCGCGTGTGCGTGGCCTCCGCCGAGCGGCCGATCGGGCTGCGGGACACGATCCCGGTGGGCACGCAGCTGTCGATGAAGGCGGGCTCCGCCGCGCAGGTGCTCGTCGCGTGGGAGGACCACGACCGCCTGCTCGAGGGCCTGCGCCACGCGCGGTTCTCCGCGACCGTGCTGGCCGGGGTGCGCCGCCGGGGCTGGGCGCAGTCGCTGGGCGAGCGCGAACCGGGCATCGCCTCCGTCTCGGCCCCGGTGCGCGGACCCTCGGGCCGGGTGATCGCCGCGGTGTCGATCTCCGGACCGATCGAACGGCTCACCCGCCAGCCGGGCCGGCTGCACGCCGAGGTCGTGGTGCAGGCCGCGCGCCAGCTCACGGAGGCGGTCCGGGCCACCACCCAGTAGCCGGGCGCCGGCGGCCCCCGCCCTGCCGTCCCCCGCCGTGCGGCGGGGGACGCTCCGCGGCCGCCGCGCTCAGCCGCGCAGGACGGCCAGCGCCCTCCGGAAGGCGGCGAAGGCCTCGAGCTCCGCCCGCACGGGGTCGACGACGGTGCGCCGGGCGGCCTCGGCCACCGACTCGCGCAGCCGGCGCCGCACCGAGCGCTCCCGCATCCGGGCGCCGAAGCCGGCGAGGACCCGGCCGGTCAGGGCCGTGAAGATCCCGAGCACCACCCCGGCGAGGACGAGCAGCGTGGGCACGGGCAGCGGGAAGCCCTCGACGTACGGGGGCGGCGGGACGGGGATCTGGAACCACTCGAGCAGGAACAGGCCCAGGAGCCACAGCAGACCCGCGACCACCGCGAGCATCGCGAGCCACTGGACGACGTCGAGGACGAGCCACCACCAGGAGTTCCGCCCGGCCCGGAAGTCGGTGCGGGCGACCGCCTGGTCGATCGCGTCCGGCAGCCTCTCCTCGTGGGTGCGCGCGGCCTGCCGGACCGACCGGGTCCACGGTTCGGCGGCCCCGTTTGCGGCGTCGTGGGCGAAGGTGCGCACCGCGGAGTCGGCCGCGGCCCGCTGGGCGGCGCCCATGGGCGGCAGGGACGTGCGGTTGACCTCGGGGTTCACGGTCCCGCCCCGGTCGAGGTTCAGCCGCCGCATCGGGTCCTTGCGGAACCTCAGCAGCCACCGGGTGGGGATCCACCCCGTGTGCTCCGCCGCGTGCAGGGCGTAGGACCTCCCGGCGGCCCGGGCGATCCCGGGCACGTTGGCGGCCTGCGCCAGCCCGTCGGTGAGCCGCTCCTGCGCCGGCTCGGTGATCCCGGCAGGCTCCCCGTCCCCGGAGGCCTCGGCGAGCAGCGCGGCGGCGTCGTCCACGTCGGCGTCGAGCCGGGCGCCGGCCGCCGCCCTGGTGTCGGCCACCTGGCGGATCCGCGCGCGGAGGGCCTCGACGCCCTCCCCCGTCACCGCGGAGACGGCCACCGGCTTCGACAGCCCCGTGGTGGGCAGCCCGTCCTGGGCCACGAGCTCCTCGAGGGAGGCCATCACGGCGGGGACCTCGGCGTCCGGCAGCCGGTCCACCTGGTTCATCACCACCATGGTCACGGCCCCGTGCCGGGCCAGCGGCGCGATGAACTCCTGGTGGATGACCGCGTCGGCGTACTTCTGCGGGTCCACGACCCACACCACGACGTCGACCATGCCGACGAGACGCTGCACGATGGTGCGGTGGTGCAGGCTCACGGAGTCGAAGTCCGGCAGGTCGAGCAGGATCAGGCCGCCGGGCGCCTCCGCGGCGGGCGCGCCCGTGATCCGCTCCTTGACGCGCGTCCACCGGCCGGCGTCCGCGTGCCCGGTGGGCAGGGGCGTGTCGACGTGGTGGCGCTGGGTGACACCGAGCCAGTCCAGCAGGGCCTCGCTGCCCGGCTCCCCCCAGACGGCGGCCAGCGGCTCGGAGGTGGTGGGGCGGCGGGCGGCGGCCCGGGCGATGTCCCGTCCCACGACCGCGTTGAACAGGGTGGACTTCCCGGACCCGGTCGCCCCGAAGAAGCCCACCACGGTGTGGTCGGCGGACAGGGAGCGCCGCTCGGCGGCGCGGTCCAGGACGGTGCGGGACGCCGCCACGGCCTCGTCGTCGAGCCGGCCGGAGGCCAGCTCCGTGGCGCGCGCGAGCGCGGTGAGCCGTTCGGAGAGAGTCGGCGCCGCCTGCCGGGCGGGGCTCATGCGCTCTCCCCCAGCGTCCGCCCGGCGGCGCGGATGCGCTCGGCCACGGCCACGAGCTCGTCGGCCTCCGGGTGCCCGTCCAGGACGTCGAGGCGCCGCAGGAACACGGACGCCTGCTGGTCCATGACCGTGTGGATCCGGGACTCGAGGTTCTTGCGGGCGTCCTCGGCCATCCGCCGCACGGCGTCCTCCCCGAAGACCGCCTCGAGCAGCTTGGTGCCCACCACGCCGGAGCCGCCGGCGATGCCGACCTCCAGCCCGGTGAGCCCGCCCGTCATGGAGAACACGCCGATCATGAGGATCACGGTGAGCGCGTTCACACCCAGCGACATGGCCCGCGCCCTGGTCCGCTTGTCCGCGCCCTCGCGCTGGATCAGCTCCATGAGGTCGCCCTGCCAGGCGCGCACCTGCTCTGCCGTGCGCTCGCGGAAGTCCGGGGGCAGCGAGCCGAGGTCGGACCCGCCGAGCAGGACCCGGCCCGCAGGCTCGTCCAGCCAGCGGCGCTCCGCGGTCTCGGAGGCGCGCGCGGCCTCCTCAACGATCACGGTCTGCAGACCGGTCTCGATGGCCTCCTCGACCTGGACCTCGGGTGCCGGCCGCCCGCTGAAGAAGGCGGTGAGCCGGTCCCGCATCCGGCCGATCCCGGCCTCGAGGTTGCGGAAGAACTCGCCGGTGCCCACGAAGTCCTGCCAGCGGGCGAGGACCTCGCCGCGCAGCAGGGTCCCGTCCCGGGTCGACTCGATGACGGCGGCGAGCGCCTCGTCGAAGGCGCGGTCCACGTCGTGGCGCAGCTGCGCCTCGACGCGGTGCTGGGAGAGCACCGCCGTCCCGGCCGCGCCGGTGCGCTCCGCGATGGAGCGGACCGCGCCGCCGAGGGTCCGGCGGGCGATCTCCGAGCGGGAGGCGGCGTTGCGCCCCAGTTCGGCCAGGAAGTCCACCACGGGGGCGACGACGTGGGGCGGGAGCATGCCCATCTCGTTGAGCGGTGACTCCGGGACGGTGAACACCGGGGCGTCCCCGAGGCCCTGCTCGGCGAGCATCCGCCGGAGGTCGTCCTCGATCTCGGCCTCGAGCCCCTGCGGGACCCGGTCGAGGACCACGGCCACCGTGATGTCCCGCTGGGCGGCCTCGACGAGCAGCCGCCACGGCACGGCGTCGGCGTAGCGGTTCGCGGTGGTCACGAACAGCCACAGGTCGGCGGCGGCCAGCAGCTGCCCCGCGAGCCGGCGGTTCTCGTCGGAGATCGAGTCGACGTCCGGGGCGTCGAGCAGGGCGACGCCCTCGGGGATCCGCGGCTCGGCGAGCAGCACGAGGGCCTGGCCGTCCGCGGTGCCGGGCAGCGCGGACGGGGAGGCGGTGTCCGCTGCGGTCGAGCCGGCGGGGATGACCTTCCGCGCGTGGATCCGGCTCAGGTGCGGGAGCACCCGCTGGGTCGAGAACGCCTCGGCGTCGCGCGGGTGGTGGATCAGGATGGGCTGCCGGGTGGTCGGGCGGATGGCCCCGGACCGGGTCACGGGGTGCCCCACGACCGCGTTGACCAGGGTCGACTTGCCGGCGCCCGTGGAGCCGCCGACCACCGCGAGCAGCGGCGCGTCGAGGGAGCGCACCCGGGGCAGCACGTAGTCGTCGAGCTGGGCGACGGCACGGTCGATGTCCTCGCGCTCGCGCAGCACGTCGGTCGTGGACAGCGGGAGGGTCGACGCCGCGAGCAGCGCCCGCGCGTCCTCGAGGGCGCTCAGGATCTCTGTCTGGTCGGTCACAGGGACATTGTGCCAGTCAGCCTGCTGTGCACCTACGCGGCGCGGGTCGCCGGGGGCTCACGCCATCCGGACGGCGATCTTGCCGCGGACATGCCCCTCCTGGCTGAGCCGGTAGGCCTCCACACCCTCGGCCAGGGGCACGCTGCGGGCGAGCTCTATCCGCAGCGCGCCCCGGTCCACCAGACGGCCCAGCTCGGTGAGGTCCTCGGCGGAGGGACGCACCCACATCCACGTCCCGCCGTGGGCCTCGACCGCGTCGTCGGCCACGGAGGCGTGCCGCCCCCCGTCCTTCAGGACGGCGAGCGTCTGCTCCACGACCCCGCCTACGAGGTCGACCACGACGTCCACGCCGTCCGGAGCCAGCTCCTGGACCCGCTCGGGCAGCCCGTCCCCGTAGGCCACGGGCTCCGCGCCGAGACCGCGCAGGTACTCGTGGTTGGCCTCCGACGCCGTGCCGATCACGCGGGCGCCCCGGGCCGCGGCGAGCTGGACGGCGTAGCCGCCCACGCCCCCGGAGGCGTTGTGCACGAGCACGGTCTCTCCCGCGGCCGCCTCCAGGCGGCCGAGGACCTGGTAGGCCGTGAGCCCGGCGAGCGGCAGCGCGGCCGCCCGGTCCCAGTCCACGGAGGCCGGCTTCGGCGCGAGCAGGCGTGCGGGCAGGGCGACGTACTCGGCCATCGTCCCGCCGTGCACCCAGTCCGTGCGGGCGTAGGAGATCACCTCGTCGCCCGGGGCCCACTCCGGGACGTCGATGCCGACGGCCTCCACGACCCCGGACACGTCCCAGCCGGGCACCACCGGGAACTGGACCTCCATCAGCGGATCGAGGCCGCCGGCCATGATCTTCCAGTCCACGGGGTTGATCGCGGCGCTGCGCACCTTCAGGAGCACCCAGCCCGGGGGGACCTTGGGCTCGGGGAGGTCGGTGAGCTCGAGGACTTCGGGGCCGCCGTAGCGGGCGTACGTCAATGCCTTCATGCTCCGCGCAACCGGCGGTCCCGGGAATCTGTTCCCGGCCGCGGGTCAGCGGCCCGGCTCCCGCAGGTGATCCGCGGCGTAGGCGGCGAACACCTCCCCGGGGGCCTCCCCCGTGCTGACGAAGTCCTCCCGCAGCTTTCGCGCGAGCTGCTCCAGGGCCAGGCCCAGGCGGCGGGCGCTCGTGCGCACCGGCGGCGCCGAGGACGCGGCGGCACGGTCGCGCAGCTCGAGGGCGTAGGCCAGCTGCCGGGCCAGGGAGAGGTCCGGGTCCTCCTCCTGGAAGTAGTACGTCTCGCCGTGCTGGGTGAAGTCGATCCGGGCCCGGGACACCTCCGCGGTCAGCCCGTCCAGCACCCGGGCCGCCGTCACGGGGTCCTCCTCCGCGATCCCGTCCGCGTACTCCACCTCGGCGAGGGACGTCAGCTCGAGCGCCAGGGCCCGGCGGCGGGACAGCGGCGGATAGATCTGGGTGAACCACGTCAGGGCCGCCGTGAGCAGGGCGAACCCGGTCAGCGCCTCCAGCGGGGTGGCCAGCCGGATCCAGGGGTCGGTGGCCACGACGTCCCCGAACCCCAGCGTCGCCAGGGTGACGAACGAGAGGTAGAGGGCCTCGAGGAGATCGGGGTAGGCGGCGGGGTCCACCCCCGGCGAGTACGTGAAGCCCTCGGGGACGTGCGGCAGGTAGATCAGGGCCCAGCCGAGGCCCTGCAGGAGCACCCACAGGAGCACCACCGTGATCATCGAGCCCGGGCCCACGGCCGAGCCGAAGCGGTGCCCGGTGCGCCGGGAGACCCACCAGACGCCCGACTGCACCCGGCCGCCGACGGCGCCCGAGCCGCTGGGGTGCAGCAGGCTGTGGTACATGTCCCGCAGGCCGAGCACGATCACCGTGGTCCCCAGCAGCGTCAGCAGCACGTCCACGTCGTCGCTCCGTCCCAGTCGATGACCGTCCTTCCCGGGGACCTTACCCGGTGGCGCCCGGGCCCGTCCCGGAGGTTCGGCCTCCGTGCTTGCCCCGGGGACCATCAGCAGGGTTACGGTGGAAGCATCCGCTGCCCCGGACGGCGACGCGGCCCCCACAGGGACGGAAGGACGACGATGGACATCAACCTGGTGCTGGCGCTCTTCGCCGGAGCCGTCCTGCTGATCTCGGCGTTCTCGACGCTGCTGCAGCGGATCAGTCTCCCCGGCCCGGTGCTCGCCCTCGCGTTCGGCGCGCTGATCGGCCCCTACGCGCTGGACCTCGTGCGGATCGAGGACTTCGGCCTGCCCCCGGGAACGCTGCTGGAGCAGGCGGCGCGGATCACCCTGGCGGTGGGCCTGGCCGGGGTCGCCCTGCGCCTGCCGCACGGCTACTGGCGCAGCGACGCCCGCTGGATCGCCGTGGTCATCGGGCTGGGCATGGCCCTGATGCTCGTCGTGGCCACCGGCGTGCTGTGGGCGGCGCTGGGTGTGCCGTTCCTGGTGGCGCTGCTGCTGGGCGCGATCATCACCCCGACCGACCCCGTGGTCACCACCCCGATCGTCACGGGTTCCCTGGCCGAGGAGCGGATTCCCGAGCGGGTCCGGCACAATCTCTCGGCCGAGAGCGGGCTCAACGACGGACTGGCCTACCTCTTCGTCCTCCTCCCGGTGCTGCTGCTGACCGAGCCGGACCGGGCGTGGCACGAGCTGCTGACCACCGTCCTGCTGTGGGAGGTGCTCGGCGCGGCGGTGTTCGGGGCGCTGGCGGGCTTCCTGCTGGGCAGGCTGTTCGTCGTCGTCCGCCGGCACGGGCTCATGGAGGAGAGCTCCTACCTGGCCTTCGTGGTGCCGCTGGCACTCGTGCTGCTCGGGACCGGCAAGCTGCTGGGCACCGACGCCCTGCTGGCCGTCTTCGTGGGCGTCGCGGTCTTCGGGCAGGTGATCCCCCAGCGGGACGAGGCGCAGGAGGACAAGGTCCAGGACGCCGTGGCCCGGCTGTTCCTGCTGCCGGTGTTCATCCTGCTCGGCCTGGCGCTGCCGGTCGGTGAGTGGACGGAACTGGGCTGGGGTGCTCCCCTGGTCCTCGGCGCGGCGCTGCTGCTGCGCCGCTTCGTTGCCCTGTGGGCGCTCCGGCCGCTGCTGCGGGGCGTGCACGACCGCGCCGAGACGCTCGTCCTGAGCTGGTTCGGACCCATCGGCGTCTCCGCCCTGTTCTACGCGACGCTGGCCGAACGGCACACCGGCAACCACGAGATCTTCGTCCACACCACCCTGGCCGTCACCCTGTCCGTGCTCGTCCACGGGCTGTCCACCGCACCGCTGAGCGCGTGGCTCCAGCACCGGGAGCCGGAGCGCAAACAGGAGGAGGAGACCCCCGCATGAGCCCGCAGCACCCCTGTCCCAGGCCCCTCATCACGGACCGGGAGGCCCGCCGTGTGGTTTGACTCCTGGGCCGACATCCTCCGGATCCTGCTCGTCGGAGCCGCCTCCTACACCACGCTGGTGGCGATCCTGCGCCTGTCCGGCAAGCGCACCCTCGCCCAGCTCAACGTCTTCGACTTCGTGGTCACGGTCGCCCTCGGCTCGACCCTCGCCACCATCTTCCTCAGCACGGACGTCTCCTGGGCCGAGGGCGCCACCGCCCTGGCCCTGCTCGCGGCTCTCCAGCTGCTCGTGGCCCTCGTCTCGGCGCGCCGTCCGGGGGCCCGGCGCTTCTTCACCTCGGACCCCGTCCTGCTGCTGGCCGACGGCCGGATCCGGGGCGAGGCGCTGCGCCGCAACCGGCTCACGGAGTCGGAGATCCGTCAGGCGGTGCGCATGCAGGGCACCGGGGACCTCTCCCGGGTCGAGGCGGTCGTGCTCGAGACCAACGGCAAGCTCAGCGTCATCACATCGAGCTCCTACGGCGACGGGTCCGCGCTCGCGGACGTCCGCGGGACCGAGGCCCTGGGCGACGACGACCGCCGGGGACCGGCCGGCCCGGAGGCGTGAACCGCACGGCGCGGTGGCGCTGCGCCGGGCCCGGTGCTCGCACGTTCCCGCCCGCGGCCCCGGGGCGGTCACGAGCCGGAGCGGCCCTCCTGCTCGAGCAGCCGCAGCCGCTCCCGGTACTCGTCCTCGGTGAGCTCTCCGGCGGCGTGGCGCTCCAGCAGACCGTCACGGGCCCGCCGCAGGCCGAGCCGGGTGCGCGACCTGCGGCCCCAGCGGGTGTTCTGCCCGTAGCGTCCCACGAGCCACCGGACGCCCCGGGCCACGGTCCACACGGCGGCGGCGGCCAGCAGGGCCCAGGACATCACCTCCCAGCCCTGGAAGGGGGTCAGTCCCAGTTCGCCCACGGTCCCACCGTCCCTCCGGCGTCGTCCGTCGTTCCTGTCTCCGGCGGCGCGCCGTCCGGGGCGCGCTCGGTGGCCGAAGAGTAGCAGTCGCCTCCGACGCCGGGCCGGGGCGGTCCGGTCGGGTCGGCGGCCGCCGGGGCCACCGGGCGCCGGCGGGGTCAGCGGGTGAGCGTGCCGATCCCCTCGAGGATCGCCTCGTGCACGCGCGGGTCGCTGAGCGGCAGGAAGTGACCGCGCGTGCCGAGCTGGACGTTGCGCGCCCCTTCCAGGTGGCTGCCGCCCGGGATGTGGGGGTCGAACAGGCCGTAGACGGAGACGATGTGCTGGTTGACCTCCCGGCGGGTGGTCAGCGCGGTGAGCTCCGGGGAGTGGGGCAGGAACACCCGGATCGTCGGGAGGGGCAGGAGCCGGGCGAGCTCGGAGCCCGTGAAGGGGGTGTTGACGGCCACGAGCCCCCGGATCACGGTGCCCTTGTTGTGGTGGGCCAGGAGGTGCTTGCCGATCAGCCCGCCCTTGCTGTGCGCCACCAGCACGCAGCGCTCGATCCCCTCCCGGCGGATGTGCTCGTCGACCAGCGCCGCCATGTCCTCGATGGTCCCGGTGTTGAACCTCAGGTCCTCCACCACGTGGACGTCGTGGCCGTGCTCCCGCAGCAGCCCGGCCACCGGGAGCATGAACGTCCACGACTCGTAGATCCCGGGGATCAGCACGACCGGCGTCCGCCCCGGCTCTCCCCGGCCCCGGTAGTGGGCGGGCTCCCACCGGCCGAGGACGCCCGCGGCCTGCCACCGGACCGCGTAGACGTAGTCGCGGGCCCAGGCCGCGAGATTCGCGGCCGCCGCGCCCGGCCGCGGGATCACACCGGGCTCCCGGGACGGCAGGCGGCGAGGAAGGGCGCGCAGGCGGCGGCGAGCTCCCGGGGGTCGGTGTGCTGGACGTTGTGCGGGGCCCCGGGGATCTCCAGGAAGCGGGCGTCGGGGGCCGCCCGGGCCAGCCGGCGGGACCAGTCCCGCCGGGCGATGGGGTCCCGGGACCCGCGCACCACCAGCCCGGGGGGCGTGCAGCCCCGGATGTCCTCCTCGATCCGGTCGCGGAGCATGTGCCGGGCAGTGCGCAGATAGCGGAGCGGGCCCATCCGGAGGTAGTCGCGGACGACCACGGCGTTGGTGCGCAGGGGCTCGCGCGCGGTGTCCCGCAGCAGCCGCCGTCCCTGGCCGAGCAGACTGCGCGCGGTGGGGTCGACGGTCGGTCCCACCAGCACGTAGCCGGCGCACAGCCCGGGGTGGTCCCTGACGGCGTCCACGACGACCTGGCAGCCCATGGAGTGCCCCACGACCACGGGAGCCCGCAGCCCCAGCGCCTCGACGGCCCCCGCAACCACGCGGCCGAGCTCGGGCACCGACAGGGGCCGGGCGGGGCGCGGCGAGGACCCGCAGCCCGGCAGGTCGACGGCGTAGACGTCGTGCGTGGCCGCGAGCGCGTCAGCGAGCCGCAGGAAGTACCGGCCCGACATGCCGATGCCGTGCACGAGGACCACCGGGGGCCGCGCGCGGTCGAAGGTCCCCCGCACGTCGACCGCGTGGGTGCCGGCGACGACGCGCCGCCGCTCGAGCCCCGGGTGCCCCCGCGCCCTCACCGGTGGGTCGCCTCGAGCGCCAGGCGCACGACGTCGAGCGGGTCCCGCCGCGCGGCGTGGGCCGCCAGCTGCCGCCGGGCGCCGGAGCCGTCCCGCAGGACGCCGGCCACCACGGACTCCACCTGCGCGGCCTCGTCCCACTCGGCGAGCACGGGGCGCACGACGGCCAGCAGCTCCGCCACGACGTCCGCGGCCGGGGCGGGCGCGCCGGAGGCCGGGCTGATCAACGGCCCCTCGACGCCGTCCCTGCTGGCCTGCCAGGACCAGGTCCGCAGCTGCGCCGCGCTCACCGGCGGCGCGGGGAGGCCCGCCCGCCACTGGCGGGCGGNGTGCCGGTGCCGAAAATCTCTTCGAAAAGCGGGCGGCAGTCTCGACCAGCGCCCGGCCGAGGGCGGCCAGCACCCCGGCGTGCTCCGCGTCCAGGCACATGTCGGTGATCCGGATCTCCACGGTGGGGTAGCGGGCCGAGAGCCGGGCGTCGAAGTAGATCATGCCGAGGTCGAGGGGCACCCCGGAGCGCAGCAGGGCCTCGCGCTGCCGGTCGTGCTCCTCGACCGAGCCGAAGACCTCCGTGGGACCGGAGGTGGGCCAGCGGACCCAGGCCTGGTAGCGGTAGCTGCTGAAGCCGCTCTCCCGGCCGTACCAGAACGGGGAGTTGCCGCTCAGGGCGAGCAGGACGGGCAGCCACACCCGGATGCGGTCCAGCACGGCCACGCCCTCCTCGCGGCTGCCGACGCCCACGTGGACGTGGAGGCCGCAGGTCAGCTGCTCGGCGGCCACCAGCCCGAAGCGCTCCTGGAGCCACCGGAAGCGCGGTGCGGGCACGAGGTGCGGGGCGCCCGCCGTGACCGGTGAGGCGAGGGCGACGGCGCGGGCACCCACCGCGCGGGCGGCGGCGTCGGCCAGGCGGCGCCCCTGACGGATCGCGGCGATCTGCTCCGCGAGGCCGGTCAGCGGAGGACTCGCGACCTCGATCTGCTCCTGCTGCAGCTCGGTGGTGACCTGGTGCGCCGGTGCCGTCGCCGGGGAGGAGCGGACGCCGGCGGCGTGCGCGTCCACGGCGTCCGGGCCGGCGGGGGCGGGCTCCAGCGTCACGGCGTCCACGAGGAGCAGCTCCTCCTCCACGCCGAAGGTGCGGGTGGGGCCGGTGGTCGCTGCGGGGGACGGGTGCGGGAAAACGGTGATCACCACCATCCGGGAGGGGCTGGAGCGGTGCGGACGGGCTGGGCGGGAGGCCCCGCCGTCGTCGCCGGGCGGATCCCCCGGCTCACTGCGGAGCGTAGCACCGGGGACCCGCGCAGCGCCGCTGCGGGAGCTCGCCACGCCTCTTGACGCGGAGGGCGGGGCGGGGTTCGCTGGAGGGGCCAGGAGGGGAGTATCCCCCCGCGCAGCGTCGTCACGACGGTCCCCCGCAGGATCCGGCGCGCGGGCCCGGAACGGGCCGGGAGAGACCTCCGGTCGGGAACCGGAGGGTGGCTGGTGGCGATGGACGTCCCGTTCTGGGGGTGGGCCGCGGTGATCGGCGGCATCGTGGTCCTGCTGGCCGTGGACCTGCTCGCCCACCGGCGCCCGCACGCGATCGGGCTGCGCGAGGCCGCGGTGTGGACGGCGGTGTGGGTGGCCTGCGGAACGGGCTTCGGGGTGGTGGTCTGGGCCGTCTTCGGGTCGCAGGCCGGCCAGCAGTACTTCGCCGGGTACCTGATCGAGAAGTCGCTCTCCGTGGACAACGTGTTCGTCTGGGCGGTCCTGCTCACGTACTTCGCCGTCCCCCGCGCCTACCAGCACCAGGTGTTGTTCCTGGGCGTCTTCGGGGCGCTGGTGCTGCGCGGCGCCTTCATCGCCGCGGGCGCGGCGCTGATCCACGCCTTCGAGGGAGTGCTCTACCTCTTCGCCGCGTTCCTGCTCTGCACCGGGTGGCGGATGCTCCGGCAGCGGGAGGCGCGTCTTGACCCGGACCGGTCGGCGGTGCTGCGGGTCTTCCGCCGCTGCGTGCCGATGACCGAGGTGTTCTACGGGCAGCGGCTCGTGGTGCGCGTCGGCGGGACGCTGCGGGCCACGCCGCTGCTGGCGGTGCTGGTGCTGATCGAGGCCACCGACGTGGTCTTCGCCGTCGACTCGATCCCGGCCGTCTTCGCGGTCACCGACGAGGTCTACATCGTCTTCACCGCCAACGCCTTCGCCGTGCTGGGGCTGCGGGCCATGTACTTCCTGCTGGCGGACCTGATGCACCGTTTCGTGCACCTGCGCGCCGGGCTGGCCCTGGTCCTGGTGTGGGTGGGGGTGAAGATGGCGCTCAAGGTCGACGTGGTCGACATCCCCACGGGAGTCTCCCTCGCGGTGATCACGGCCGTCCTGGTCGTGTCGGTCGGCACGAGCCTGCGCGCCACCCGCGGGCAGGGGCGGCGGGCGCCGCAGTGCCCGGAGGCCCCGCCGTTCCGGACCGCGACCCCCGCCGAGCTCGCGGCGCTCCAACCCCTGCGGCCGTCCCGGGCCGCCTCCGCGGACCGGGGCGAGGACGGCCGGAGCGGCCCCTGAGGGGCGCGGACCGCGCCCCGTGGGAGGGTCGCCGCCCCGTGAAGGAGCCGACCCCGTGCACCGCAAGCTCTCCGTCCTCGTCGAGGTGGACCCCGACGGCCGGTTCGTCCGGGTCAGCGTGACCGGTCCCCTGACCCGCGCGAACCAGCAGGCCCTCCACGCCGCGGCCGGGGCCGGCGCTGCGCGAGGCCTCCTGAGCCTTCCGGCGCAACGTTGCCGCGACCGACGGCCCGGATGCGAAGATTGGCGGCAGTGCACACGACATCCTGAGCGCGACCCACCGTGGGGCCGGGGATGAGGAACAGGACGGCGGGACCCATGAACGACCACCCCACGAGAGATCGGGCCGCGGAGGCCACCGGCGGGCTCGACCCCCGCCGGTCGGCCGGGCGTCTGGTCGCCGTGGACGCCGCCCGGGGACTGGCTCTCGTCGGGCTGACGGCGGTCCACTTCCTGCCGCAGTCCTATCCCGACAACGACCGGCCGACGCTGTCCTGGCTGCTGTTCGCCGGGGACTCCGCGGCGCTGTTCGCGCTGCTCGCCGGGGTCGGCCTCGCCTTCTCCACCGGAGCGCGCAGACCCCGCAGGGGCCGGGACCTGACCGCCGCCCGCGCGGGGATCGCGGTGCGCGCGCTGCTGATCATGGTGATCGGGCTGACCGTCGGGTACCTGATGCCGGCGGACCCGCCGGCCGTCGGCATCCTGGTCCACTACGGGCTCTTCTTCCTGCTCGCGCTGCCCTTCCTGGGGCTGCGGGCACGGACCCTGCTCCTGTGCTCGGGCGCGTTCCTGCTCCTCGGGCCCCTCCTGATCCACTGGCTGGGCGACGTGGTGCCCGAGCACAGCGCCGCCAACCCGACGTTCGCCCACCTCGTCACCGAACCGGTCGCGCTCTTCTGGCAGCTGACGCTGACCGGCACGTACCCGGCCGTGACGTACATGGCGTACCTGCTCGCCGGGCTGGCCCTCGGCCGCCTCAACCTCAAGAGCCTGCGTCTGCAGAGCCGCCTCCTGGCCGCGGGACTCGGCCTCGCGGCCCTCGCCAAGCTCGTCTCCTGGGTGCTCCTCTACGGCATGGACGGCTACAACGTCCTGCTCTACAGCATCGTCTCCCTCACCCGGGCGGACCTGGACCACCTCGTCGTCTTCGGCGCCGACGGGCCCCTGCCGACGTCCTCGCTGTGGTGGCAGGCGCTCTCCGCCCCGCACACCAACACGCTCCTCTCGGTGGCCTGGAGCCTCGGCGTGAGCACGGCCGTGCTCGGCGCCTTCCTGCTCGCCGGCCGCGAGTTCGGCAAGTGGCTGCTGCCGCTCACGGCCATGGGGGCCATGACCCTGTCCCTGTACACGGGACAGCTGGTCCTGCTGGCCACCGAGGTCCACTACAGCAGCCCGCTGCTCTGGTTCGCCGCCTGCCTCCTCGTCTCGGCGCTCGTGGCGCTCGCCTGGCGGCACGCCTTCGGACGGGGTCCGCTGGAACGGCTCGTGTCCGCGGCCGCGCACGCGACCTCCCGTGCTGTCGCGGATCGGGGGACGCCCCGCGGCCCGGAGACCCCCAGGAGGCCCCTGGGGTAGCACGTGCCTCCGCCGGCCGGACACGCGCCGACGGCTGAAACACGGCCCCGGCCGCTCGCGGGCCGCACGGATCCGTTAGCGTGACAGCAGCGCCGCCCGGCGCCGGCAGGCGGAGCGCCCGCCTGCCGTGGACCTCAGGAGGAACCATGCCGAAACCCGTCATCAGCAAGGCCAGCACCGTCTGGACCGGCGATCTCTTCAACGGCTCGGGCACCACCAGCCTGACCGGCTCGGGCCTGGGCCCCTTCGACGTGGACTGGGACACCCGCGCGGAGAGCGGCGCCGGCGCCAAGACGAGCCCCGAGGAGCTCCTGGCCTCCGCGCACGCCACCTGCTACGCCATGGCGTTCTCCAACATGCTCGCCCAGAACGAGACCCCGCCCACCCGGCTGGACTCCTCGGCCGAGGTGACCTTCGTGGCGGGCGAGGGCATCAAGGGGGTCGAGCTGACCGTGGTGGCGCAGGTGGAGAACATCTCCGCGGAGGACTTCGCGCGCATCGCCGAGGAGGCCAAGGCCGGCTGCCCGGTCTCCCAGGCCCTGTCCGTGGACATCACCCTGGACGCCTCGCTGGCCTGATCCGGTGCCCGGCCCCGCCGGCCCGGGCAGTGCCCGGGCCGGCGGGGCCGGCCGCGTCCGGCGTGTCGGTGACGGCGGCGGACGACGGCCCGGCCGGCGAGGGCGCGGCAGGTCGCGCGCGTCCGCTCCTGCTCCTCGTGGATCCGCCCCCGGCCGGCCGGACCCGTGACGTCAGGCGCGGTCGCGTTCGGCGAGCGCCCGGCCGAGGTCCTCGGCCTGCAGGTCGGCGTTGACGGCCGTGGCGGTCGTGAGCCCGGCCGCCGCCGCGGCGAGGACCTGGGCGTGGAGGTCCGTGACGTTGCCCGCCACGTAGACCCCCGGCACGTCCGTGCCGCCCGTGGGCGCCGAGGGCACGTACGTGCCGACGGCATGGCCCTTCTCCTCCACCTGGGCCGTGCGCAGGCCGAGGGAGTCGATGAGGGCGGAGCGGACCGTGAAGCGCGGCACCACGACCACGGCCCGGCACGGCACGAGCTCGCCGGCGACCAGCCGGAGACCGGTGATCCGGTCCTCCGACACCTCCACGCGCCGCACCTCGCCCGCCACGCACGCGATGCCGAGGGCCGCCAGGTGCTCGCGCTCCTCGTCGTCCGGCGCCGGGGCGGTGTGCTGCACGAAGGTGATGTCGTGGCTCCACTGCCGGAACAGCTGCGCCTGCTGCACGCCCAGGGGGCCGGTGCCCAGCACCGCCAGCGGCTCGTCCCGCCACTCCCAGCCGTGGCAGTAGGGGCAGTGGACGACGTCGCGGCCCCACCGCTGCGCCACGCCCGGGACGTCCGGCAGCTCGTCGGTCAGTCCGGTGGTGATCAGCACGCGGCGCGCCCGCACCGACCGGCCGTCCTCGAGCGCCAGCAGGAACCGGACGCCGTGGCCGTCGTCCCCGGCGGGACGGGCGGAGACCACTGTGCCGTCGACGACGTCCGCTCCGTAGCCGGTGACCTCGGCACGCCCGTCCGCGAGCAGCGCGCCCGGGGCGTCGCCGTCGCGGCCGAGGTAGTTGTGCACGTGCTCCGCGGGGTCGTTGCGCGGGGCCCCGGCGTCCACCACGAGGACCGTGCGCCGGGCGCGGGCCAGGCACAGCGCCCCGGCGAGGCCCGCGGGCCCCCCACCGACGACGACCACGTCGTAGCTCTCGTTCACGGTGCGCTCCTCTCCCCCGCCGTGCGCTCAGCCCGTGCCGGACCCGCGCAGGGTCAGCGGGGCTGGGCCGGGTTGAAGGGCGTGCCCTGGGACGGTGGGTTGATCGGAGGCCCGGAGGTCTCCGGCGAGACGGGCGAACCGCCGCTGGTCCCGGACACCTCCGGCGCGGCCTCGGGCACCGCGCCGCTGGGCTCGGCCCCCTGGCGCAGCGCCTCGATCCGTCGCTCCAGGACCTGCACCACGGGCAGCCGGTCGGCATGCGCCCGTTCGTAGTCCAGCAGCTGCTGCACCCCGCGCTCGTCGAGGCCCGAGATCTTCGAGCCGAGCACGCCCACGGGGAGGTGGTCGTAGTCGGGCAACGGGAGGTCGTCGTGCTGGGAGATGTCGTTCACGTCTGCTCCTCGGCTCATGGCCGCCGATCCGGACGTCGGCGGCGACGGTCCTGCCACGGTAGCAGTCCGACCACCACAACGTAAGGGTGCTTAGTGCTCGGCGCCGAGTTCGGCGCGGCCTCCCCTGCCGGCACTCCCCGGGCGCTGGGCTGGAACGACGACGTCCCCCGGACCGTGTGGTCCGGGGGACGTCTTCCGTGGTGACCCCAGCGGGATTCGAACCCGCGTTACCGCCGTGAGAGGGCGGCGTACTAGGCCGCTATACGATGGGGCCGCACCGATCCGGTCCGCGGTTTCCCGCGACCGGCCTCGTACACTGTACCAGGTCCCGGGCCCTGTTCCGGACGCCGGCCCTGTTCCGGCAGCGCAGCGCACCCCGGACACGAGAACACCCCCGGACCGTGTGGTCCGGGGGTGTTCTGCGGTGGTGACCCCAGCGGGATTCGAACCCGCGTTACCGCCGTGAGAGGGCGGCGTACTAGGCCGCTATACGATGGGGCCGTACTGATCCGATGGAGCAGCGCTGGGATACCAGGACTCGAACCTAGAATGACGGTACCAGAAACCGTAGTGTTGCCAATTACACCATATCCCACTGTCGTCCCCGGTCCGGCGGTTTCCCGCGGCGACCGGCGCAACGCAAAAGAACTATACCGGCCTTCCGGCGGGGCGGCAAATCGGGCTCAACGGCAGTAGCGGTCCTCGAGCTCCGCGTCGATCCCCCGGCGGCGGGCGATGCCCGCCAGCGCCCGGACGACCGGCCCCAGCCAGCGGTAGAGCCCCGGGAGGTTGATGTCGGTCCACTCGATGAGCAGCGCCGTGCGGAGCAGGCTCCGCGGGCGGCCGTCCCGGCGGGTGCGCCCGTCCCGGGCGAGTCCGTACAGGGCCACCAGGCCCTTCTCGAAGCCCTCGTGGGCGGGCCGCACCTCGACCACGAAGCGGGCCGGCGACCCACTCGGGTTCTTCCAGCGGAACAGGTGCTCCGGGGGCACCTCGGCCTCGCCGCCCGCCCCGAGGTCCCGCACGACGTGGCCGACCTGGACCCGCAGCACGCCCTCGAGGACCCGAACGCGCATCCCGAACCGGCGGTGGTAGTGGGCGAGCACCTCTCCCCCGGCCTCCACCTCGACGTGCAGCAGGGCGTGCTCGCCCCCGGTCTCCGCGCCGGTGCGCAACCACGTGATGGTGTCGCGCTGCACGGGATTGCGGTGCTGCGGGCGTCCCGCGCGCATCGCCTCGATCTGGTCGTCCGTCCGGTCCATGCTGATCGCCCCCGTGTCCCAGGCTACGCCGGAGCGCCCGGGTGTGTGCAGATGACGTCCACGACGACGGTCCGGCCCGCCCTCCGCGGAGGGCGGGCCGGACCGTCGTCGTCGGCGGGGAGGGCGCTCAGCCGAGCTGGGCGGCGAGGGCGCGCAGGCGGGTCAGGGAGGAGTCCTTGCCGAGGATCTCGAGGGACTCGAACAGGGGCGGCGAGATCCGCCGGCCCGAGACGGCGGTGCGGACGGGGCCGAAGGCCAGTCGCGGCTTGATGCCCAGCCCGTCCACGATGGCTTCGCGGAGCGCGGTCTCGAGGGCGGCGGCGCTCCAGTCCTCGAGCGGCTCCAGGGCGGCGAGCGCGGCCCGCAGGACGTCGCCGGCGGAGTCCTTGAGCTGCTTGCGGGCGTCGTCGGCGACCTCGATCTCGTCGTCGGCGGCGAAGAGGAAGGACAGCAGCTCGGGGGCCTCGCCGAGCAGGTTCATCCGCTCCTGGACCAGCGGGGCGGCCCGGTCGAGGATGTCCCGCTGGCGCTCGTCCAGGGTGTCCCCCAGCACGCCGCCGGCCTGCAGGTAGGGGACGAGCCGGTCGCGGAAGTCCTCGGGGGCGAGCCTGCGGACGTGGGTGCCGTTGATCGCGGTGGCCTTCTTGAGGTCGAAGCGCGCGGGGTTCGCCAGGACGTCGTGGACGTCGAAGTGCTCCACGAGCTGCTCCACGGTGAAGACGTCCTCGTCCGCGGACAGGGACCAGCCCAGCAGGGCCAGGTAGTTGAGCAGGCCCTCGGGGACGAAGCCNGCGGGGTTCGCCAGGACGTCGTGGACGTCGAAGTGCTCCACGAGCTGCTCCACGGTGAAGACGTCCTCGTCCGCGGACAGGGACCAGCCCAGCAGGGCCAGGTAGTTGAGCAGGCCCTCGGGGACGAAGCCGCTGTCCCTGAGGTGGAAGAGGCTGGACTCGGGGTCGCGCTTGGACAGCTTCTTGTTGCCCTCGCCCATGACGTAGGGCAGGTGGCCGTACTCGGGCACGTACTTCGCGAAGCCGATCTCGACCAGGACGCGGAACAGCGCGATCTGGCGCGGTGTCGAGGAGAGCAGGTCCTCGCCGCGCAGCACGTGGGTGATCTCCATGAGGGCGTCGTCCACGGGGTTGGTCAGCGTGTACAGCGGCTGGCCGTTGGCGCGCACCACCACGTAGTCCGGGATGGAGCCGGCCCGGAAGACGATCTCGCCGCGGATCATGTCGTGGACCACGATGTCCTCGTCCGGCATCCGCAGCCGCAGCACGGGCTCCCGGCCCTCCGCCCGGTACGCCGCGATCTGCTCCTCGGTGAGGTCGCGGTCGAAGTTGTCGTAGCCGAGCTTGGGGTCGCGGCCGGCCGCCCGGTGCCGGGCCTCGACCTCCTCCGGGGTGGAGTACGCCTCGTAGACCGCCCCGTGCTCCCGGAGCCGGGCGGCCACGTCGCGGTAGACGTCCAGGCGCTGCGACTGCCGGTACGGGGCGTGCGGACCCCCGGTCTCGACGCCCTCGTCCCAGTCGATCCCCAGCCACGCGAGCGCCTCGAGCAGCTGCTGGTAGCTCTCCTCCGAGTCGCGCAGGGTGTCGGTGTCCTCGACGCGGAAGACCATGGTGCCGCCGGTGTGGCGGGCGTGGGCCCAGTTGAACAGCGCGGTGCGGATCAGTCCCACGTGCGGGGTGCCCGTCGGGGACGGGCAGAAGCGCACGCGCACGGGCGAGGAGGTGGTCGAGGCGGTGGCCGGGGTGGCGGGCGTGTCGGTCATGGCTCTTTCGTGGATCGGTCGGGGTCTGGGCGGGGTCGTGCGGTGGTGCGGGGCGCCGCGGTGCCCGCACGGGTCGGCGGTGCGGACCGGCGCCGGCCGGCGGTGCGGGTCAGCGGCGCAGGACGGTCGGCAGGACGCCGATGCCCTCGACCTCCACCTCGATCCGGTCGCCCTCGTCGACGATGCCGACGCCGGCGGGCGTGCCCGTGAGGATGACGTCGCCGGGCAGGAGCGTGAACGCCTGGGAGACGTAGGAGACGAGGAACGGGACGTCGAAGACCATGTCCCGGGTGTTGCCGTCCTGCTTGGTCTCGCCGTTGACGCGGCTGCGCACGGCGAGGGCGGAGGTGTCGAGGTCCGTCTCGATCCAGGGCCCGAGCGGGCAGGCCCCGTCGAAGCCCTTGGCGCGCGCCCACTGCCCGTCGGTCCTCTGCACGTCGCGGCCGGTGAGGTCGTTGGCGGCGGTGTAGCCGAAGACCACCTCGGGCACGCGCTCCACGGGGACGTCCTTGCACATCCGTCCGATGACGACGGCGAGCTCGGCCTCGTAGGAGACCTGCTCGGTCCACGCGGGCAGGGTCACGGGGTCGCCGGGGCCGGCGACGGACGTGTTGGGCTTGAAGAACAGCATCGGCGAGGTGGGCAGCTCGTTGCCCAGCTCCGCGGCGTGGTCGGCGTAGTTGCGGCCGACGCACACGATCTTGGAGCGCGGGATCACGGGGGCGAGGAGGCGGACGTCGGCGATGTCGTGGCGCTGCTGGGTGGGATTGATCCCGGTGTAGAAGGGGTCGCCCGCGAGGACGGTGACCGTCTCCTCGCCGGCGGCGCCCTGCACCGCGCCGAAGTGGATCTCGCTGTCGACCGTGAACCTGGCAATTCGCATGGGACCAGGCTATCCCACGGTCCGCGGGCGGCCGCGCGGCCCCGGTGGCGCCACCGGGGCCGCGCGGGGCTCAGACCAGGCGGGTCAGCCAGCCGTGCGGGTCCTCCGCGCGGCCCGTCTGGATCTCCAGGAGCTGCCGGCGGATGTCCATGGTGACCTCGCCGGGCCGGGCGCCCTCGTCGCCGATGGTCTCCTCGGTGGAGACGAGCCGGCCGATGGGGGTGATGACGGCGGCGGTCCCGCACGCGAACGCCTCGGTGATGGTCCCGGCCTGCCAGCCCTCGCGCCACTCGTCGAGGGTGAAGCGGCGCTCCTCGACGGTCATCCCGCGGTCCTTCGCGAGCTGGATGATCGAGCGGCGGGTGACGCCCTCGAGGATCGTGCCGGTGAGCTCGGGGGTCACCAGGCGGCCGTCGTCGTAGACGAAGAACACGTTCATGCCGCCCAGCTCCTCGACGGCGTCGCCGCGGTCTCGGTCCAGGAACATCACCTGCTGGCACCCGTGGGCGTCGCCCTCCATCTGGGCGATCAGGGAGGCGGCGTAGTTGCCGCCGCACTTGGCCGCTCCCGTGCCGCCGCGGCCGGCGCGGGCCCAGTCGCGGGAGAGCCAGATGTCCACGGGCTTCACCGGGCCGCCGAAGTAGTTGCCGGCCGGGGAGGCGATCACGGAGTACAGCACCTGGCGGGACGGGCGCACGCCCAGGAACGCCTCCGTGGCGATCATGAACGGGCGCAGGTAGAGGGACTCCCCGTCCCCGTCGGGCACCCACTGCTCGTCCACCGACACGAGCTCGCGCAGCGAGTCCAGGAACAGCTGCTCGGGCAGCTCCGGCAGCGCCAGCCGGCGGGCCGACCGGTTGAGCCGGGCGGCGTTGGCCTCGGCCCGGAACGTCCACACGGAGCCGTCCGCGTGCCGGTAGGCCTTGAGCCCCTCGAAGATCTCCTGGCCGTAGTGCAGCACGGCCGCGGCGGGGTCCAGCACCAGCGGACCGTACGGCTCGACCCGCGGGTCGCTCCAGCGGCCCGTGCCCTTCTCGACGTCCCCGAACCAGTCGATCTTCACCATGTGGTCCGTGAAGTTCGTGCCGAAGCCCGGCTCGGCGAGGATGGCCGCCCGGACCTCCTCCGGGACCGGGTCCTGGCTGAGGTGGTGGGCGAAGGTGGTGGGCTGTGTGGTCACTGCGTCTCCCTGCGAGGTCGACCCCGTGGCGACCGGCACGCGGGGCTCAGCTGTTGGTTCCGTGCCCCAGCCTATCCCCGGAGCACGGCCGGATCGGCTCAGGCGAGGGCGGCGAGCACGCCGTCGCCCACCTGGGCGGTGGTGCGGGACTCGTTGCCGTGGGCCGCGAGGTCCTGCTGCACGGCGGCCTCGATCCGGGCCGCCGGCCCGGAGTGGCCGAGGTGCTCCAACATCATGGCGGTGGCGAGGATCGCCGCCACGGGGTTCGCCTTCTGCTGCCCGGCGATGTCCGGTGCGGAGCCGTGCACGGGCTCGAACATCGAGGGCGCCGTGCGGTCCGCGTTGATGTTGCCGGCCGGGGCCAGTCCGATGCCGCCCGTCACCGCGCCGGCGAGGTCGGTGAGGATGTCCCCGAAGAGGTTGTCGGTGACGATGACGTCGAAGCGCGCCGGGTCGGTCGTGAGGAAGATCGTGGCCGCGTCCACGTGCAGGTAGTCGACGGCGACGTCGGGGAACTCGGCACCGATCTCCTCGACGAGGCGCGCGTAGAGGCGGCCCGCGTTGACGAGCACGTTGTGCTTGTGGACGAGGGTCAGCCGCTTGCGCTCCCGCCCGGCGGCGAGCTCGAAGGCGTAGCGCACGAGGCGGCGCACGCCGTAGGCGGTGTTGAGCGAGACCTCGGTGGCGATCTCGGCGTCGGTGCCGCCGCGCAGCACCCCGCCGTTGCCGGCGTACGGGCCTTCGGTGCCCTCGCGCACCACCACGAAGTCGATGTCCCCGGGGTGGGAGAGCGGGCTGGTGGTGCCCGGGAAGAGCTTGGACGGGCGGAGGTTGACGAAGTGGTCGAGGCTGAAGCGCATCTTCAGCAGCACGTCGCGCTCGATGATCCCGGACGGGACCCGCCGGTCCCCGGGGGCGGCGCCGACCGCGCCGAACAGGATGGCGTCGTGGGTCCGCAGCTCGTCCAGCGTCCGGTCCGTGAGGGTCTCCCCCGTGTCCAGCCAGTGCTGCGCGCCGAGGCCGAACTCCGTCCTCTCCACCGTGACGCCGGCCGCGGCGGTCACCGCGTCGAGGACCTTCACCGCCTCGGCCACGACCTCGGGGCCGATGCCGTCACCGGGGACGAGGGCGATCTTCAGGTGGGCGGGGGCGGCTGCGGGCGTCGGCTGGCTCATGGCCCCAGGATAGGAGCCGACCGACCCGTCCGACCACGGTGTGGACGGACGTCTCACATGATGGACAGCCGATCGCCGCTCAGGACTGGAGTGCGGCGGGCTCCTCGTAGCGCGGGAACACCGGCGCGGGCGGGGGCAGCTCCGTGCCCGCCACGAGGGGCGTGTCCAGGGCGGTGAACAGGCGGGCGTCGCCCTCGGCCTGGCCGAGCACGTCGAGCAGCCGGGCGGCGGCGTCCGGCACCACCGGCTGGACCAGGATGCCGACCGTGCGCACCACCTCGAGCGTCACCCAGAGCACGGTGGCCATCCGCCCGGCGTCGGTCTTGCGCAGCTTCCAGGGCTCCATGGCGGTGAAGTACCGGTTGGCCTCGGCGACCACCCGCCAGATCCGCTCGAGCGCCCGGTGGAACTGCTGCTCGTCGAACTCGGCGCGCACCGGCGCGCAGAGCCCGGCGGCCGCGGCGAGCATGGCCCGGTCCTCGGGGGTGAGCTCCCCCGGCGCGGGGACCCGGCCCTCGCAGTTCTTGGCGACCATCGACAGCGAGCGCTGGGCGAGGTTGCCGAGGTCGTTGGCGAGGTCGGAGTTGATGCGGTTCTTGATCCCGTCGTGCGAGTAGCTGCCGTCCTGGCCGAACGGCACCTCGCGCAGCAGGAAGAAGCGCAGCGGGTCGAGGCCGTACTCGGCCACGAGGGCGTGCGGGTCGATGACGTTGCCCACGGACTTGGACATCTTCTCGCCCTGGTTGAACAGGAAGCCGTGGGCGAAGACGCGCCGGGGCAGGGGCAGGCCGGCGGACATCAGGAACGCCGGCCAGTACACGGCGTGGAAGCGGGCGATGTCCTTGCCGATCACGTGGGCGTCGGCGGGCCAGTACCGCTGGAACGTCTCGGACGCGGTGTCCGGGAAGCCCACGCCGGTGAGGTAGTTGGTGAGGGCGTCCACCCACACGTACATCACGTGGTCCGGGTTGCCGGGCACGGGCACGCCCCAGTCGAAGGTGGTGCGGGAGATGGAGAGGTCCTCCAGGCCCGAGCGCACGAAGGACGCGATCTCGTTGCGCCGGGTCTCGGGGTGGACGAAGCCCTCCCGCTCGTAGAGCTCCAGCAGCCGGTCCTGGTAGGCGGAGAGGCGGAAGAAGTAGGACTCCTCCTCGGTCCAGGTGACCTCCGTGCCGGTGCCCGTCGAGCACCGCACGCCGTCCGCGCGGAGCTCGGTCTCGTCCTCGCCGTAGAACGCCTCGTCGCGCACGGAGTACCAGCCGGCGTACTTGCCGAGGTAGATGTCCCCGGCCTCCTCCATCCGGCGCCAGAGGGCCGCCGACGCCGCGTAGTGGTCGGCGTCCGTGGTGCGGATGAAGCGGTCGTAGGAGATGTTCAGGGCGTCGTCCATCTCGCGGAAGCGCGCCGAGTTGCGGTCCGCGAGCTCCCGGGCCGTGAGGCCCTCCTTCTCCGCGGTCTGCTGCATCTTCTGGCCGTGCTCGTCGGTGCCGGTCAGGAAGCGGACGTCGTAGCCGTCCAGCCGCTTGAACCGGGCCATGACGTCGGTCGCGATGACCTCGTAGGCGTGCCCGATGTGCGGGGTGCCGTTGGGGTACGCGATGGCCGTGGTGATGTAGTACGGGGTGCGGTGGGAGGAAGTCACGGCCTCCACTCTACCGACCGCGGGGGCCGTGCGCGCCCGGGGCGGCCGGCGCTCGGGGCCCGGCCGGGTCGGCTCACCGCCGGGGGCGCCCCGCGCCCAGCCGCCCGCGGGTGAGGGCCACGACGAGCAGCGCGGCCCCGGCGTAGGTGCCGAACAGGACGAGGTCCACGGTGTCCAGCAGCCCGGTGTGCACCGGCTCCGCGGCCAGCAGGACGAGGTGGTCCTGGGCCGGCGTGAAGCTCGCGTGCAGCAGCACGCACAGCAGCACGCTGCCCGTGCGGTTGTACAGCGGCGTGTAGAGGAACGCGAGGACGAACGGCACCGCGAAGCCCAGCGGCCCGTAGAGCGGGACGTGCCACACCCCCCACAGCAGACCGAGCAGCGCGGTCGCCCGGAGCGGGCCCAGCCGCTCCTGCAGCCGGGGCAGCGCGAAGCCGCGCCAGCCGGGTTCCTCCAGGCCGCCCCCGAGCACCGCCACGAAGACGAAGGTCGCCAGGTAGGCGGGGGCCCGCTCGAGGGCCAGGGACCAGTCGACCTCCCGGCCCAGCGCCGCGAGCAGGGCGTTGACGACGGCGTACAGCAGCGCGGGCAGCCCCAGCGCCCAGGCCCACCAGCGGGCCGGGACCCGCCACCGCACGATCGCCCGGGCCCAGTCCCGCACCGGCTCCCCCGACAGCCACGTGACGGCCCACGCCGCCACGAACGGGCCGAGGCCGCCGAGCAGGAGCAGCGGCGTGCCGCCCGCCCCGAGCAGCAGGGGCGCCCAGCACGTCCAGGACCACGCGTACGTCAGGACGAAGAAGGCCGGCAGCTGGTGCCGGGCGACCCGCCCCCGCAGGCCCGGCCCGGGCTGCTGTGCCCGTGCTCCGATGTCCGTCATGCGGACCACCCCCCGGGATCGCGGCGACCGGCTCCGCCCCCAGGGTAGGACGCCGGACGCGGCGAGGGGCCGCGTCCGCACGGAATGCTCGGCGCATGACGTGCGGACGCGACCCCTCGGCCGGTGCCCCCGCGCCGGTCGCGGCGGTGGGGCGGGTGCGGATCAGCGGGCCGCGGTGCCCTCGACGTAGTCGGCGTCCGGCGAGGTCCACGCGAAGAGCTTGCGCAGCTCCCGGCCGGTGACCTCGATCGGGTGGGACTCCTCCTTCTCGCGCAGCTTCTTGAACTCGGCGCCCCCGTTGTCCTGGTCCTCGATGAAGCGCTTGGCGAAGGTGCCGTCCTGGATGTCGGCCAGCACGGCCTTCATGTTCTCCTTGACCGTGGGGCTGATCACCCGGGGGCCGGAGACGTAGTCGCCGTACTCGGCGGTGTCCGAGATGGACCAGCGCTGCTTGGCGATGCCGCCCTCGACCATGAGGTCCACGATGAGCTTGAGCTCGTGCAGGACCTCGAAGTAGGCGATCTCCGGCTGGTAGCCGGCCTCGGTCAGGGTCTCGAAGCCGTACTGGACCAGGTGGGACATGCCGCCGCACAGGACCGCCTGCTCGCCGAAGAGGTCGGACTCGGTCTCCTCGGTGAAGGTGGTCTTGATGACGCCCGCGCGGGTGCCGCCGATGCCCTTGGCGTAGGACAGGCCCAGCTCGAGGGCCTTGCCGGAGGCGTCCTTCTCCACGGCCACGAGGGCGGGCACGGCGCGGCCGGCCTCGAACTCGCGGCGCACGGTGTGGCCCGGGCCCTTCGGGGCGACCATGACGACGTCGACGCCCGCGGGGGCCTCGATGTAGCCGTAGCGGATGTTGAACCCGTGGGCGAAGAAGATGGCGTCGCCCTGCTCCAGGTTCGGGGCGATCGACTCGGCGTAGACGTGGCGCTGGACCTGGTCCGGCGTCAGGATCATGATGACGTCGGCTTCCTTGACGGCGTCCGCGACGGTGAGCACCCGCAGGCCCTCGGCCTCGGCCTTGGCCCGGGAGCGCGAGCCCTCGGCGAGGCCGATGCGCACGTCCACGCCGGAGTCGCGCAGGTTCAGCGCGTGGGCGTGGCCCTGCGAGCCGTAGCCGATGACGGCCACGGAGCGGTCCTGGATGATCGAGAGGTCGGCGTCGTCGTCGTAGAAGATCTCTGCCATGGGATTGTCTCCTTGAAGCATGGGTGGGCGCGGCGGGGGCACCGCCGCGAGGTGGTTGGGGTGTCTGTGGGCCGGCGCCCGCGTCCACCGCCGCCCGGGGGCGTCAGTGGCGCAGGGCGCGGTCGCTCATCGACTTGGGACCACGTCCGAGGGCCAGCGTACCGGCCCGGACGATCTCCCGGACGCCGAAGGGCTCCAGGATGTCCAGCAGCGCCCGGAGCTTCTCCGGGGCGCCGGTGGCCTCGATGACGAGCGACTCGGTGGAGACGTCGACAACGGTGGCCCGGAACAGGTCCGCGGCTTGGGTGACCTGCAGACGCGTCGCGGCGTCGGCGCGGACCTTGACCATGATGTGGTCCCGCTGCACCGACGAGTCGGGGGTGAGCTCGACGATCTTGATCACGTTGATGAGCTTGTTCAGCTGCTTGGTGACCTGTTCGAGCAGCTCGCCCTCGGCGTCCACCACCACGGTGATGCGGGAGACGCCGTCGAGCTCCGTGGGTCCCACGGCGAGCGAGTCGATGTTGAAGGCGCGGCGCGCGAACAGTCCGGCCACCCGGGTCAGCACGCCCGGCTTGTCCTCGACCAGCACGGAGAGGGTGTGTCGGCTCATGGGTCAGTCCTCCTCGTCCCAGTCGGGGGTCATGTTGCGGGCGATCTGGATCTGGTCGTTGGACACGCCGGTGGGCACCATCGGCCACACCATCGCGTCGGCGGAGACCACGAAGTCGATCACCACGGGGCGGTCGTTGATCTCGAGGGCCTGCCGGATGACGTCGTCCACGTCCTCGTCCCGGGTGCAGCGCAGGGCGGCGCACCCGTAGGCGTCGGCGAGCTTGACGAAGTCCGGCACCATGATGCTGTCGTGGCCCGTGTTCAGGTCGGTGTTGGAGTACCGGCCGTCGTAGAACAGGGTCTGCCACTGGCGCACCATGCCCAGCGAGGAGTTGTTGATCACCGCCACCTTGATCGGGATCTTGTTGATCGTGCAGGTGGCGAGCTCCTGGTTGGTCATCTGGAAGCAGCCGTCGCCGTCGATCGCCCAGACCACGCGGTCGGGCTGGGAGACCTTGGCCCCCATCGCGGCGGGCACGGCGAAGCCCATGGTCCCCAGTCCGGCCGAGTTCAGCCACTGCCGGGGCCGCTCGTACTGGACGAAGTGGGAGCTCCACATCTGGTGCTGGCCCACGCCGGAGACGTAGACGGCCTCCGGGCCGGTCAGGGCGGAGATCCGCTCGATGACGTGCTGCGGCGAGCCCAGCCCGTCCGCCGGCTTGGGGTAGCCCAGCGGGTAGGTGGCCTGCAGGCTGCTGAGCGCGGTCCACCACGAGGAGAGGTCGGGGCTGCCGCTGCGCTCGAACTCCTGGCGCACGGCGGTCACGAGGTCCGGCAGGATCTCCTTGACGTCGCCCACGATCGGGACGTCGGCGGTGCGGTTCTTGGAGATCTCGGCGGGGTCGATGTCCGCGTGGATGATCTTGGCCGTGGGGGCGAAGGTCTCCAGGTGGCCCGTGACGCGGTCGTCGAAGCGCGCGCCGAGGGTCACCAGCAGGTCGGCCTGCTGCATCGAGTACACCGCCGGGACGGTGCCGTGCATCCCTGGCATCCCCAGGTTCTGCTCGTGGGAGTCCGGGAACACGCCCCGGGCGGTCAGCGTGGTCACCACGGGGGCGCCGGTCAGCTCGGCCAGCTCCATGAGCTCGGCGGCCGCGTCGGCGCGCACCGTCCCGCCGCCCACGTAGAGCACGGGCCGCTGGGCCGCCGCGATGAGCTTGGCGGCCTCCCGGATCTGCTTGGCGTGCCCGCGCGTCACGGGCCGGTAGCCGGGCAGGTCCATCCGGGGCGGCCAGGAGAACGTCATGGTGTCCTGCTGGGCGTCCTTGGCGATGTCCACGAGCACCGGTCCCGGGCGCCCGGTCGAGGCCAGGTGGAACGCCTCGGCGAGCACCCGCGGGATGTCCTCGGCGTGCGTCACCAGGTAGGAGTGCTTGGTGACCGGCATCGTCATCCCCACGATGTCCGCCTCCTGGAAGGCGTCGGAGCCGATCACCTTGGACGAGACCTGCCCGGTGATCGCGACCATGGGGATGGAGTCCATGTGCGCGTCGGCGAGGGCGGTGACGAGGTTCGTGGCGCCGGGGCCGGAGGTCGCGATGCAGACGCCCACGCGGCCCGAGGCGAGGGCGTAGCCCTCGGCGGCGTGGCCGGCGCCCTGCTCGTGGCGGACCAGGATGTGGTTGATCCGGTCCGAGTCCAGGAGCGGGTCGTAGGTCGGCAGGATCGCGCCGCCCGGGAGGCCGAAGACGTCGGTGACGCCGAGCTCCTCCAGCGCCCGGATGACGGCCTGGGAGCCGGTCATCTCCGTGGGGGCCACCGTGCTGCCCGGGCCCATGACGGACGGGACGGCGGGGACGGACTTCTCCGGGGCCCCCGGGGGCCGGTGGTCAGCGGCGGTCTCCGCGCGCTTGGTGGCCATCAGCGCTGGGCTGATCGGCTGTCCCTTGCTCATGTCACTGTCCTTCTGGTCTGGCCTTCTGGGCTGGTGCTGCTGTTCCGGCTCGACTGTCGCTCCGCCGTGGGCGCCGGGCAAGAAAAAAGGCCCTCGCGGCACCGGGAGGTGCGACAGGGCCCGTGCGCTCGACCGGTCGTCGGCTCAGGCCCCGCGTCCGACGAGGACGCGTACCGTGAGCTGGACGACACCGTGGCTGAGTTGCATGCTCCCATGCTCTGCCGCCCGGCCGGGCGTGTCAATCTTCGGACTCCGTGTCCCACGATGTGAGACACGGCACGTCCGGATCACTCCTCCGCGTCCGCCGGGACGTCCAGCCGCCCCTCCTGCTGCAGGAACAGGGGCCGCTCCCCCGCGGCGATGCGCTCGAGCTGGGTCCGCAGCAGCCGCCGCACGCGCGGCTTGTAGGACGTGCAGGAACCACCGGTGTGCGGGGTGAGGATCGCCCCGGGGGCACGGAACAGCGGGTGGTCGCCGGGGAAGGGCTCGGGCTCGACGACGTCGAGGGCGCAGCGGAGCCGCCCGGACACGACCTCCGCGGTCAGCGCGGGGGTGTCGACCACCCGGCCGCGGCCCACGTTGACCACCAGGGCGTCGTCGGGCAGCAGGGACAGCACGCGGGCGTCGACGAGGCCGTCGGTCGCCGGGCTCGCGGGGAGGGCCACCACGAGCACGTCGGCGTCAGGCAGCAGGGCCGGCAGCTCGTCGATGCCGTGCACGGGGCCGCGCTCGTCGGTCCGGGCCCGGGAGGCCACCCTCGTGACCTCGACCTCGAAGGGGAGCAGCCGGTCGACCACGGCGGAGCCGATCTCGCCCACGCCCAGCACCAGGACGCGGCTGTCGGCCAGTGTCCGGGTCTCGAAGCGGCGCCAGATCCCGTCGCGCTGCTGCAGGACGGCGCGGTCGAGCTCCCGCTGGGCGGCGATCATCAGCCCCAGGGCCAGCTCGGCGGTCCCGGCGGCGTGCACCCAGCCCGCCGTCGAGAGGGCGAGGTCGGGCCCGATGGCCTCCGGCACGCCGTCGAAGCCGGTGCTCTGCAGCTGCACGAGCCGCAGGCGGGTCGCGGCGGGCAGGGCCCCCACCCAGCGGCCGGTGAAGTACGGAGCCACCGCCACGTCGATCTCATCGGCGCGGGCCCCGACCGGGTCCCCGGCCATGTCCCACAGGACGTAGCGGAAGCCCGGGACGCGGGCGCTCAGGTGGTCCACGAGCTCCTGCTCCGGGAGGGAGACCACGCGGAGCTCGGAGAGCGGGACGGACGGGGCGGACGGCGCGGGGGTCTGTGCGGAGGGCATGACGGCCATGCTAGACGCCGCCGCCGTCCGGACGGCGGCGGCGGAATGGACAAGGCGGGACGAGCTGGTAGAGTACTTTCTCGTTGCGAGGCGGGACCCGGCGGAAGCCGGCCGGCGCGATTCGGCCCCGGGCCGGGAGCGTGCTAGTGTTCTTGCCGCACCACCAGCGCCTCTAGCTCAATTGGCAGAGCAATTGACTCTTAATCAATGGGTTCTCGGTTCGAGTCCGAGGGGGCGCACCACAGGAGGACCCCACCGCGGAGCACCGCGGTGGGGTCCTTTGTCGTCCCCGGGGCACGGCGGCCCGCGGGCACGAAAAAACCCGGGGTCGTCGTGCCCCGGGTGCTCCCGCCGGAGGCCGCCGTCCGGCGACCTCGCGCGCCCTCGTGCCGGGGTCGTCCTCGACCCCGTGCCGACCCGCCCCGCGCCCGTCCGTGCCGGGACCGCGGGCCGCGGCCGTCTCAGGACGCGGTGTCCCCCGCCGTGCCGGCCTCGGCGATGTCGCGCGACTGCTCGGGCGTGGTCGCGTCGGCGGACCCGGCGTCGGTGACGGTCCCGTCCGGCTGGACCCGCAGCTTCCAGCGGGCGCCGCCGAGCGTGGTGATGATGTCGGCCAGCGTGCGGCGCAGGTTCTCGTCCGTGAGCAGCCCGTGGTCCACCAGCTCGTCCTCGAGCTGGGTGGCGGCCTCGAGAATGCGCAGGCCCTCCGGGGTGATCGACACGAGGTGGCTGCGGCGGTCGTGGACGTTCTTGGACCGGTTGACGTGGCCGTGCAGCTCGAGCCGGTGCAGCGTCTTGCCCATGGTCTGGGCCTGCACCCGGACGCGGTGCGCCAGCTGGGCCTGCGTCATGCTCCCCGCCGTCTTCAGCACGTCCAGCGCCATGACGCCCGCGTGGGTCACCCCGAGCGTGGCCAGGCGCTCGTTCCACGCGTGCTCCACGAGCCGGGCCGCGGTGGAGAGCAGTCGGTTGGTCGGCCATTGAGTGGTGAAAGGCATGCAAAGCAGTCTACCGACCTGCACCACGGAATACAGCACCATGCTAAGCAAACTGACGAGCATTTCTCCGCGGGCGGATCCGCGGCGGTCCTGAGCGCTCCCCCGGGACGGCCGGGACCACCGGGACGAGCGCCGGTAGTGTTCGTGGTCCGGGGCCGTCCCGCGGCACCCGACCCTCGCCCGGGCCCGGCCCGGACGGCACCACCGAACCGACGGAGGAACATCCCCATGGCAGCACGTCTCGAACCCGGCAGCCCGGCCCCCGACTTCTCCCTGCCCGACGCCCGGGGCGGGACCGTCTCCCTCGCCGACCACCGCGGGCGGCGGGTGGTCGTCTACTTCTACCCGAAGGCCTCGACCCCCGGCTGCACCACGCAGGCGTGCGACTTCCGCGACAGTCTGGAGCGCTTCGCCGCGGACGGGTTCGCCGTGCTCGGCATCTCGCCGGACTCCCCGGAGGCCCTCGCGCGGTTCGCCGAGGCCGAGTCCCTCACCTTCCCGCTGCTCTCCGACCCGGACCACCGGGTCGCCGAGGCGTACGGCGCCTGGGGCGAGAAGAAGAACTACGGCAAGACCTACGAGGGCCTGGTGCGCTCCACCGTGGTGGTCGGGCCCGAGGGCGAGGTGGAGCTCGCGCAGTACAACGTGCGCGCCGCGGGCCACGTGGCGAAGCTGCGCCGCGACCTCGGCCTGGAGGGCTGAGGCTAGGATGGGCGGGGGCCCGGACGGGCCCTTCGGCGCGAGTGGTGGAACTGGCAGACACGCAGGATTTAGGTTCCTGTGCCCTGACCGGCGTGCGGGTTCGAGTCCCGCCTCGCGCACCCCGCCGTCCCCGGGCACGCCCCGGGGCCGGCCCACGACGACACCCACGACAGATCCGGTGAGGCGGCGAAGGACCCATGGCGCCCAGGCGAACCCCCCGCACCGCGGCCGCGCTCGCGCTCGTCGCGGGGCTCCTCGCCCTCGGCGGGTGCGCCCCTGCGGGCGAGGGGCCCGGCACCCCCACCGCCGCCCGGTCCGTGCCGAGCGGGGAGTTCGTGTTCGCCAACGCCGCCGCCGCCCCCACCCTGGACCCGGCCACGGTCAACATCCTGGAGACGTCCCGGATCGGGGCCCAGATGCTCGAGGGGCTCGTCTCCGCCGACCCCTCCACGGGCGAGGCGGTGCCGGCCCTGGCGCGGTCGTGGGAGACCTCCGAGGACGGGCTCACCTACACCTTCGACCTGCGCCGGGACGTGCGCTTCCACGACGGCACCGCCCTGGACGCGGCGGCGGTGTGCGCGAACTTCGAGCGCTGGGAGACCCTCGCCGCCGACGGGGCACGGACCCCCTTCGCCACGGTCCTGCGCACCGGCGCCCCCGGCATCGATTCCCTCTACGCGGGGTGCGCCGCGGCGTCGGAGTCCACGGTGGAGCTCTCGCTGACCGCGCCGCACACGCCCCTGCTCCGGGCGCTGACGCAGCCCGCGTTCGGGATCGCGTCCCCCGCGGCCCTGGCGGCCGGCACGCACGAGACGCACCCCGTGGGCACCGGCCCCTTCCGCTACGAGTCGGGGGACGGGACGAACGTGGTGCTGGTCGCGAACCCCGACTACTGGGGCGAGCTCGGGGACATCGGCCGGCTCGAGTTCCGCACGATCGCCGAGCCGGAGCTGCGCTACGTGGCGCTGCGCCTCGGCCAGGTGGACGGCTACGACCAGGTGGGCCTGGACTCCTTCGCCCCGCTCGCGCGCGAGGGCGTGCAGGTCCTCCAGCGCGACCCGTACTCCGTGTCCTACCTCGGCATCAACCAGGACGTGGAGCCCCTGGACGACCCCGAGGTGCGGGAGGCGATCGCCGCCGCCGTGGACCGCGGCGCGATCGTGCGCGAGCACTACCCCGACGGCACCCGGGTGGCGAACCAGTTCCTGCCCGCCCGCTTCGCGATGGACGGGACCGACCTGCAGGTCCCGTCCTACAACCCGCAGCGGGCGCGCGAGCTGCTGGCGGCGTCCTCCTACGCCGGCGAGCCGCTGCGGTTCTACTATCCCCGCGGCACCTCCCGCACCTACATGCAGGAGCCCGAGAAGATCTACGCCGACATCGCGGCCCAGCTCGTGCGGGCGGGGTTCGTGATCGAGCCCGTCCCGGTGGCCTGGTCGGACGGCTACGTGCAGCAGGTCCAGGACCCGGAGGGCGACCACGCCCTGCACCTGCTCGGCCTCAACGGCGGCTACCGCGACCCGGACTACTTCACGGCCGCCCTGTTCGGCGCCCCCCGCGGGGAGTTCGGCGCGGACGCCGTGTCACTGTTCGGCGCCGTCAACCGCGCGGCGGCGCTGCCCGACGGCGAGGACCGCTCGAGCGCGTACGTGTCGATCAACAACCGCGTCTCGCGGCTGCTGCCCGCCGTCCCGCTGGCCCACCCGATCTCCGCGGTCGCCGTCGGGGACTCCGTGACGTCCTTCCCCCTGAGCTCCACCGGCAACGAGGTCTTCAACCGGGTGGACCTCGGCGCCGCGCCGTGAGCACCGGCCCCGGCGCGCGCCCGGCCGCATTCGGGGTTCGTCCGGGCGTGGCGATAGTCTGATCCCGACCATTCACCGGCGCAGCGCCGGGCGTTCAACGGGAGCATCGACTGTGACATCACCTCAGACAACGGAATCGACCGACGTCCTCCTGATCGGCGGAGGCATCATGAGCGCCACCCTCGGCGTGTTCCTCAAGGAGCTCGAGCCGCAGTGGGACATCACGATGCTCGAGCGCCTCGACCAGGTGGGCGCGGAGAGCTCCAACGTCTGGAACAACGCCGGCACCGGCCACTCCGCGCTCTGCGAGCTCAACTACGCGCCCCAGGCCGCCGACGGGTCCGTGAGCCCGGAGAAGTCGCTCGGCATCAACGAGCAGTTCCAGCTCTCCCGCCAGTTCTGGGCCTCTCTCGTGTCGGAGGGCAAGCTGCGCGAGCCCGGCTCCTTCATCAACCCGGTGCCGCACATGTCCCTCGTCTTCGGCGACGCGCACAGCGACTACCTGCGCCGCCGCTGGGAGGCCCTGCAGCCGAACAAGCTCTTCGAGCGCATGGAGTACACCGAGGACCGTGAGAAGATCGCGGAGTGGGCGCCGCTGACCATGCACGGCCGCGGCGCGGGTCGCGTGGCGGCTTCCTGGTCCCCCGAGGGCACCGACGTCGACTTCGGCGAGCTGACCCGGCAGCAGGTCGCCCACCTGCAGGCCCGGGGCGGGGAGGTGCGCTACGGCCAGCAGGTCACGGACCTCGACCGGCAGGGCGACGGCACCTGGGTGGCGAGGGTCAAGAACCGCCTCAACACCGAGGGCGACCGGCTCGTGCGCGCGAAGTTCGTGTTCGTGGGGGCCGGCGGCGGCGCCCTGCCGCTGCTGCAGAAGTCCGGCATCCGGGAGGCCAAGGGCTACGGCGGGTTCCCGGTCTCCGGCCTGTGGCTGCGCAACTCCGACGAGGACGTGGCGGCCCAGCACAACGCCAAGGTCTACGGCCAGGCCTCCGTGGGCGCCCCGCCCATGTCCGTCCCGCACCTGGACACCCGCTACGAGCACGGACGGCGCGCGCTGCTGTTCGGCCCCTACGGCGGGTTCAAGCCCAACTTCCTGAAGCAGGGGTCCTACCTGGACCTGCCCCTGTCCGTGCGCCCGCACAACCTCTACCCGATGACCCGCGCGGGCCTGGCCAACCTGGATCTCGTGAAGTACCTGCTGAGCGAGCTGGCCAAGTCCAAGGGCCAGCGGGTCGAGGCGCTGCAGCAGTTCTACCCGACCGCCGACGGCTCGCAGTGGGAGCTGATCGAGGCCGGCCAGCGCGTGCAGGTCATGAAGCGGGACAAGCAGAAGGGCGGCGTGCTCCAGTTCGGGACCGAGCTGATCACCGCCGCGGACGGCTCCATCGCCGGCCTGCTGGGAGCCTCCCCCGGCGCGTCCACCGCGGTGCCCATCATGCTCAACCTCCTGGCGAAGTCCTTCCCGGCGCGGATGTCCGGGTGGGAGCCGCGGATCAAGGAGCTCATCCCCTCCTACGGCGTGAAGCTCAACGACAACCCGCAGCTCGCGGACGAGGTCATGGGCCGCACCGCCCAGGTGCTCGGCATCAGCTGACACCGCCCCGACGGGCACCGCTCCGCACGCCGCGGTGCCCGCGCGACGAGGCCCCGGACCGGCCGGTCCGGGGCCTCGTCGTCGTCCGGTCCGCCCCGGCCCCCCGGCCCAGCAGGCCCGGGTGACCTGTCGGTACGCGGCGGTACGCTGAGGGGCGTGCGCCCCGGCCCGGCCGGGACGCCCTCGCCCATCCCTCCCCAAGGAGCACGAGTGTTTCTCCTCGCCCGCGCGTCGATGGCCAACCGCGCCCTGATCGTGCTCATCACGCTGTTCGTCGCCCTCTTCGGGGTGCTCAGCATGCGCTCCATGAAGCAGGAGCTCATCCCGTCCCTGGAGATCCCCGCCATCAGCGTGGTCTCGGCGATGCCCGGCGCGTCCGCGGAGGTCGTCGACGAGCAGGTGGGCCGGCCCCTGGAGCGGGCGCTCAACATCGTGGAGGGCCTCGAGAGCTCGGCGTCCACCTCGCGCAGCGGGCTGTCCGAGATCCGGCTCGGCTTCGAGTACGGCACCGACCTGGACCGGGCCCGCAACCAGGTGGAGCGGGCGATCTCCAACGTGCGCACCCAGCTGCCCGACGACGTCGAGCCCACCGCGTTCGCCGGCTCCGTCGCCGACTTCCCCATCGTCTTCCTGGCCGTGTCCTCCGACGAGGACCTCAGCCCGCTCGCCGCCGACCTGGAACGGCTCACGGTCCCGGACCTGCAGCGGATCGAGGGCGTGCGCTCCGCCGAGGTCAGCGGCGCCCCCGAGCAGGTCGTCTCGATCCTGCCGGACCGCGCCGACCTCGCCCGGGCGGGCGCCACGCCCGCGGACATCCGCACCGCCCTGGAGGAGAGCGGCGGGCTGGTGCCCGTGGGCACCGTGGACGACGGGGCCACGACCCTGCCCGTCCAGGCCGGCTCCCCGCTCGACTCCCTCGAGGCCGTGGAGAACGTCCCGCTGCCCCTCCCCGAGGACGCGCCCGACGGCGCCGAGCCCACCACGGTGGGCGCCGTGGCCGCCGTGGAGCTCGCCGAGCAGGAGCAGACCTCGATCACCCGCACCAACGGGGCCCCGACGCTCGCCCTGTCCGTCACCAAGACCCCGGACGGGGACACGGTCGGGATCTCCCAGGCGGTCGGCGAGATGATCCCCGAGCTCGAGGAGGACCTCGGCAACGGCGCCGAGATCACGGCGGTCTTCGACCAGGCCCCCTACATCGAGCAGTCGATCGAGGACCTCACGGTCGAGGGTCTCCTGGGGCTCGCGTTCGCCGTGCTCGTGATCCTGGTGTTCCTGGCGTCGCTGCGCTCGACCCTGGTCACCGCGATCTCCATCCCGCTGTCCCTGCTCGCCACGTTCATCGGGATCAACGCCCTGGGCTACTCGCTGAACCTGCTGACCCTCGCGGCCATCACCCTGTCCGTGGGGCGGGTCGTGGACGACTCGATCGTGGTGATCGAGAACATCAAGCGCCACTACGGGACGGTCGACCTGAGCACCGACCCCGCCAACGCGAAGCGCCGGGCCATCCTCACCGCCGTGCGCGAGGTCGCGGGGGCGATCACCGCCTCTACCCTCATCACGGTCGCGGTGTTCGTGCCCATCGCGTTCGTGGGGGACGTGACCGGCGAGCTGTTCCGGCCCTTCGCCCTGACCACGACCATCGCGCTGCTGTCCTCGCTCGTGGTGTCCCTGACCATCGTGCCCGTGCTGGCGTTCTGGTTCCTCTTTTCGGCGAGATTTTGAGGTCGAAGTNCACCCGCGCCCCAAAACGCCTGCGAAAAACGGCCGGTCCCCCGCCCGGCGCCGCGGCCGGGACGCCGCCCCGGCTGGCCCAGGGCTACCTGCCGGTCCTGCGCGGCACGCAGCGCCACCCGTGGGCCACCCTCGGGGTGAGCGTCCTGATCCTCGGCGGCACGGCCGCCCTGCTGCCGGTGCTGCCCACCAACCTGCTCGGGGACACCGGGCAGAACACCATGACGATCGAACAGGACCTGCCGCCCGGCACCGCGCTCGCGGTGACCTCCGAGCAGGCGGGCCGCGCCGAGGAGGTGCTCGACTGGACCGAGGGCATCGAGGACGTCCAGGTCACCATGGGCCCCGGCGGCGGCTTCTCCGCGTTCCTGCCCGGCAGCGGCACCAACAGCGCCACGTTCTCCGTGACGACGGACGCCGCGGTCGACCAGGAGCGGCTGCGCCGCACCGTCGGCGAGCGCCTGGACCGGCTGGACGGCGCCGGCGAGTTCTCGGTGCGGGGCGCCCAGGGCTTCACGAGCAACGACGTCGAGATCTCCGTCACCGCCACGGACCAGGCGACGCTGGCGGAGGCCGACGACGCCGTGGTGCGGGCCATGCGGGAGCTCGACTCCGCGGGGCAGGTCACGAGCAACCTGGCCGCCACCCAGCCCACCGTCGTGGTCACGGTCGACCGGGCGGCCGCCGCCGCCCGCGGCCTGAGCGAGGAGCAGGTCACGGGGGCGCTCGCCGGCACCGTGAACCCCCTCCCCGCCGGGTCCATCGACCTGGACGCCGACTCGGTGGCGGTGACGATCGGCGAGGGCCGCGCCGTCGAGGACCTCGAGGCGCTGCGGGCCCTGCCGGTGCCGGCCGCGGGCGGGACCGTCCGCCTCGACGAGCTGGCCGAGGTCGAGGAGGCGCTCACGGTCGAGACCATCACCTCGAGCAACGACCAGCGCACCGCCACCGTGGCCGTCACCCCGGGCGGCGACGACCTCGGCGCCACGAGCGGGGAGGTCCGGGACGCGCTCGCGGGCCTGGACCTGCCGCAGGGCGCGGCGGCCGAGCTGGGCGGGGCCGCCACGGAGCAGGAGACCACGTTCCGGCAGCTGGGCCTCGCCGTGCTCGCCGCGATCGCGATCGTCTACGTGGTGCTCGTGGCGACCTTCAAGTCCCTCGTCCAGCCGCTGGTCCTGCTGGTCTCGATCCCCTTCGCGGCGACGGGCGCGGTGCTCGCGCTGCTGGCCTCCGGGGTGCCGCTGGGCCTCGCCTCGCTGGTGGGCGTGCTGATGCTCGTGGGCATCGTGGTGACCAACGCGGTCGTGCTGATCGACCTCATCAACCAGTACCGGGGCCGGGAGCACCGCATGGACCTGGAGGAGGCCATCGAGAAGGGGGCGACCCGCCGGCTGCGCCCCATCGTGATGACGGCCCTGGCGACCATCCTGGCGATGACGCCCATGGCGCTGGGGATCACGGGGCAGGGCAGCTTCATCTCCCAGCCGCTGGCGGTCGTGGTGATCGGCGGGCTGATCTCCTCGACCCTGCTGACCCTGGTGCTCGTGCCGGTGCTGTACCGGCTCGTCGAGGCGCGCAAGGAGGCGCGGCTCCGGCGCCGGGAGGAGCGGATCGCGGCGCTGGCCGCGGCCCCGGGGCGCGGCGCCCGCGGAAGGTGACGTGACACTCGTCACCGTGCGCTCTTTCGTGGACGTTTGCTTCTGAAAACACTCGCGGGCGCACCCCGGTCACTCCCCGTCCGCAGGGTGCAGAAGGTATCATCGCCGCTGGTCACAGGGGGATTCGGTGCTGTGGAGCGGGCGGCGTGCGGGGAGCCCCCGGGAGGCATCCCCCGAAAGGGGGGACACCGGGGCCCGGTGCACCGATGTAACCGGGTCGTAGCATTATCCTGTGACCCGCAGAGAAACAGATCGTGTGCAGAACAGCGCCGACGCCTGGGAGGCCCTCTTCAGGGCCCAGGTGACGGTCATGCGGCGTCTCCAGCGCCAACCCGAGTTCGCGGAGCTCTCCGCCCGCGAGTACGACGTCCTCTTCAACCTCTCCCGCTCCGACGAGGCCGGCATGAGGCTCAACGAGCTCAACGAGTACGTGCTGCTCACCCAGTCGAGCCTCAGCCGGATGCTGGAGCGTCTCGAGCTCAAGGGGCTGGTGCACCGCTGGCAGGACCCGCAGGACCTGCGGGGGCTGCGGATCCGGCTGACCGACCGGGGCCGGCAGATGCAGGTGCAGATCGCCGAGCAGTTCCGGGTGCACGTGCACGAACTGATGTCCGCGGGCCTGGACCCGGAGGAGCTGCGCATCCTGACCCGGCTCGCCGACCGCCTGCGGGAAGCCGTCAACGAGCTCTGAGCCGCGCTCCCCCGCCGCGCTACAGCGGGAGGACGACCCTGGCCCCCGGGTCCTCGCGGCCGGGGACGGAGGACTCCGCGGACACCCGCATCCCGCCCAGCGTGATCTCCCCCTGGAGCGTGGTCAGGAACGCCGTCTCGGAGGCGTCCGCGCCCGTCGCGATGCGCACGAACTCCGTGCGCGGGGCGAGCCCGGTGGCGTCGAGGACGTACCAGGCGCCGTCGTGCCAGGCCTCGACCACCGCGTGGAAGTCCATGGGGGACAGCCCGGGCGCGTAGACCGACGCGAGCCGCGCCGGCACCCCGAGTCCCCGCAGCAGGGTGATGAGCAGGTGGGCGTAGTCCCTGCACACGCCCTGCCGGGTGAGGAACGTGTGCACCGCGGTGTCGGTGGCCGTCGAGGAGCCGACCACGTAGTCCAGGTGCTCGTGCACCCAGTCCCGCACCCGCTGGAGCGTCTCGTAGCCGCCGCCGCGGGCCCCGGGGAAGAGGGCGTCGGGGGTGCCGGCCATCTCGTCGAAGGGGCAGAACCGGCTGGGCCGGGTGTAGCGGACGAAGTCGACCGGCTCCTCCGGAGGCGGTGACCCCGCCGGGCCGTCCAGCTCCAGGGCATAGGACACCGTGCACTGCGTGCCGCCCGGCACCCGGGCCAGGTGCAGCCGCGTGCCGTGCAGGTCCTCCGCCTCCTCGAGCGCGACCTCGGTCCCGTCCACGCGCAGGCTCAGGTGCTCGCCGGGGCGGGCGCCTCCGCCGGGGCGGGCGGCCGCGAGGGAGAAGACCGCCAGGTGGTCGGTCTCCGAGGCGAAGTCGACCTCCGCGGAAACGGTGCGCCGGGTGGTGGGCACGAATGGCCTCCTGGTCGGGGGGAATGTGCGGCGGACCGGTGGCCCGTCCGCTCCATTGTGGCTCACGGGGGCGATTCATCAGTACACTGATCCACGAGACATCCCCCACACGCCCCGCCGCCGGCCGGAGCCCGCGCGCTGCACCCGGCGGCCGACCGCGAAGGACGCAGCATGGCCCAGGACACCACCCAGGACAGCCGCTCCAAGGAGCGCACCGCACCGGATCCCGAGGATCCCCGCAAGCCGGACAGTCCCACCGAGATCAGCAAGCCCTCGTGGGGCTACGTCGTCAAACGTGCGATCTCGGAGTTCTCCAAGGACGACTGCACCGACCTCGCCGCGTCCCTGACGTACTTCGCGGTGCTCTCCCTCTTCCCCGCGCTGCTCGCCATCGTGTCCCTGCTCGGCGTGTTCGGCCAGGGGCAGGCCACCACCCAGGCGATCACCGGGTTCCTCGAGGGCGCCGCCCCGCCCGAGCTCGTGACCCTGCTCGAGGATCCCATCAACAACCTCACCTCCGGCACCGGCGCCGGGCTCGCCCTCGTCGTCGGCATCGTCGGCGCACTGTGGACCGCCTCCGGCTACACGGGGGCCTTCGGCCGGGCCATGAACCGCATCTACGAGGTCGAGGAGGGCCGGCCCATCTGGAAGCTGCGGCCGATGAACCTCCTCGTCACGCTGATGCTGGTCCTCATCGTGGTCCTCATCATGCTCATGGTGCTGATCTCCGGGGGCATCGCCCAGTGGGTGNCGGCCCATCTGGAAGCTGCGGCCGATGAACCTCCTCGTCACGCTGATGCTGGTCCTCATCGTGGTCCTCATCATGCTCATGGTGCTGATCTCCGGGGGCATCGCCCAGTGGGTGGGCGACCTCGTGGGGCTCGGCACCACGGCCGTGACGGTGTGGAACATCGCCAAGTGGCCGGTCGTCGTCATCCTCGCCGTCCTGCTCATCGCGGTGCTCTACTACTTCACGCCCAACGTCCAGCAGCCCAAGTTCCGCTGGATCAGCATGGGCTCGATCGTCGCCCTGGTCGTGGCGGCCGTGGCCGCACTGGCCTTCACCTGGTACGTGAGCAACTTCGCGTCCTACAACGCCACCTACGGCATCATCGGCTCCGTCATCGTCCTGCTGCTCGGTCTGTGGATCATCAACAACGTGCTGCTGCTGGGCGCGGAGATCGACGCCGAGGTGGAGCGCGGCCGCCAGCTGCAGGGCGGGATCAAGGCCGAGGAGACCATCCAGCTCCCGCCGCGCGACACCCGCCAGGTCGACAAGAAGGACAAGAAGGCGGAGAAGCTCGTGGACCAGGGCCGGAAGCTGCGCCTCGAGCACGAGCACCTCGACTACTCCTCGGACGACTCCGGGAAGGACGCCGACAAGGCCTCCGGCAGGAGCTGACGGCCGACCCCGGCGGCGGACCCGTGGTGCTGATCCACGGGTCCGCCGCTTCGTTCTGCCCGGACCGGAGCCGCCGCGCTCCGGCGCCGCACCGCGCGCCCCCGGCGTCCTTCCCTAGACTGGGGAGCGGTGTTCCGGACCGGAACCGTCACGTCGTCCGCAGGAAGGTCCCACTCATGCACGAGGTCAGAGCCGTCGTCGTCACGGCGAAGAACGCACCAGCCACCCTCGAGACGATCCTCGTCCCGGACCCCGGGCCCGGGGAGGCGCTCGTGGACGTCCTCACCTGCGGGGTCTGCCAGACCGACCTGCACTACAAGGTCGGTGCCGTGGGCGACGACTACCCCTACCTGCTCGGCCACGAGGCCTCCGGCGTGGTCGCCGCGGTCGGCGAGGGCGTCACCGAGGTCGCCGTCGGGGACAAGGTCATCCTCAACTGGCGCGCCGTGTGCGGGGAGTGCCGGGCCTGCCGCAGGGGCGAGCCCTGGTACTGCTTCGCCACCCACAACGCCACCCAGAAGATGACGCTCGCCGACGGCACGGAGCTCTCTCCCGCCCTGGGCATCGGGGCGTTCGCCGAGAAGACCCTGGTCGCGGCCGGTCAGTGCACCAAGATCGAGGGCGAGCTCGAGGACCACCAGTACGCCGCGGTCGGCCTGCTCGGCTGCGGCGTGATGGCCGGCATCGGCGCCGTCCTCAACACCGCGAACGTCCGGCGCGGGGAGTCCGTGGCCGTGATCGGCTGCGGCGGCGTCGGCACCGCGGCGATCGCCGGGGCCCAGCTCGCCGGGGCCACCACGATCATCGCCGTGGACCTCGACGACGAGAAGCTCGCCACGGCGCAGAAGTTCGGCGCCACCCACACGGTGAACTCGAAGGAGCAGGACCCCGTCGCGGCGATCCAGGAGCTCACGGGCGGGCACGGCGCCGACGTCGTGGTCGACGCCGTGGGCGTCGCCGCGACCTTCCAGCAGGCCTTCGAGGCCCGCGATCTCGCCGGACGGCTGGTCCTGGTGGGCGTGCCCGCCCCCGGCACCACGTGGGAGATCCCGCTGGACGAGGTCTTCGGCCGCGGCGGGGCCATCAAGTCCGCCTGGTACGGCGACACCCTGCCGAACCGGGACTTCCCGATGCTCGTGGACCAGTACCGGCTGGGCCGGCTGGACCTCGACGGCTTCGTCACCGAACGGATCGGGATCGAGGACGTCGAGCCCGCCTTCGAGCGGATGACCGCCGGCAAGGTGCTGCGCTCCGTCGTGGAGCTCGGCCGATGAGCGCCGTCGACGGCCACGACGGCGAGGCCCTGCCCGACCGGGAGCGCGCCCACCCCGCCGACCGCGGCGCCGTCCCGGTGCGGCCCGCCGCGGGCGCCGGCCGGGCCCGCATCGACCGGCTGGTCACCTCCGGGACGTTCTCCCTCGACGGCGGGACCTGGGACGTCGAGAACAACGTGTGGATCGT
Source organism: Kocuria sp. UCD-OTCP (assembly GCF_000349605.1). NCBI lineage: Bacteria > Bacillati > Actinomycetota > Actinomycetes > Micrococcales > Micrococcaceae > Kocuria > Kocuria sp. UCD-OTCP. The sequence continues at coordinate 74,927 of NZ_AOSQ01000020.1, forward strand.
GGGCGACGACGACGAGTGCGTGGTGATCGACCCGGCCCACGACCCCGCCGCGGTGGTGGAGGCCGTCGCCGGGCGCACGGTGACCGCGGTCCTGCTCACCCACGCCCACGACGACCACATCCGCTCCGTCAAGGAGGTGGCCGGGCAGGTGGGCGGGACGATCCACCTGCACCCGGAGGACACGGTGCTGTGGGAGCAGGTCTACCCGAAGACGCCCTTCGACGCGGCGATCGCCGACGGGGACGAGTTCACCGTGGCGGGGACGACCCTCACCGCGCTGCACACCCCGGGCCACTCCCCCGGGTCCGTGTGCTTCTGGGCCCCGGGCCTGGGCGAGGGCGGGGTGCTGTTCTCCGGGGACACCCTGTTCCAGGGCGGTCCCGGCGCCACGGGCCGGTCCTGGTCGGACTTCCCCACGATCGTGGACTCCATCCGCGAGCGGCTGCTGACGCTGCCCGAGTCCACGGAGGTGCTCACCGGCCACGGCGACACCACCACGATCGGCGCCGAGGCCCCGCACCTCAAGGAGTGGATCGACCGGGGCCACTGACCGCGACCCCGGCCACCCGCCGCGGCCTCCGGGCCCGGCGGGTGGCCCGGGACGGCGGTGCCCCTGCCGGCACTGTCCCGGGCCCGGTGGGCTCAGAGGTCCCCGGGACCGATGCGCCGCCAGCGGTGCACGAAGGTCAGGGCCGTGGCCAGCAGGACCGCCGCGGAGAGCACCGGCACCAGTGCGGCGCTCCGGTAGCCCCAGGACTCCCCCCACCACCCGGACAGGGCGAGCCCCCCGGTCAGCCCCACGCTCATCACCGCGGTCATGACGGTGGTCAGGGCCGTGACCCGGGAGCTCGGGGCCACGAGCCGGGCGATCTCGTAGACCCCCACCAGGCACGGCCCGGTGGTCAGCCCGGCCAGCGCCAGCACGACCACCATCCCCGCGGAGTCGTCCGGGATGGTCAGGAGCATCGCGGCGAGCACGGCCCCGGCGGCCGCCGCCACCCAGCGGTTCCACAGCCGCAGCTCTTCGGTGCGGGCGGACGCGGCCACCGCGGCCAGCGCCGAGGTGAACCCCGAGACCGCGTACAGCCAGCTGACCGAGACCACCGCGTCCACGGCGGTCGCGAAGACGAGGACCGCTCCCAGGGTCGACCCCACGAGGGCCCCCAGCGCCCCCATCCCCAGCACGGGGAGCAGCCGGAGCTGCCGCGCCCGGCGGCGGCGGTTGCGGGCCGCCCGGTTCGGTGCGGCCGCGACGGGCGGCAGGAAGTGGATGAGCCCCCGCGGCAGGCGGGCCGAGCAGTGCAGCAGGAACACGGTGGTGCCCACGAGGGTCAGGGTGGCCGCGAGCACCAGCACGGCCACCGGCCCGAGGGTCACGGCCACGAGCCCGGTCACCGCGGCTGCCAGGACGGTGGCCAGCGAGTCCATGACGCTCTCGTGGCGCAGCGCGGTGTCGAAGAGGTCCTCCCGGGAGTCCCGGCGCAGCAGGGACCACCAGCGCAGCCGGCACGCCACGCCCATCTGCGGCAGCACGAGCCCGGCGAGCAGGCACGGGAGCACCAGCTGGGCGGGGGCCGCCCCGGGGTCGGCGGCGAGGTCCGGGAGCCGGCGCACGAGCCACCACACCACCAGCGGGTTCACGAGGGTGAGCAGCACCAGGCCGAGCTGGCGCCGGCGCCACGAGGCGGCCGCGCCCATGGCCAGCCCGCACACCGCCGAGCCGAACGTCACGGCGGCGGCGCAGAAGGCGCCCAGGGCCGGGGACCCGGAGATCAGCGCCACCGTGGTCAGCACGCCGAGGGGCACCATGGTCTGGGGCAGCCGCACGAGCAGGGTCAGCACGGGGTACAGCGCGCCGCTGACGGCGGCGAGCTCCCGGGAGTCGGCCAGGGGCGAGCGGGCGGCCGTGCTGAAACCCCCGAGGGGCTCGGCGGCGCGCGCACTGCTCACGAGGTACCTCCGCATCCTCCCGACCGCGGCCGGGCACGGACCAGCCTAGCCCCGCCGTCCGGAGGATGACGGAAAGCGTCGGTCCCCCGCGGCGGGCGGAGGATCCGGCGGCCCTGCCGGATCCGGCAGGGCCGCGGGCTCACCGCTCCCGGACCGGCGCGGCGGACGCGGTGGGCGTCGCCTCCGCTGCCGGGGCGTCCTCCTCCGCGGCGGGCGCCCCGGCGCCGCGGCGCGGCCGGGAGAGCGTCGCCGAGCGGTGGACCAGACCGGCCACGAGGCCGCCGAGCAGCGGGGCCACCCAGAACAGCCACAGCTGGCCCAGGTGGCCGGCGCCGGCGACCACGGCGGCGCCGGTCGAGCGGGCGGGGTTCAGCGACCCGCCGTCGAACGGCGCGGTGATCGTGAGCAGGAACGCGAGGGCCGCACCGATGGCCACGGGGGCGAGCACCGCGTTGGCCCGCGGCGCGGTGGAGCCCAGGACCACGAGGGCGAACAGGGCGGTCGCCACGAACTCGACGAGCAGCACGGTGGTCCACCCGGCCTGGGAGGTGGAGTTCTCCCCGAAGCCGTTGGAGACCGCGCCGAGGACCTGCGCGGTGGTCGAGGAGTCGAGCAGGCTGATGAGCACCGCCCACAGCACGCCGGCCGCGGCCAGGGCGCCGAGCACCTGGGCCACCACGTAGCCGATCGCGGCCCGTGCGGGCGTGCGCCCGGCCACGACCGCGGCGAGCGTCACCGCGGGGTTGAAGTGCCCCCCGGAGACGTGCCCGAAGGCGACGATCGCGGCGACCAGGCCGAGACCGAAGCCGAGCGCGGAGTCGATGACCTCGGTGGCGAACATGCCCGTGCCCAGCCCGGCGAAGACCAGCAGCGCCGTCCCTGCGAACTCGGCGGCCCACTGGGCCGGCGCGGACGCGGCCTCCGGGGCGCCGGCGGGCACGGTGTCCTTGCGCGCGGCGACGGGCACGGGCGCCGCGAGGCCCGCCGTGCCGGGGGCGGCGCCGTCGTGGACGGCGCTGTCGGCGCCGTCGGCGCCGGGGCGCGCGGTGGTGCCGGGAACGTGGTGACTCATGGATTTCTCCTCAGGGATCGGGGCGGCACGGTGGGGGTGCCGTGCCGGCGGGGCGCCGGGCGCCCGTGCCATGCAACCACAGTGACCTGAAGGGCGGTTGAACCGCCCCGGGCCGTGTCGGCCGCCGACTACACTGACCGCATGCCCGCACCCCTGCTCTCGCCCGTCGCCGGCCTCGACCCCGCCTGGCCCGAGTACGCCGACTCCGTGCGCGCGGCCCTGCTGGGCGGAGCCCTCGGGGACGCGCTGGGCGGCCGCGCGAGCTCCGGTCCGCGCTCCCGCTCCGCGGCGGCCGGCGCGGACGCCCCCGCCGACGCCGAAGGCAGCGCGGTGCTGCGGATCTCCGACGCCACCCAGCTGACCCTCTACACCCTGGACGCCCTGCAGGAGGTCGTCGAGTGGGCGAACCAGGGCCACGGCGCCGACGAGACCGCGTGCCTGTGGCTGGCCTACCTGCGCTGGCTGGGGACCCAGGGCGAGCGCCACCCGGCCGAGGCGCCGCGGCCCCTGCCCCGCCCGATCGACGAGCACGAGGTCCTGCACGCCGTGCGGGAGCCGGACGGAACGGTGCTGGCGGCCCTCCGCTCCGGCCGGATGGGCGAGGTCGAGCGCCCCCTGCAGCCGGAGGCCAAGGGCGCCGGACCGGTGCTGCGCTCCTCGCCGTTCGGTCTGCTCCCCCACGTCGGCTGGCGCACGCTCGCGCCCCTGGCCATCAACGGCGCCGCCCTGACCCACGGGCACCCCGAGGCGCAGACCGCGGCGGCCGTCCAGGGCTTCGTGGTCCACGCCGCCGTGCGGGCCCGCCGGGAGGGCCTGCCGCGGCCGGTCGCCGCCGCCGTGGCCGCCGCCCGCGAGACCGCCGGGAACCTCACGCGCCCGGTGGCCGAGACCCTCGCCCGGCTCGAGGACGCCGTGCGCGCCGCCATGCGGGAGGACCCCGACCCCGCGGCGCTCGACCGGCTGCTCGGCGAGGGCGGGGCCGCCCCGGAGACCCTCGCGGGCGGCCTCGGCGCGGCCCTGCGCGCGGAGGCCGAGGCCCCGGGCGCCGGGGACCCGCAGGCCGTGTTCCGCCGCGCGGTGGAGCTGGCCACCGCCGGCACCGGCCACCCGGCCGCGGCGGGGGCGATCGCCGGCGCCGTGACGGGCGCGGCCCTCGGGACGGCCGCGCTGCCGCCGGAGTGGCGCACCCGGCTGGACGCCGGGGACGTGGTGTCGGAGACGGCCGAGCGCTGGCTCAGGGAAGTGGGGGCGCCGCCAGCCGCTTGACGTTCAGTCCCGCGCCGGCGAGCAGCTCCCGGACGGTGCCCGCACCGGCCCGGTGGACCAGGTCCACCACGATCCCCGCGCAGGCCCGGGCGTCCTCGAGGGCGTCGTGGTGGCGGCGCAGCGGCACCCCGGCGGCCTCGGCCGCCCGGGGCAGCGCGTAGGACGGCAGGTCGTAGCCGCGCCGGGCCAGCGCCAGGCTGCACGCGTACGCCAGCGGGGCGTGCCGCGTGTCCGTCTCCGCGCACGCGGCGCGGATCACGCCCATGTCGAAGGCCGCGTTGTGCGCCACCACGAGCTCGTCGGGGTCCTCGGCCAGGATCCAGTCCTCGATCCGCGGCCACAGCTCGGCGAAGCCGGGGTGGCCCGCCACCGTGTGCTCGGTGATCCCGTGGATGCGCGTGTTCCCGGGGTCGAAGTCCGCGCGGGTGCGCGGCGGGCGCATGTAGGCGGAGCGCTCCGCCACCACCCGTCCGCCGCGGACCCGCACGAGGCCCACGGCGCACGGCGAGCCGATGAAGCGGTTCGCGGTCTCGAAGTCGATGGCGGTGAAGGAGAGGGACGACGGATCCGCGGCGGGCCGGTCGGTGGTCGTGTCGGGGGAAGCGGGACGAGGCACCGGAACAGCCTACTGCGCCCGCTCAGGCGGAGACACCGCGCAGGTTGGTCTCGATCCAGTCGTCGGCCCGGGCGATGGACTGGTTGACCTGGGCGGTGTCGAGGTCGTGGTGCAGCGCGTAGGCGACCGCCTGCAGCGGGAACGTGCGCGCGTGCAGCCGGGCCCGCTCGTAGACGGTCTCCGAGACGGCGGCGCGCAGGGTGTCCCAGCCGTACCACAGCCCGAGGGACGCGGCGTCGTGCGCGGGGTCGGACAGGCAGGCGTGGTCCCAGTCGATGATGCCCGTGAGCTCGTCCCCGTCCCCGTCCCACAGCATGTTGTGCCCCATGAGGTCCCCGTGCACCAGGGTCGGTGCCACGGTCGGCAGCGCCGCGAGCTCGGCGACGGCCCGCCGCGCGGCCTCCTGGTTGCGGGGCAGCAGCCGCGGGATGACCTCGTCGAGCAGCACGTGCCGCCGCCGGTGGCCGCCCCAGTGCTGGCCGGGACGATCGAGGTACCGTGCGAAGCCCGAGGTGTCGACCTCGGCCAGCTCGGTCAGCACCCGGTGCAGCACGGCCGGGTCGCCGTGCCCGGGCGGGTGCGGGTGCCCGGGCAGCCAGGTCAGACCCACCCCGGTGTAGCCGTGGGAGACCACCACTCCGGTGAGCGGCCGCGGGGTCGCGAACGAGAAGCGGGGCAGCCTCCGCAGCACCTCCGTGCGGCGCTGGACGTGCTCGCAGACCGTGGCGTTCTTGGCGATCCGCACGGAGATCACGTGACCCACGTTCACCACCACGTGGGCGGACCCGCCGGCGTGGACCTCCCACTGGCCGGGGTCGGCGCTCATGCCGGCTTCACGCAGCACGGCCTCGACGGCGCCGGCGAACGGCAGGTGGTGGAGCTGCGACCAGGGCATGGTCAACTTCCTCGGTTCGGGCGTGGGTCAGTCGGGGACGGCGGCGGGGTCGAGGGCGGTCAGCAGGTGCGGGAGCAGGGCCCGCATCGCGCGCCCGCGGTGGCTGATGGCGTTCTTCTCCGCGCGCGTGAGCTCGGCGCAGGTCCGGTCGGACCCGTCGGGGCGCAGCACGGGGTCGTAGCCGAAGCCGCCGTCCCCCACGGGCTCCCGCAGCAGGGCGCCGCGCAGCGTCCCGGTCTCCACGTGCTCGCGGCCGTCAGGGGTGACGAGCGCGGCGGCGCACACGAACTGCGCGCCGCGGTGGACGTCGGGGACGTCGGAGAGCTGGGCGAGCAGCAGCCGCAGGTTCGCGGCGTCGTCGCCGTGCCGGCCGGACCAGCGCGCGGAGAAGATCCCGGGGGCCCCGCCCAGCACGTCGACGGCCAGGCCGGAGTCGTCGGCCACGGCGATCAGCCCGGTCGCGGCGGCGGCGGCGCGGGCCTTGAGCAGGGCGTTGGCCTCGAAGGTGGTGCCGTCCTCGACGACGTCGGGGGCCCCGGCCGCGGCGGCGTCCACGACCAGCCGCTCGACGTCGGCTCCGGGCAGCGCGGCCGCGAGCAGGTCCCGCAGCTCGGCGAGCTTGCCCCGGTTGTGCGTGGCGAGCACCACCCGGGCGCCGTGGTGGTCACCCATCGCCGGCCTCGCGCAGGGTCTCGACCTGGATCTGGGTGAGCTGGGCGCAGCCGGCCAGCGCGAGGTCGAGCAGGGCGTCCAGCTCGGTGCGGTCGAAGGGGGCGCCCTCGGCGGTGCCCTGCACCTCCACGAAGTCGCCGGACCCGGTGACCACCACGTTCATGTCGGTCTCGGCCCGCACGTCCTCGACGTACGGGAGGTCCAGCATCGGCACGCCGTCGATGATGCCCACGGACACGGCGGCCACCGTGTCGGTGAGCGGCTGCGCGCGGCGGGCGACGAGCCCCTCGGCCCGGGCCCACCCGATCGCCTCGGCGAGGGCCACGTAGGCGCCGGTGATGGCCGCGGTGCGGGTGCCGCCGTCGGCCTGGAGGACGTCGCAGTCGAGGACCACGGTGTTCTCGCCGAGGGCGGAGAGGTCGATGACCGAGCGCAGGGAGCGGCCGATGAGCCGGGAGATCTCGTGGGTGCGCCCGCCGATCTTGCCCTTCACGGACTCGCGGGCGGACCGGGTGGACGTGGCCCGCGGGAGCATCGCGTACTCGGCGGTCACCCAGCCGCGGCCCTCCCCCTTGAGCCAGCGCGGGACGCCCTCGGTCACGGACGCGGTGCACAGCACCCGGGTGCTGCCGAACTCGATGAGGGCGGAGCCCTCCGCCTGCTGGGACCAGCCGCGGGTGATCGTGATGGGTCGCAGCTCACCGGGCGAACGGCCGTCCGACCGGGTCACCCCCGAGGTCGAGAGGGCCGGTGCGGTCTGGTCGACGGGGGAATCCATGTGGTCCACCTTACCCCGCGGCACCGACCGCCCGGCCCGGCCGCCGGCGGCGGGGCTCACGGCCCGACGGCGGCCGCGGGACGGCCGCTCCCCCGCCGGACGATCCGGTAGGTGTAGGCGGGCTCGGCCACCCCGATGGGTCCCGCGAAGACCTCCTGCGCCTCCTCCACGGCCCGCGTCGGGGAGTTCCACACCGGCAGGTGCGTCAGCAGCAGCTGGCGGGCCCCGGCGTCCCGGGCGGCCTCCGCCGCGCGCCGGCCGGTCAGGTGGATGCCGCGCAGCGCGTCGTCGCGGCCCTCGTGGTAGGCGGCCTCGCACAGGAAGACGTCGGCGTCCCGCGCGGCGCGCACGAGCCCCTCGCACGCGTCGGTGTCCCCCGAGTAGGCCAGGGTGCTGGGGCCCATGACGCCGTCGTAGTCGATGCGCAGGGCGTAGGGCTCGGGGGTGGGGTGCTCCACCCGGAAGGGCGTGATCGCGAACGGCCCCACCCGCACGGGCTCCTCCGGGACCCAGGTGTGGAAGTCGAACTCCCCGTGCATCCCGGGCTCCGTGGGGAGCCCGTGGGTGCTGCTGAGGTACTCGTGGAGGCCGGTGGGCGCCCACAGCGGGATCGGGGGTCGGCCCCAGCCGCGCGGGTCCCACTTGATCGCCACGTGCAGCCCGGCCAGGTCGATGCAGTGGTCGGGGTGCAGGTGGCTGACGAGCACGGCGTCGATGTCGTGCAGGTCGATGTGACGCTGCAGCACCCCGAGGGCGCCGTTGCCCATGTCCAGCAGGATGCGCCAGGTCCGTCCCTCGGCGTCCTCACCGCTGACGAGGTAGCAGGAGGCCGGGGAGTTCGGCCCCGCGAAGGAGCCGGTGCATCCGATAATGGTGAGTTTCATGGGCGAGAGCCTTCCAGGAGGTGCCGGTGGGACGGCGGCCGCACCGGCCGCGGAGCTGCTCAGGGCGCGGACGGGCCCGCTCCCCCGATCATCTCCGGGGTGATCCGCGCGAGCGAGCCCGTGGGGTACTGCTCCGCCACGGAGCTGGTGTGCCGGACGCGGGCGACCTCCGGCCCCAGGAACCGCCGGGCGAGGACCTCGAAGGACGCGGCGTCCCCGGTGGCGAGGAACTCGTGCCGGGCGGGCCCGCCCGACACCCCCGGCTCGCGCTCGAGCCCGTGGCTGACGAGCGCCCGGTAGACGTCCTTGGCGGTCTCCTCCGCGCTGGAGACCAGCGTGACGGCGTCGCCCATGACGTAGGAGATCACGCCGGTGAGCAGGGGGTAGTGGGTGCAGCCCAGCACCAGCGTGTCCACGTCGGCCTCGCGCAGCGGGTCCAGGTAGGCCTGGGCCGTGGCCAGCAGGCCGGGCCCCGTGGTGACGCCCGCCTCCACGTAGTCGACGAACGCGGGGCAGGCCACCGAGTCGATCCGCAGGTGGGGGGCGGCGGCGAACGTGTCGTCGTAGGCGCGGGAACCGACCGTCGCCTCCGTGCCGATGACGCCGATCCGGCCGTTGCGGGTCGAGGCGACCGCCCGGCGCACCGCCGGCTGGATGACCTCGACCACCGGGATCCCGTAGACCCGGGTGTAGCGCTCCCGGGCGTCGCGCAGCACCGCCGCGGACGCCGTGTTGCAGGCGATCACGAGCAGCTTGACGCCGGAGTCGACGAGCTCGTCCATGATCCGCAGGGCGTGCGCCCGGACCTCGGCGATCGGCAGCGGCCCGTAGGGCCCGTGGGCGGTGTCCCCCACGTACACGATCTCCTCGTGGGGCAGCTGGTCGATGATGGCGCGGGCCACGGTGAGACCGCCCACCCCGGAGTCGAACACGCCGATGGGTGAACCGGGGTTGGGGCGCCGGGCGGCCCGGCCGCCGGCCCCGAAGACGTCGTCATCCTGCATATCGTCAAGAGCGTAGTCCCGGGCGTGCCGCCGTCCCAAACCGCGCCGCGGCCGTGCCGCCGTGAGCCGCGTCACCCCCGGCCGGGGCGGGGGCCGCCCGGGGTGTCGTGCCCGGTCAGTCCCGGGGCAGGTCGTGGAGGAGGGCCTCCATGAGGGTCTCCTGCAACCACGAGACGAAGTTGTACAGGAGCGACATGTACGTCTCGACGTCCTCGATCGCGGACCAGTCGTCGTAGCGACCCACGCGCTCGGCGTCGGCCTCGCTGCGGATCCCGAGCCGGTCCGCCAGCACCAGCCGCACGTCGTTGAGGGCCTGCCCGAAGGCCTGCGCCTGGGCGGGGTCCAGCCGCACGGGCTGGGCCTCCAGCGCGAGGGCCGCCTGCTGCAGCACGCCGCGCTTGGTCTCCCGCAGCCCCCGCTCCGTGTACCGGCGGAACTCGGCGGCGCGCTCGGGGTCCAGGCTCCCGTCGGGCAGCAGCCGCCGCAGCGCGGAGTCGTCGGGGACGGTGGCGTCCCCGGACACGCCGAGCATCCGCTCGAGCGAGTCCTCCGAGGCCGGCTGCTCGGGGGCGAGCGCCTGGGCGACGTCCGCGAACAGCTTCTGGAGCAGCTCCTTCTCGGGCTCCTCGAAGCGGGCGGTGATGCCCCGGCGGGTGGACCGGAAGCCCTGCGCCATCAGTGGCCCCCCGCCTGCTCGAAGGTGGCCCACAGTCCGAAGCCGTGCATCGCCGCGGTGTGGGTCTCGGCCTCCTCGAGGGAGCCGCTGGCCACCACGGAGCGCCCGTGGTGGTGGACCTCCAGCATCAGGGAGCGGGCCTTCTCCTCCGGGTAGCCGAAGTAGGAGCGGAACACGTAGGTGACGTAGCTCATCAGGTTGACGGGGTCGTCCCACACGACCACGTTCCACGGGGTCTCGGTCTCCGTGGCCACGGACGTCGCGCCGGTGGGCCGGGTGCCGGTCTCCGGGGTGGCGGTGGCCGCGGGGCGGGCGGCGGCGGGAGTAGCGCAGTGCATGGTCCGTCCATCGTAGCGAGTGCCGGAGGCGGGGCGCACCGGCGGCGTCGCTAGAGTGGTGCCCGTGAACCAGCGCAGCCACCGGTGGGCCCCGCCGCCCACGTCCCTGATGACCGACCACTACGAGCTGACCATGCTGCAGGCCGCCCTGCACGCCGGCACCGCGCAGCGGCGCAGCGTGTTCGAGGTCTTCGCCCGGCGGCTGCCCGCTGGGCGGCGCTACGGCGTGGTGGCGGGCACGGGGCGCCTCCTCGAGGGGCTCGGGAGCTTCCGCTTCGGCGACGAGCAGCTGCGCTTCCTGTCGGACACCGGCGTGGTCAACCGAGCCACCCTGGACTACCTCGCCGACTTCCGCTTCACCGGCTCGATCTCCGGCTACGCCGAGGGCGAGGCGTACTTCCCCTCGTCGCCGCTGCTCGTGGTCGAGGCCACCTTCGCCGAGGCGTGCGTGCTCGAGACGTACTTCCTGTCGGTGCTCAACTACGACAGCGCCGTGGCCTCGGCCGCCTCCCGCATGGTGGGTGCCGCGGCGGGGCGCCCGTGCATCGAGATGGGCTCCCGGCGCGCCCACGAGGAGGCCGCCGTCGCGGCCGCGCGGGCGGCGGTCATCGGCGGCTTCGACTCGACGTCGAACCTCGAGGCCGGGCACCGCTACGGGATCCGGACGGTCGGGACGGCCGCCCACTCCTTCACGCTCCTGCACGACACGGAGGAGGACGCCTTCCGCGCCCAGCTCCAGTCCATGGGCCGGGACACGACCCTGCTGGTCGACACCTACGACGTCGAGACCGCGGTGCGCAAGGCCGTGGAGCTCGCGGGTCCCGGTCTGGGCGGCGTGCGCCTGGACTCGGGCGACCTCGTGACCCAGGCCGCCTGGGTGCGCGGGCTCCTCGACGAGCTCGGCGACCCGGACACCCGCATCACCGTCACCTCGGACCTGGACGAGTACGCGATCGCGGCCCTGAACGCCGCGCCCGTCGACGCGTTCGGCGTGGGCACCCGAGTGGTCACCGGCTCCGGCGCGCCGACGTCGTCGATGGTCTACAAGCTGGTGGCCCGCGAGGACTCCTCCGGCGAGCTGCGGCCCGTGGCGAAGGCCGCGAAGGGCAAGGTGTCCGTGGGCGGGCGCAAGCACGCCCTGCGGCGCCGGGACGAGCGGGGCACGGCGACCCACGAGATGGTCGGCATCGGCCGGCTGCCCGACGACGACGGCGACGACCGGCCGCTGCTGGAGGACTTCGTCCGCCGCGGCGAGCTGCTGGACGGCTGGACGGGCCCGGAGGGGGTCCGCCGGGCCCGGGAGCGGCACGCGGCGTCCGTGGCGGAGCTGCCCCGCTCGGCCCGGCGGCTCAGCGAGGGCGACCCCGTGATCCCGACCGTCCTGGGGCCCGAGGCCCCGGCCTGAGCGCCCGTCCGGGCGGCGCGCGCCGGGCGGGATCCGCCCAGCGGCACCCGCCGGAGGAGCACCACCGGGCGAGAAGCACCGAGCGAGAGGCACGAGCGTGAAGCACCGAACAGAGGGAGGAACACCATGAGGACCGCACTGATCGTCGTCGACGTGCAGAACGACTTCTGCGAGGGCGGCTCGCTGCCCGTCGCCGGAGGCGCGGCGGTGGCCGCCGCCGTGTCGGAGCACCTGGAGGACCACCACGGGGACTACGCGGCCGTCGCGGCCACCCAGGACTGGCACGTCGACCCCGGGGCGCACTTCTCCGACGAGCCGGACTACGTGGACTCCTGGCCCGTGCACTGCGTCGCCGAGTCCCGCGGGGCCCACTCCCACCCGGACCTGGACACGGACTGGATCCAGGCGTGGTTCCGCAAGGGCGAGCACGACGCCGCCTACTCCGGCTTCGAGGGGCTGCTCGCCCCGGACGCGGACGTGCCGATGGGCGACGACGAGGACGTCGACGACGAGCCGGACGTGAGCCTCGACGACTGGCTGCGGGAGCACGAGATCGAGGCCGTGGACATCGTGGGCCTGGCGACCGACCACTGCGTGCGGGCGACCGCCCTGGACGCCGTCGAGGCCGGCTACGACACCCGGGTGCTGGTGGAGCTCACCGCGGGCGTCGCCGCGGAGTCCACAGAGCGCGCCCTGCGGGAGATGGCCGAGGCGGGGGTCGAGGTCGTCCGGTCCTGACCCGTGCCCGGCAGCGGACCGCCTCGTCCCGGGCGGTTCGCGTCCCGGGCGCGACTCACTTGCGCCCGATGAACCAGTCCTGCAGCTTCTTGACCCGCGCCTGGAGCTGCGCCTCGTTCGCCTGCGCCACCGCGGGTCCGCCGCACACCCGGCGCAGCTCGTTGTGGACCATGCCGTGCGGGGTGCCGGTGCGGGACGCCCAGGCCGAGACGTTCTTGGACAGGGTGGCGCGCAGCTCCTTGAGCCGCCGGTGGTCGGGCACCGCCGGCTGCTCCGGGGTGCGGGCGGCGCCGGGGCGCCGCCGGGCGTGCTGGGACTGCCGCTCCCGCAGCAGCGCCGAGACCTGGTCGGCCTCGAGCAGGCCCGGGATGCCGAGGAAGTCCGCCTCCTCCTCCGAGCCCACCGCCACGCCGCCGCCGAAGGCGCCGCCGTCGAAGAGGACCCCGTGGAAGGACGCGTCCGAGCCGATGGCCTCGAACCGGCCCTGGGCGAGGGCCGCGGACGCCTTCTCCTCCCGGTTGGCCTCCTCGAGCAGGTCGTCGTCCCAGCCCTCCTCGAGCGGGTCGGCCGGCAGGCCGGTCTCCTCCGCGGCGGGCTTGTCGAGGGCGTGGTCCCGCTCGGCCTCCATCTCGTTGGCGAGCTGCATCAGCGCCGGCACGGACGGCAGGAACACGGAGGCCGTCTCCCCGCGCTTGCGGGCGCGCACGAAGCGGCCGACCGCCTGGGCGAAGAACAGCGGCGTGGACGTGGACGTCGCGTAGACGCCCACGGCGAGCCGGGGGACGTCGACGCCCTCGGAGACCATCCGCACGGCCACCATCCAGCGGCTGTCCCCGACGGAGAACTCGTCGATCCGGTCTGAGGCGCCCTTGTCGTCGGAGAGGACCACGGTGGGGTTCTCTCCCGTGATCCGGCGCAGCTGCGCGGCGTAGGCCTTCGCGTCCTGGTGGTCGGTCGCGATGACCATCGCCCCGGCGTCCGGCACGGTGCGCCGCACCTCCGTGAGCCGCTGGTCCGCGGCCTGGAGCACCGACGGGATCCACTGCCCGTTCGGATCGAGCGCCGTGCGCCACGCGTGGGCGGTGATGTCCTTCGTGAAGCCCTCGCCGAGCTCCGCGGCCATCTCCTCCCCCGCGCTGGTGCGCCAGCGCATCTGTCCCGAGTAGGCGAGGAAGATCACGGGCCGGACCACGTGGTCCTTGAGCGCGTCGCCGTAGCCGTAGGTGTAGTCGGCGCTCGAGCGGCGGATGCCGTCCCCGTCCTCCAGGTAGCGCACGAACGGGATCGGCGCGGTGTCCGAGCGGAAGGGGGTGCCGGTCAGGGCGAGCCGGCGGGCGGCGGGGTCGAAGGCCTCCTGGAGCCCGTCGCCCCATGTGAGGGAGTCCCCGGCGTGGTGGATCTCGTCCATGATCACCAGGGTCCGGCCCGCCTCGGTGCGGGCCCGGTGCAGGAGCGGCTTCATGGCCACCTGCGAGTAGGTCACGGCGGCGCCCAGGTAGTCCCGGCCGTGGGAGCCGTCCGCGTTCTTGAAGTTCGGGTCGATCGCCAGGCCCACGCGGGCGGCGGCGTCCGCCCACTGCCGCTTGAGGTGGTCCGTGGGCGTCACCACCGTGATCCGGTTGACGGTCCCGCGGTCGAAGAGCTCCTTGGCCACGCGCAGCGCGAAGGTCGTCTTGCCGGCCCCGGGGGTCGCGACGGCCATGTAGTCCCGGGGCTGTGCCTCGAAGTAGCGCTGCAGCGCCTCCGCCTGCCAGGCGCGCAGCTTGGGGGCCGTGCCCCACGCGGCGCGGTCCGGATAGGCCGGGGGGAGGTCGGCGGCGGCTGCGCCGAACAAGGAGAGCTGGTCGTCCTGGGACACTCTGGCGACGTCCTTTCGCTCGTGGTGCCGCGGCCTGGTGGCCGCGGTGGATGACGGGGGCGCGGCGGGCCACGCAAAAGCGCCCGCCGGCGGCGGGCGCTTGCTCGGCCGGGGGTGCTCAGCCCTGGTCGTCGCCCTGGTCGTTCGGGGGGCGGAGTCCGTCGTAGATCTCCTTGCAGGTCGGGCACACCGGGAACCGCTGCGGGTCGCGGCCGGGGACCCAGACCTTGCCGCACAGGGCGATCACGGGCTCGCCGGAGAGGGCGGACTCCATGATCTTCTCCTTGCGCACGTAGTGCGCGAAGCGCTCGTGGTCGCCCGGCTCCTGGAGCTCTCTAGTCTCCTCGCGCTCGATCGTCGAGGTGCCCCCGGCCGGCTGCGCCGGATCGGCACTGTACGGGGTGTCGTCCGGGCCGTTCGTCGGGGTGCCGGTGGTCGCCGCTGAGACATGCATGGGCGCCAGTTTACCCCGTCCCCGCCGGCCCCCGTGCGCCGGGAGCGCCCGTCCCGCTCAGCGGAACTGGGCGACCTCCTGGAGCAGCTCGGGGGCCCGCCGGTCGTACCAGCGCCCGCCGAGGACGATCCCGCCCCAGCACAGCAGCGGGCCGAGCACCGCCCCGGCGGCCAGCCCCGCCCAGCCCCACACGGGGTCGCCGGTGAAGACCTGCACGAGGAGGGGGACGGCGGCCGGCAGCACGAGGACGAGGATCAGCCCCAGCGCCACGAACTGGACGAGGACGTTCAGGACGGTGAAGCCCTGCGGCGTCTTCAGCGGGGACGCGCCCGGCGGGGCCACGGGGTAGGTGTACCGGGCGGACATCACCGAGGACAGGCCCGCCCCGCCCAGCAGCGCCAGCAGCGCGGTGCCCGCGACCCCGGGCAGCAGCTGCCACCGGCCCTCGACCGCGAACGGCAGCAGCAGCCCGGCCGCCGTGAGCGGCACGGCGATCACGAGCAGCGCGAGCACCCGGCCCGCGCGGTCGTGGACGCCCCGCACACCGGTGAGGACGTGCAGGTGCAGGGCGGTGTTGTCGTAGGACACGTCGCCCGAGATCTGGTACGCGAGCAGCGCCGCGATCATCGGGCCCAGGGCGTAGAGGAGGACGCCGCCTCCCTCCGGGTCCCGGGAGAACCACATGAGCACGGCGAGGGCCGGGATGACGAGCAGACCGGCCGAGTAGCGGGGGTCCCTGACCCAGTAGACCAGGCACCGGGCCGCGACGGCCGCCCACGGGCGCCGGGGCGCGAGGTCGAGGAGCCCCGCGCCGGCGGCCCCCTCGCGCGGGGCCGCGGTCCGCCCGCCGGCCGTGGTGGTGAGGGCCCGCTCCTGCGCGACCCGCCAGACGAGGACGAGGACGACGACGGTCAGGACCGTGACGGCCAGCCGGGCGGCGGCGGAGCCCCACCGGCCGGCGGCGACGTCGGCCGGGACCGCCCAGACGGCTCCGACCGGTGTCCACGCGAGCACGCCGGCGTACTGCGGCAGCCGGTCCCACAGCCGCTCCAGCCCGCTCAGCAGGCCGGTGAGGATCGGGCCGAGCAGCACCAGGGCCACGAGCGCGGCCAGCGAGACCAGCTCCGTGAGGCGTCGGCGGCGGCCGAGACCGACGGCGAGGGCGGTGACGCAGCGGGATCCGGTGACCACGAGGGCCAGCGCGAGCGGCACGCACAGGAGGGCCGCGAGCAGCGCGGCCGCGGACGAGCGCCAGGAGCTCACCGTGGCGAGGAGCGCCACGACGGTGAGCGCACCCGGCACGCCGACGACCGCGCCGAGGGCCTGGCCCCACTGCACCTGGCCCACGGACAGGGGCAGGAGGGCGAGTCGGGCCGGGTCCAGCGTGGCGTCGGCCCGCGCCGCGAGGATGGGCAGCAGCCACCAGGCCAGCACGGCCGCCGACCCGGCCAGCACGAGGACGGTGCGCACCAGGGACAGGTCCTGACGGCCCAGCAGGAACAGCGCGACGACGGCCAGGCCCAGCAGGAACACGAAGTAGGCGGCGCCCAGCACGGTCCCCACGAGCACCCAGGTGCTGCGGGTGAGGGTGTTGACGAGGATCCTCGCCTTGAGGCCCACGAGGCGCCCGGCCAGGGCGGCGGTGCCCGCCCGGGCGGGGGCGAGGCCCTCCGGGGCCGGGGCGAGCTCCGGGCTCACTCCGGGCGCAGCCACGGCAGGCCCTCCCCCGTCTCCCGGCGCCCGCCGACCAGTTCGACGAACCGGTCCTCGAGCGTGGCCCCGGCCCGGACCGCGTCGACCGTCCCGGCGGCCAGCACCCGGCCGCGGTCCATCACGGCGACGTGGTCGCACATCCGCTGCACGAGGTCCATGACGTGGCTGGAGACGACCACGGTCCCGCCGGCGGACACGAAGCCGTGCAGGATCTCGCGGATGTTCGCCGCCGAGACGGGGTCGACCGACTCGAACGGCTCGTCGAGGACGAGCAGGCTCGGGGCGTGGATGAGGGCGCCGGCCAGCGCGATCTTCTTGGTCATGCCGGCGGAGTAGTCCTGGACCTGGGTCCCGGCGTCGGCCGTGAGGTCCATGGCCCGCAGCAGGTCGTCGGTGCGCTCGGCCACGACGTCCCGGTCCATGCCGCGCAGCAGGCCGGCGTAGGTGACGAGCTGGTGTCCGGTGAGCCGGTCGAACAGGTGCAGTCCGTCCGGCAGCACGCCCATGAGCTGCTTGGCCCGCCGGGGCTCGGCCCAGACGTCGACACCGGCCACGCGGGCGCTGCCCGCCGTGGGGCGGAGGAGTCCGGTCGCCATGGACAGCATCGTGGTCTTGCCGGCGCCGTTGCGTCCCACGAGGCCGAAGAAGGAGCCGCGGGGGACGTCGAGGTCCACGCGGTCCACGGCGACCTTGGCCTCGGGGGTGCCGGGGCGGCCGAAGACCCGGACGAGCCCGCGCACGCTCAGCGCCGGCGGCCCGCCGGACGGGGGCGCCGGGGTGTCCGGCGCGGGGGCACCGGTCCGTTCCGGGGCGGCCTGCGGGAGGTGCTGGTGGCTCATGCCCCCAGCGTAGGCAGGCGGGACTTTTCGAATTCGTTTTGGGCGCGCTGATNTCCGTCCTCTGAAAAGTGTTTCGAAAACGGAGGACGCGCCCCGCGCGCCGGCGGACGGTGGCCGTGCGGGCGGGGCGGTCAGGGGGGCGTCAGGGGCGGGGGCTCAGAACAGGGCGCGCATCAGGGCGCCCCGGGCGGTCACCGTGCGCGGGTCCTCGGCGCCCACCACGTCGAAGAGCTCGAGCAGGCGCAGCCGGACGGCGTCCCGCTCCTCCCCGGCGGTGCGCCGCACCAGGTCCAGCAGCCGGCGGAAGGCGTCCTCCACGTGGCCGCCCGAGACGTCGAGGTCGGCGACGGCCAGCTGCGCCGCCACGTCCTCCGGGGCGGCGGCGGCCTCGGCGCGGACCGTCGCGGCGTCCAGCGGCAGCACCCGCTGGAGCAGGTGCACCTGGGCGAGGGCGAGCTTCGCCTCCCGGTCCCCCGGGTTCTCGGCGATCGCCTTCCGGTAGGCGGCCTCGGCGGCGTCGACGTCCCCGGCCTCGAGGGCGTCCACGGCCTCCTGGTGCAGCGGGGGCAGGGGCTCCGGCTCGTCGTCGGGACGGACGGGCTCCACGGTGCCCGTGATCCCGTTCTGCTCGGCGAGCGCGAGCAGCTCGTCCAGCAGCTGGGTCACCTGCTCGGCCGGGACCGTGGAGTTGAACAGCGGGACGGGCCGCCCGCCGAGCAGCGCCACCACGGTGGGCACGGACTGCGCCTGGAACATCTGCGCGATCTCGGGGACCGCCTCGGCGTCCACGGAGGCCAGCAGGAGCCGTCCCCGGTAGCGGTCCACGACCTGCTCCAGGGTGTCGGTGAACGCCACGGACTGCTCGCTGAAGCGGGCCCAGAGGGCGAAGACCACGGGGACCCGGGTGGAGAGCTCGGCGACCTCCTGGAAGTCCGCCGCCGTCACCTCCCGGCGGTACCCGCCCGGCCGGCCCTCCCCCGCGGGCTGCCCGCCCGGCCCGGCGGCGGGCACGGCGCCCAGGTCCACCGCGCCCCGCACCGACGACGGGAGCGGGGCCTCCTGCGGCGGCGGAGCGGTCTCGGCGGTGCGGCGGGGCTGCTGGTGCTGGAACTCGTTCACGGGGCGTCTCCTGAGGGCTCGTCGACGGGCACGGCGGTCCGCTGGGCCGTCGGTGTCGGGGCGGGATCGGTGGTCCGGTCCGCCGGGCCGGGGCGGCGGCCGGCGGCGGGACGGCGCCCGGCGGGCGCCGCGGGTCTTCCACGATTATCGGCCGCCGGGGGCGGCTCGGCCACCGGTGCGCCCGCGTGTCCGCTCCCGGCGTGACGCCGTGACGGCGGCCGCGCCGGGCGGGGCCGGGCTCAGCGGCGGGTGCGCCAGCAGCGCTCGTGCCAGTGGCGGCGGTCCTCGAAGGCGCTGCGCGCCCCCAGCAGGGAGTCCTGCTGCCAGACGACCAGGTGCGCGATCCCCGGCGGGATCGACCGGCCGCAGCCGGGGCAGGTGTAGGTCTTGACCGCGTTGGCGGGCCGGACGTGGCGGACCAGCCAGTCCCCGTCCGCCGAGCGCTCCACCGTGGGCGCCGGCTCCAGGACGCGTTCGACCGACCACGGCTCCTGGGCGGCGCCGCGCTGCCACTTGCTCGCGCGCGGGCCGCTGCCGGGGCCGCCGTGGCGGCGTCGGGAGGAGTGGTTGGAGCGTGGCACCGCGCCATCGTCTCACAGCGGGGGCCTCCGGGTCCGGGCCGGGTCCCGCGGAGCGCTAGGCTGGTCCGCGTGCGTCTTGTCATTGCCGATTGCTCCGTCGACTACGAAGGGCGTCTGCGCGCCCACCTGCCCGCCGCCCGGCGTCTCCTCCTCGTGAAGGCGGACGGCTCCGTGCTCGTCCACTCGGACGGCGGCAGCTACAAGCCCCTGAACTGGATGAGCCCGCCCGCCCGCCTGCACGTCGGCGAGCCGGAGGCCGAGCTCGCGGCCGAGGGCGTGCTGCAGACGTGGACCGTCCAGGCCGCCAAGAGCGACGACCGCCTCGTCATCCAGGTGTTCGAGATCCACGAGGACGTCTCCCACGAGCTGGGCACCGACCCCGGGCTGGTGAAGGACGGCGTCGAGGCGGACCTGCAGCGCCTGCTCGCCGAGCAGATCCAC
Source organism: Kocuria sp. UCD-OTCP (assembly GCF_000349605.1). Taxonomy (NCBI): domain Bacteria; kingdom Bacillati; phylum Actinomycetota; class Actinomycetes; order Micrococcales; family Micrococcaceae; genus Kocuria; species Kocuria sp. UCD-OTCP. The sequence continues at coordinate 94,226 of NZ_AOSQ01000020.1, forward strand.
CGCCTGGGCTCGGGGCACACCCTGGTCCGGCGCGAGTACCCCACCGCGATCGGGCCCGTGGACATCCTGGCCCGCGACGCCGCCGGCGCCACCGTGGCGGTCGAGCTCAAGCGCCGCGGCGACATCGACGGCGTCGAGCAGCTCACCCGGTACCTCGAGCTGCTCAACCGGGACCCCCTCCTGGCGCCCGTGCGCGGGGTGTACGCCGCCCAGCTCATCCGGCCCCAGGCCCGGGTGCTCGCCGAGGACCGGGGCATCGCGTGCCTGACCCTCGACTACGACGAGATGCGCGGGCTCGACGACAGCGGCTCGCGCCTCTTCTGAGCCCGCTCCCCCGGGCCCACCGGCGCGGGCCCGGGTCCGCGCCGGGCGCCGCCGGGGTCACGCGCTCGGCGAACAGCCCGCAACACGCGATGATCAGCAGGCGAACAACGTTGACCGCCCCCGGGGAGTGTGTGAAGCTGAACGTGTTCTTCGTTCCATGTTTTGCATGCTCGCAGAACGGGTAAGCGAGCGTGACGTTCGACCCTGGCCCTGGTCCTCCTCCTTCGGGAACGGAGACCGCGGCCCTCGGCTCATCTCGTGGTACCGCCCTTCAGTGCACGACCTGTGCACACGTTTCGCACCATCTCGCAAGGAGAGATCTTCATGGCCCAGGGCACCGTCAAGTGGTTCAACGCCGAAAAGGGCTTCGGCTTCATCACCCCCGACGACTCCGACTCGGACGTCTTCGTCCACTACTCGGAGATCCAGTCGGGCGGCTTCCGCACCCTCGAGGAGAACCAGCGCGTCGAGTTCGAGATCGGCCAGGGCCAGAAGGGCCCGCAGGCCACCGGCGTCACGCTCATCTGATCCGCTTCCCGCGCACCGGCTGAGCACGGAGCCCCGCACCCGTCCCGGGTGCGGGGCTCCGTCGTGCCGGCGTGCTCAGTACGCGGTGCCGACCAGGTGCCGCTCGACGGCGGCCCCCGCGGCCCCGAGCTGCTCCACGAAGTGCTCGTAGCCGCGGTCGACGTGCTGGACGCCGCTCACGTCCGTGGTGCCGACGGCGGCCATGCCCGCGATCACGAGGGCCGCGCCCGCCCGGATGTCCATGGCCTCCACCGGCGCCCCGGAGAGCACCGGCATCCCCGCCACCAGGGCGTGGTGGCCGTCGAGGCGCACGCTCGCGCCCAGCCGCTCGAGCTCGGCCGTGAAGCCCCAGCGGGCCTCGAAGACGTTCTCCGTGACCATGCCGGAGCCCTCGGCCACCGCGTTGAGGGCCACCACGAACGGCTGCAGATCGGTGGGGAAGCCCGGGTACGGCAGCGTGGACACGTTGATCGCCCGCGGCCGCCGCGGTCCGGCGACCACGAAGCGGCCCCCGTCCGTGTCCACGCGGCAGCCCGCGGAGCGCAGCTTGTCCAGCACCACGGTCAGGTGGCCGGGCTCCGCGCCCTCGATCTCCACCGTCCCCCCGGTCACGGCCGCGGCGAACGCCCAGGTGCCCGCGACGATCCGGTCGGGCACCGTCCGGTGCTCCACCGGGCGCAGGGACGCCACCCCGGCGACCGTCACGGTGCTCGTGCCGAGCCCCTCGATCCGGGCGCCCATCGCCTGCAGCATCCGCCCGATGTCCACGATCTCCGGCTCGCGGGCCGCGTTGTCGATGACGGTGGTGCCCTCGGCCAGCGTCCCCGCCATCATGAGGTTCTCCGTGGCGCCCACGGAGGGGTAGTCCAGGCGGAAGTGCGTCCCGCGCAGGCTGCGCGGCACGGACGCCACGAGATAGCCGCGCTCGATCTGCAGCACCGCGCCCATCGCCTCGAGACCCGCCCGGTGCATGTCCAGGCCGCGGGAGCCGATGGCGTCCCCGCCGGGCAGGGCGACCTCGGCCACGTGGCACCGGGCGACCAGCGGACCGAGCACGGAGATCGACGCGCGCATCGCCCGCACCAGGTCGTAGTCCGCCTGGTGGTGCAGGACCGCCGGGACGTCGATGCGGACGGTCTTCTCGGCGCGCTCGTAGACCACCCCGCAGCCGAGCCGGCGCAGCAGCTCCGCCATGATCGTGACGTCGTGGATCTCGGGGACGTTCGTGATGGTCGACTCGCCCTCGGCCAGCAGGGTCGCCGCCATCAGCTTCAGCACGCTGTTCTTCGCGCCGGAGACGCGCAGGGTGCCGTTGACCGCGGTGGGTCCGTGCACGACGATCTTCTCTTCCATCCACTCTCCTGGGCGGTCTCGCCGGGGTCCCTGCGGGGCCCCGGGTACGGCCGCGGCCTCCGCACCGGTGGTGCGGAGGCCGCGATGTGCTGGGCGCGCGGGGCGGGGCCCCGCGCGGACGGGCGGGATCAGGCGGCGGCGGCGCCGGGCAGCTCCACGTTGTCCGCCACGATCGTCACCCGGTCGTTGTCGACGAACACGAAGCCTGCGTCGATCGTGCCCTCGAGCCGGGAGCCGTCCACGGGGTCCACCGCGAAGTCGCCGGGCTTGAGGATGCCGGCCACGGCCTCGTGGCCGGGCAGGATACCGATGTCGCCCTCGGACGTGCGGACCCGCACCATCCGGGCGGTGCCGGTCCACACGGCCTGCTCGAGGGAGACGATTTCGACGATCATCTCAGCCATGACTACTTGCCACCGGTCCGCTTCTTGATCTGCTCCCACTGCTGCATGACGTCGTCGAGACCGCCGACGTTGTAGAACGCCTGCTCCGGCACGTGGTCGAACTCGCCCTCGCAGATCTTCCCGAACGCCTCGATGGTCTCGGCGAGCGGGACCGTGGAGCCCTCGACACCGGTGAACTGCTTGGCGGTGTAGGTGTTCTGGGAGAGGAACTGCTCGATGCGGCGCGCGCGCGAGACGACGACCTTCTGCTCCTCGGAGAGCTCCTCGACGCCGAGGATCGCGATGATGTCCTGCAGCTCCTTGTTCTCCTGCAGGATCGACCGGACGCGGATCGCGACGTCGTAGTGCTCCTGGCCCACGATCTGCGGGTCGAGGATGCGCGAGGTCGAGGTCAGCGGGTCGATCGCCGGGTACAGACCGCGGGAGGCGATGTCACGGGAGAGCTCGGTGGTCGCGTCCAGGTGGGCGAACGTCGTGGCCGGGGCCGGGTCGGTGTAGTCGTCGGCGGGCACGTAGATCGCCTGCATCGAGGTGATCGAGTGGCCGCGGGTCGAGGTGATGCGCTCCTGGAGCACGCCCATCTCGTCCGCCAGCGTCGGCTGGTAGCCCACGGCGGAGGGGATGCGGCCCAGCAGGGTCGACACCTCCGAGCCGGCCTGGGTGAAGCGGAAGATGTTGTCGACGAAGAGCAGCACGTCCTGGTTCTGCACGTCGCGGAAGTACTCCGCCATCGTGAGCCCGGTCAGGGCCACGCGCAGACGCGTTCCCGGCGGCTCGTCCATCTGGCCGAACACGAGGGCGGTGTCCTTGAGGACGCCCGCCTCCTCCATCTCGACCCAGAGGTCGTTGCCCTCACGGGTGCGCTCGCCCACGCCGGCGAAGACCGAGGTGCCGCCGAAGTTGCGGGCCACACGCGTGATCATCTCCTGGATGAGCACGGTCTTGCCCACGCCGGCGCCGCCGAACAGGCCGATCTTGCCGCCCTTGATGTAGGGGGTCAGCAGGTCGATCGACTTGATGCCGGTCTCCATCATCTCCGTGGAGCCCTCGAGCTCCGCGAAGGACGGCGCCTTGCGGTGGATCGGCCAGCGCTCGGTGATCTCCAGGGAGGAGGTCTCGACGTCGAGGGCCTCACCGAGGACGTTGAAGATGTGGCCCTTGACCACGTCGCCCACGGGCACGGAGATCGGCTCGCCGGAGTCCTTGACCTCGGTGCCGCGCACCAGGCCGTCGGTCTGCTGCAGGGCGATCGCGCGGACCATGTTGTCGCCCAGGTGCTGGGCGGTCTCGAACGTGATCGTCCGCTTCTCGCCGTTGAGCTCGTACTGGGCGGTCAGGGCGTTGTAGATGCCGGGCACGGCGTGCTCGGGGAACTCGACGTCGACGACCGGCCCGATGACCCGGGCGATGCGTCCCGTGGCACCGCCCGAGACCGGCTGCCCGGCCTGTTCGCTGATGGTGGCAGTCATATCTCTCACTTCACTTGTTCGTGGTGGACACTTGCTGGATCGCCGGGACGGCCCGTCACAGGGCCTCGGCGCCGCTCACGATCTCGGTGAGCTCGGTGGTGATCTCGGCCTGGCGGGCGTTGTTCATCAGGCGCGTGTACTTCTTGATGAGGTCGTCGGCGTTGTCGCCGGCCGCCTTCATCGCCCGCTGCCGGGCCGCGAGCTCGCTGGTGGCGGCGTGCGCCAGGCTCGCGAAGAGTCGGGCGTCGATGTAGCGCGGCAGGACGGCGTCGAGGAACTCCTCGGGGTTCGGCTCGAACTCGAAGGTGCTGTCGGGCTCCTCCAGCTCCTCGAACTCCCGGGCGACCTCGTCGGTCAGCGCGTTGGCGTCCACGACCTCCAGCGGCAGCAGCCGGAGCACCCGGGGCTCCTGGACGACCATCGACTGGAACGACGTGTAGACGAGGTGGATCTCGTCGACGCCGCCGTCCTCGTACGCGGTCTCCAGGTCCTCGATCAGCACCTTGCGCAGCTCCCGCGCGCGGTCCGGCCGGGCGTTGTCCGTGTCCCCGGTCCAGTTCCGCTCGTACGGGCGGCTGCGGAAGTCGAAGTACGCCTGGGCCTTGCGGCCGATCAGGTAGACCTTGGTCTCCTTGCCCTCCCCGTGCAGCAGCTCCAGCAGGCCCTCGGCCTCCTTGAGCACGTTGGACGAGTAGGACCCGGCCAGACCGCGGTCCGAGGTCATGATCACCACGGCCGACCGGCGCACCTCGTCGGCCCTCGTGGTCAGGGCATGGGAGACGTTGTGCTGGGTGGCGACCTGTGAGACCGCCCGGGTCAGCGCGTTCGCGTAGGGACGCGCCGCCTGCAGACCCTGTCGGGACTTGTTGATGCGCGAGGTCGCGATCATCTCCATGGCCTTGAAGATCTTCTTCATGGACTTGGTCGACGCGATCTTGTTCCGGTAGACCCGAATCTGCGCTCCCATGTGACTTCCTTTCGTCACCGTGTCCGGTGCGCCGCCGCGGCGGCGCACCGGACCGACCGGTTACTTCCTGACGATCCGTTCCTGGTCGACCGCGGACGCGTCGAGGGGCTCGTGCTCCTCGTGGCCCGGCTCGATCCCGTGCTTGGTGCCCCGGAAGTCCCGCTTGACCTCGGCGACGGCCGTCTCCAGCGCGGCGACGGCGTCGTCCTCGAGCTTGCCGGAGCCGACGATGGAGTCCATCACGTTGGTGGTGCGGCGCACGTGCTCCAGCAGGGCCTGCTCGAAGTCGAGCACGTCGGCGACCTCCACCTCGTCGAGGTGGCCGTTGGTGCCGGCCCAGATGGACACGACCTGGTCCTCGACCGGGTACGGGGTGTACTGCTTCTGCTTCAGCAGCTCCATCAGCCGGGCGCCGCGGGTCAGCTGCTGCCGGGACGCGGGGTCCAGGTCGGAGGCGAACATCGCGAAGGCCTGCATCGAGCGGTAGGACGCCAGCTCGAGCTTCAGCGTGCCGGAGACCTTCTTCATGGCCTTGACCTGCGCGGCGCCGCCGACGCGGGACACCGAGATGCCCACGTCCACGGCCGGACGCTGGTTGGCGTTGAACAGGTCCGACTGCAGGAAGATCTGGCCGTCGGTGATGGAGATGACGTTGGTGGGGATGAACGCCGAGACGTCGTTGGCCTTCGTCTCGATCATCGGCAGCCCGGTCATCGACCCGGCGCCCAGCTCGTCGGAGAGCTTGGCGCAGCGCTCGAGGAGGCGGGAGTGCAGGTAGAACACGTCGCCCGGGTAGGCCTCGCGTCCCGGCGGGCGGCGCAGCAGCAGCGAGACCGCACGGTAGGCCTCGGCCTGCTTGGACAGGTCGTCGAAGACGATGAGGACGTGCTTGCCGCCGTACATCCAGTGCTGGCCGATGGCCGAGCCGGCGTAGGGGGCAAGGTACTTGATGCCCGCGGCCTCGGAGGCGGGGGCCGCCACGATGGTCGTGTACTCCAGGGCCCCGTTGTCCTCGAGGGTCTGGCGCACGCCGGCGATGGTGGACGCCTTCTGGCCCACGGCCACGTAGATGCAGCGCACCTGCTTGTTGACGTCGCCGGACTCCCAGTTGGCGCGCTGGTTCAGGATGGCGTCCACGGCGATGGCCGTCTTGCCCGTCTGCCGGTCGCCGATGAGGAGCTGGCGCTGGCCGCGGCCGATCGGGATCATCGCGTCGATGGCCTTGATGCCGGTCTGCAGGGGCTCGTGGACCGACTTGCGCATGGTCACGCCGGGCGCCTGGGTCTCGAGGGCGCGGCGGCCCTCGGCCTCGATGGGGCCGAGGTCGTCGATGGGCGTGCCCAGCGGGTCGACCACGCGGCCGAGGAAGGCGTCGCCCACGGGCACGGAGAGGACCTCCCCGGTCCGCTGGACCTCCTGGCCCTCCTCGATGCCGCGGAAGTCGCCGAGGATCACGACGCCGATGTCGCGGGTGTCGAGGTTCTGCGCGAGGCCGAGGACGCCGTTCTCGAAGCGCAGCAGCTCGTTGGCCATGACCGAGGGCAGGCCTTCGACCCGCGCGATGCCGTCGGAGGCGCTGCTGACGCGGCCGACCTCGGTTCGTTCTGCGGTGCCGGGCTCGTAGGACGCGGCGAATTCGCTCAGCGCGCTACGGACGTCGTCGGCATTGATGGTGACTTCGGACATGTCCTGTCCCTGCTCTCCTAGTTCGTGATCACTGCCGTCAGCGGTGACCGTGAGTCCAAATCTGTGGCGGAACGCTGCGCTGGTCCACCGGCTGCTGCCGTTCGGCCGGTGGGGCGCCCGCCCGCGGCGGCGGCGTGGGCGCCCCCGGCGCTCAGGCGCCGATCCGCTGGCGCAGCTCGTCGAGCCGGGCCGCGACGGAACCGTCGATGACCTCCTCGCCGACCTGCACCTTGAGCCCTCCGAGCAGCGCCGGATCGACGTCCACGGTGAGCTTGAGGTCCTTGCCGTACAGCGTGTTCAGCTGCTGCTGCAGCCGGCCGCGCTGGTCCTCGGTCAGCGGTCGCGACGTGGTCACGTGCGCGATCCACCGCTGCCGGCGGGCCGCCACCTCCTCCGCGAAGCGCTCGACCAGACGGCCGACCAGGGCTCCGCGCGGCGAGAGCACGGCCTGCTCCACGAGGAGCAGTGCCTCGTCCGAGGCGCCCGGGGTCAGCCGGTGCGCCAGTCGCGTCTTGGCCTCGACCCCGGCGCGCTGGTCGCTGAGGGCGCGCTGCAGCTCGTGCGAGCCGTCCAGCACCCCCTTGAACGCGATCAACTGGTCCACGACCTGCTCGAGGCCCTGGAGTCCGGCGCGGTTCTCGGCGGACGCCGCGGTGAGGGACACCCCGGCGTGCTCGAGGGCGTCGGCGAACTCGCGGTCGTCGCTCCAGCGCCGACCGGCGAGGTGCGCGACGATCTCCACGGCGTCCGGGGAGACCTTGTCGGCGAAGATCCGGCGCACGACCTGCTCGCGCCGCGGCCCCTCGTAGGAGGGGTCGGCCAGCGCGCGCCGCAGGGCGCCGTTCTCGTCGAGGATGGCGAGCACGGCGAACAGCTCACGGGCGAGCGCGGGGCTGGCGGAGCCGGCCCAGCGCTCGACCTCACGAGCGCTCTGCTGGGTGAATTCGTTCGCTGCGTCTGCCATTACCGCGCCGCACCTGCGTTCCGCTCCTGCTCCTGCTCGAGGTCGGCGAGGAAACGGTCGACCACCCGGTTGGACCGGGCGTCGTCGTCGAGGGACTCGCCCACGATCTTCGCCGCGAGCGTGGTCGCCAGGGCGCCCACCTCGTTGCGCAGTGAGACCACGGCCGCCGAGCGCTCCGCCTCGATGGTGCGGTGGGCGTTCTCGGTGATGCGCGCCGACTCGGCGTTCGCCCGGTCCTTGAAGTCCGCGAGGATCTTCTCCCCCTCGAGGCGGGCCTCCTCGCGGATCTTCTGAGCTTCCAGGCGCGCGCTCTCGAGCTGCTGGTTGTACTCGTCGCGGGCGGCGGCGGCCTCGGCCTGCGCGGCCTTCGCCTTGGCCAGGCCACCTTCGATGGCCTCGGTGCGCTCACGGTAGACCCGCTCGAACGCCGGCACGACGAACTTGACGACGAGGAAGAGCAGGATCAGGAACCCGATGCCGGTGATCAGCATTTCCCAGACGTTGGGGAAGAGGGGGTTCGCCCCTTCCTCGGCTGCCAGCAACAGTGTCATGTGCGCGATTCCTGTTCTCTCAGAAGGACGTGTACTTGGTCAGGCACTCAGGCGATGAACGCGAGCACGAAGCCCAGAATCGCGAGGGCCTCGACCACGGCGAAGCCGAAGAACAGCATCGGCTGGAGCACGCGCTGCGACTCGGGCTGGCGGGCGACGGACTGCATGTACGCGGCGAAGATCAGACCCACGCCGATGCCACCGCCGATGGCAGCCAGACCGTAACCAATAGCGCTGAGCGAACCAGTCATGAGGGGTATTTCCTTTCTAGGTGCCCGGGGGCCGGGCGTCGTAGCCGTGTCGGCTCTGAACATTTCGAGGATGGACTGCGGGGTCCGGCCGGGGCCGGGGCTGCTCCACCGGCGTCAGTGGCCCTCTTGCAGGGCACCCTGGACGTACACGGCGAAGAGGAGGGTGAAGATGTAGGCCTGGAGGACCTGGATCAGGATCTCCAGGAAGTAGATGAACACGCCGAGCACGGTCGAGCCCAGGGCGACGACGCTGATGGCGCTGGCCTGGGAGAGCAGGTAGCCCGTCATGGACGCCGCGACCATCAGGGCGAGGTGACCGGCGAACATGGTGGCGAACACACGCAGGGCGTGCGTGACCGGGCGGATGATCAGGTTCGAGAGGAACTCGATCGGGATGAGGAAGATGTAGAGCAGCTTCGGGACGTCCGGCGGCATGGTCATCTTGCCCATGAAGCCGCCGAGGCCGTGGCGCTTGATGCCCATGAAGACCCAGGTGACGTAGGCGATGCCGGCCAGGACGTAGGCGGAGCCCGCGTGGGAGAGGGTCGGCAGCTGCAGCACCGGGATGGAGCCGAACAGGTTGTTCACCAGGATGAAGAAGAAGAACGTGAACAGCAGCGGGACGTAGGGGCGGAACTCCTTCTCACCGATGATGTCCCGGCCGAGGTGGTTGCGCACGAACCCGTAGCCGCTCTCCGCGAGGTACTGCGACTTCGACGGGACGAGCGCGTTGCGGCGGATGGCCCACATGAAGAAGCCGGCGATCAGGACGACCGACAGGAGGATCAGCAGCGTCTGCTTGCCGAACTCGAAGGTGCCCAGCGCGAAGAACGGCGGCAGGTGCATCTCCTCGACGGTCGGGGCGGTGAATCCTCCGGTGGCGGGGAGCCTGATGAGGGCGGCGTTCAATGCGGGTCCTTTCTGCAGTGCTCTGGCCGGTGGTCACGGTCGGGGCGCCGAGTCCGGGCCGGACTGGTGCGGGTTGTGTGGATCTCGCCCATCGGAGGTCAGGCTGCGACGCAACCCCTCCTGCATGTGGAGGTACACGACGTAGATCCCGGAGGCGGCGCCGATGCACGCTCCCAGGACCACGATCCACCGGGTTCCCAGCACGCGATCCGCACCCCACCCTACCAAACTCCAGAACCCCATCCCGATCACCACGTAGAGGAGTGTCGTGAGACCTCCGGAGAGCCCTCCGCCCTCCACGAGCTCCCCCGCGGTGCGCAGTCCGGGGCGCTCCCCGGGCCCGTCCTGCGGGGCCCCGGGGCCCTCCTCCGGCGGGGGCGTCCCGTCCGGGCGGGCCGGGTCGTCGCGGTCATCCGCGCTCATGGTCGTCCGTGCTCATGGTCGTCCTGCTTCCTGTCGTCCGGGGTCCTGCCGTCGCGCGTGCCGTCGCCGGCGGGGCCGGGTGCGCCCGGGCCGTCCGGGTGCTCGGCCGCTGCCCGCCGCCGGGCCTCCAGCACCGGCTCCAGGGCGGTGCGGGTGCCGCGGGCGCCGGCGCGGGCCGCGAGCGCCAGCGAGACGACGAGCGCGGCCAGCACCCCGGCCGCGCCCCAGCCCGGGACCAGCCAGCCGGGGGCCGGCACGGTGAGCAGGACCCAGCCGAGCAGGAGCACCTTCAGCACGTACGTCGCGGCGAGCACGGGGGCGGCGACCGGCCCGTCCGTCCCGGCGGTGGCCCGCGCCACGAGCACGGTCACCAGGTGGCTCGCGGTGATCAGCCCCGCGCCGAGCAGGACGCTGAGCAGGGCCGCGCTCACGGGCGGGTCCCCGTCCGGGAGCGGACGCCCGCACGGCGCCCGAGCAGCGCGGGCAGCACCAGGTAGAGCGCGAGCACCGCCAGCACGAACGCGCCGGCCACGGCCGTGGCGACGGGCCCCGTGCGCAGGCCCACGACCGAGGCGACGCTGACGAGGACGGTCGCGGCCGTGACGACGAGCGCGGAGCCCGTGTGGGACAGGCCCACGTCGGTGAGCTGCTGGTAGACGTGCTGGCGGTGCGGCCGGTACCAGGCCTCCCCCGCGCGGACGCGGCGGAGCAGGGTCACGGAGGTGTCGGCCACGTAGACCGCGAGCGGGGGCAGGAGGTACTCGACGTAGACGCCGGAGAGGAAGGCCGCGACCGCGATGCCGGCCAGCGAGCCGCCCAGCAGGTAGGAGCCCACGTCGCCGAGGAACACGGTGCCGCGGCCGAGGTTCCAGGGCAGGAACCCGGCGAAGCCGCCCGCCACGGCGAGGCCGGCGGCGATCATCCACGGCAGGTCGTTGGAGGCGCCGGCCCAGGCGTACAGCAGCCCCGCGGCGAGGCCGTGCAGCCCCGAGATGCCGTTGATCCCGTCCATGAAGTTGGCCATGTTCACGTAGGCGGCGATCGCGAGGGTGCCCACGGGCAGCCACCAGGCGGAGGTGCCGAGCACCGCGACCAGGACGGCCGTGGCGGCCAGGCCGATGCCCAGCTGCGCGGCCAGGCGCGCCCGCACGGACACGCCCCGGTAGTCCTCGGCCCAGCCGAGGGCGGCGAACAGCCCGGTCACGGCCAGGACCACGAGCGCGACGGAGCGGTCGACCTCGATCGCGCCGGTGAGCAGGGCGGAGCCGTAGGCGGCGAGCACGGCGAGGGCCACGGCCAGGCCCATGCCCCGCACGACCGTGCGGTGGTGGGAGGAGCGCTCGTTGGGGACGTCGAGCACGCCCCACCGGGCGAGCAGCGGCTTGACGGCCAGGGGCAGCAGGAGGCTGAGCACGAGGGCAGGGACACCGACCGTGAGGACGAGCTCCCCGAGCCGGCGCAGCTCCTCCGGGTCGGGGGCGGCGCCCGGGTCGGTGAGGTCGAGCCCGGCGGGGAGCAGCACGACCGGGGCCGGGCTCACGACGCCCGCCCCGAGGAGCTGCGCGGGCGCTGGACCGACGTGGGCGGCGGCTGCGTGGACGGTCTGACGACGGGGATCGTGCCCGTGTAGACCATGCCGCCGCGCACCTTCCAGGTGTGCCGGTCCAGCTGGGCGGGGTCGAGGCGGTCGGCGCGCGCGTGGGAGATCTTGGGGTGGAAGGGCCGCTCGTCCTTCTCGCCGAGGCCGATGAGGTCCTCGTGCAGCTTCTCCCCCGGGCGCAGCCCGGTGATCTCGATCTCGATGTCCTCGCGCCCGCTCATCACGCGCAGCCGCTCGGCGATGTCCATGATCCGCACGGGCTCGCCCATGTCCAGGATCAGCACCTCGCCGCCGCGGGCGATCGCCCCCGCCTGGATCACGAGCTGGCAGGCCTCCGGGATGGTCATGAAGTAGCGGGTGGCCTCCGCGTGCGTCACCGTGATCGGGCCGCCCTGCCGGATCTGCTCGGTGAAGAGGGGGAGCATCGAGCCCCGGGACCCGAAGACGTTGCCGAAGCGCACCGAGACGTACCGGCGCCCGGTGCGGTCCGCCATCCACGCGGTGAGCTTCTCGGCGACGCGCTTGGAGTGGCCCAGGGCCGTGGTGGGGTTGGCGGCCTTGTCGGTCGAGATGTTGACGAAGACCTCGACCTCCGCCTCCTCCGCGGCCTGCAGCACGTTGAGGGTGCCGACGACGTTGGTCTTCCACGCCTCGTCCGGGTACTGCTCGAGCAGGGACACGTGCTTGAGGGCGGCCGCGTGGAAGACCACCTGGGGGCGGCGGTCGCGGAAGATCGCCCCGACGGACTCCGGGTCGCGGATGTCGGCGAGGACGGTGTCGCGGCCGTCGAGCAGGCCGCGCCCCGTGATGGAGATCTGGGTGCCCTGCAGCGCGGACTCGTCGCGGTCCACCATGATCAGCTCGGCGGGCTCGAAGCCGACGAGCTGGCGGCACAGCTCGGAGCCGATGGAGCCGCCGGCGCCGGTCACCAGGACGCGGCGGCCCTTCACGTAGCCGGCGATCTCCTCGACGTCGATGTCGACGGGGCGGCGGCCGATGAGGTCCTCCATGCTGATGTCCCGGAAGTCCGCGCCCTGGTGCTTGGCGGTGAGCACCTCGCCGAGCGGGGGCATGGTCATGACCCGGATCCCGGTGCCGGCCACGGCGTCCGCGACCCGGTGCATGATCCGGGGGTCCGCGCCGGACATCGCCACGATCAGCACCGAGGCGCGGGTGCGGGCCATGACGTCGCGGAGGTCGTGCAGGGTGCCGAGCACGGGCACGGAGGAGATCCGCAGGTGCTTCTTGGCGGGGTCGTCGTCGAGCAGGGCCACGGGCAGGAACTCCGAGTGCGGGTCCTGCATCATCCGCTGGATGAGGAAGGTCCCGAGGTAGCCGGCGCCGTAGACCACCACGTGCTGGGCGGAGGCGCCCGGACGGGCGGAGGCCTCCTGGTACATCCGCTTGAGGTAGCGGAAGGCGGCCATGAACAGGCACGCGAAGGGGAACGCGATGAGGGCGGTGGAGCGCGGGATGCCGATGCTCGTGCCCACCACCAGGAGCAGCACCTGGACCACGGCCGTGACGATGAGGGTGACCACCACGAGGAGCTTGGCCTCGTCGAAGCTGCCGAAGGAGTACCGCCCCTTGTACAGGGCGAAGGAGAAGCCGACGACGAGCTGGGCGGCCACGGCCACGAGGGACACCAGCAGCAGCCCGGGGGCGCTGATGAACTGGAGCTCCATCTCGTAGCGCAGCACCAGGGCGAGCACGAGGGCCACGACCCAGGCGACGGAGTCCAGCAGCATCTGGATCCACAGCCACGCCACGGGCCTGTCCTGCGGGGCGCCGCGGGGCGGGAACCCCGCGGCGGGACCCCCGGGGGGCACCGCCGTGCCGGCGGTGCGCTCGGGCGAACCACTCATCGCAGAAGTTCCTTTCGTGGTCGGTGCCGGAGCCGGGGGGCCGGGCGGGGAGGGTGCCGGTGCGGGACGGTCAGGGACGGGGTGCGCCGACCATGGCCCGGTAGGCGAGCTCCCGGAGCCGGGTGGGGACGAACCGGTAGCCGCCGCGCACCACCACGTTGCGCACCCATTGTAGGAACCCGACGTGGCCGATCCCGCGCAGGCGGGCCTGGAGGGCGAGCTCCGCGCGGAGCACGCGCCATCCGCCGCGCCGCTCGTAGGAGCCCGCCGAGACCCGGTAGCCGACCAGCGGTTCGGCCACGTTGCGCACGTCGGCGCCCGCGCGCAGCATCCGCACCCACAGCCAGTAGTCCTCGGCCAGGGGCACGTGCTCGTAGCCGCCGGCCGCCCGCACCGCCGAGCGCCGGAACACCACCGTCGGGTGGCTCACGGGGTTGCGGCGCCGGGAGACGGAGAGGATGTCCCGCTCCCCCACCGGTGCGCGGCGCAGGGCGATCGGGGTCCGCTCGTCGTCGCCGATCTCGTGCATCGACGAGCCCACCAGGTCGGCCCCGGCCTCGATCACGGGCAGCTGCACCGCGAAGCGGCGGGGGTAGGAGACGTCGTCGGCGTCGGCGCGGGCCACCACGTCGTGCCGGCACCGGTCCAGGCCGGCGGTGAGCGCCGCGGTGAGGCCCTCGTTGCGCTCCAGGTCGACCCGCACCACGGGCACGGGGAGCTCGCGCACCAGGCGGTCCAGCTCGGCCTCCAGCGCCGCGGGGACGGGGCCGTCCCGCACGACGACGAGCTCGGCGGGCCGGCGCCGCTGCTCGACGGTGGCCGACTCGGCCGCCCGGCGCACCCGCTCCGCGGTGTCGGCGCGGTAGACGGGCATGAGCACGGAGAACTCGAGCGGGGGGTGCGGGCTCACGGGGTCACCGCGGCCCGCCGAAGCCGCGGCCGCGCATCCCGCCGGCGTAGCGGCTCGCCCAGGACGCGAGACCGCGCACGTCCCGCCGGCGGAGGTAGAAGAGGGGGTAGCCGACGAGGTCGGCCCCGAGCTGGACGACCCGCTTGTACCGCCACGTGGTCCAGCCCCGGTTGCGGAAGAAGTGCTCCCGCTTGAACTCCGTCCCGGGCACCACGACCTTGAGCCGGCCGGGGACCACGACGTGCTCCTCGTCCCAGCCCGGCGGGTGCGCCACGGCGGTGCGGGTGGTGGTGCCGAAGGGCAGCCCGGAGCGGCGCAGCCGCACCAGGAAGTCGACCTCGTCGCCGCGCAGGAAGAGCTTGAGGTCCGGCAGCCCGACCGTGAAGAAGACGTGCTCGGCCATCAGGGCGCCGTTGAAGAAGGTGGCGTAGCCGGGCAGGAAGCCGAGCGGCTCCAGGTCCGCCCGGGAGTGGGTCATCCGCCCCTCGAGGCGGTAGGAGAAGGCCAGCGCGCCGTGGTCCTGGGGTGCCACGACGAGCGGGGAGACGACCGACAGCTCCCGCCGCGCGGCCTCCTGCAGGAGGATCTCGAGGCAGTCGGGGCCCTCCGGGTGGGCGTCGTCGTCCATGAGCCACACCCGGTCGGCACCGGTGGCGAGCGCGGTCAGGATCGCGAGGGAGAACCCGCCGGCCCCGCCCAGGTTGGCGAGGGAGCGCACGAGCTCGAGCGCGAACCGGCCGCCGATCGCCTCCTCGAGCACCTCCCGCGGCAGCGCCTCGCGCCCCGCGTCGACGAGGCACAGGGAGGCGACGGGCACCGTCTGCTCCCGCAGCGCGGCGACGAGCGCGAGGACGTCCTCCTGCCGGTCCTGGGTCACGCAGGCCACCGCCACCGTGGGGGTGGGCGTGGGGTCGGACGGCATGCGGCTCCTCCAGGGGGTGACGGGCTGTGCGGTGACGGGCAGTGCGGTGACGGGCAGTGCGGGAACGGGTGCGGGGTCCGGCTTTTCGAAGACATTTTCGCCTATATTAC
>NZ_AOSQ01000021.1:0-81912 GCF_000349605.1 Kocuria sp. UCD-OTCP
ATACGAGATGTGCGGACGTGACTGGAGTTCAGACGTGTGCTCTTCCGATCTCGGGCCGGCCGGCGGCCTTGAGGGCCTTCGCCTTCGCGTCCACGGCGAGCGTCGCGGACTCTGCGATGGCGCCGACGCGCCGGGAGATGCGGGACGTGGTCATGACCGGGGGCCTCCTGGAGGGGAACGGGCGGTCTCCGCCGGGTGCGGGGACGGCGGTGCGGACGCCCCCATGCTACTCGGGCGTCCGCACCGCGGGCCCGGCGCCCCGGCGGCCGCGCCCGCCCGGATTGCACCCCGCCGCCCGGGTCGCCTAGGATGGACGACTGGTGTCATCGGCGCCTGCTCGGCCGCGCCGTCACGGCGGGACCGGATGGTAGAGTCGGTGACCGGGTCCGAGCGATCGAGGCCGGCGTCCCCACGCCGGCCGAGGCCGCGAGGCACGTAGGGCAGTGGCGCAATTGGTAGCGCAGCGGTCTCCAAAACCGCAGGTTGCAGGTTCGAGTCCTGTCTGCCCTGCTCCAGTCCGGGGTGGTCCCCGGCACCCCCACGGGGTGCCGGGAGCCGCCGCGGCGACGGCGGGCCGGCAGCACTGCGCGGCACGCACGAGTCCACACAGGGAGAGCCGATGTCGCAGACCACCGCCGGCCGCGCGTCGGGCCAGCCCCCGGAGCAGGGCGCGGAGAGCCCCCGCGGCGTCTTCGGGCGCCTGTTCCTGTTCCTGCGCCAGGTCGTCGGCGAGCTCCGGAAGGTGGTCACCCCCACCCGGCGCGAACTGGTCAACTACGTCCTGGTCGTCCTCGTGTTCGTCGCGTTCATGATGGTGCTCATCTCGGTCCTGGACCTGGCGTTCGGCCAGGCCGCCCTGTGGATCTTCGGGCAGGGGGACGCCGCCGGCTGATCCGGGCGGCGCACGGACCGGCGCGGCCGGCCACCGTGACCCAGCAGAGCACGACATCCACGAAAGAACTTTGAGGGAGATCCAGTGACCGAGCACGAGCTCGAAAACGGCACCGAGGCACCGGCCGAGGTCGACCAGCAGGCTCCGGAGCTGCCGGAGGCCGAGACCTCCGTGCAGGAGGACGACTTCGCGGCCGCCCACGACCCGGAGCACGCCCCGGTCGCCGACGAGGCTCCCGCCGCGCCCGCCGACGAGGAGGCCCCGCTCGAGGCGGAGGCCCCGGCCGACGAGGAGGCCCCCGCGGCCGAGGACGAGGCGCCCGCCGTGGACCCCGTCGAGGAGTTCAAGTCGAAGCTGCGCCGCCAGGAGGGTGACTGGTACGTCATCCACACCTACGCCGGCTACGAGAACCGCGTGAAGACGAACCTCGAGACCCGCATCCAGTCCCTCAACATGGAGGACGACATCTTCCAGATCGAGGTGCCGATGGAGGAGGTCGTCGAGATCAAGAACGCCCAGCGCAAGATCGTGCGCCGGGTGCGGATCCCGGGCTACGTGCTGGTGCGCATGAACCTCACCGACGCCTCCTGGGGCGCGGTCCGCCACACCCCGGGCGTCACCGGCTTCGTCGGCCAGGACGCCTACAACCCGGTGCCGTTGCGCCTCGACGAGGTCTTCGAGATGCTCAACCCGGTCTTCGAGGCGCCGCAGGGCGCGGGGGCCGAGTCCTCCGCCCAGCCCAGCGCGCAGCCGCAGATCGACGTCGACTTCGAGGTCGGCGAGTCCGTCATCGTCAAGGAGGGCCCCTTCGAGACCCTCCCCGCCACGATCTCCGAGATCAAGGTGGAGTCCCAGCAGCTGGTCGTCCTCGTGTCGATCTTCGAGCGCGAGACCCCCGTCACCCTCGGCTTCAACCAGGTCTCCAAGATCTGAGCCCCGCGGGCCGCTCCGGCCCGCCCCAGTTCCCGGCCCCGCGGTGCATGCTTCGCCGCCGGGCCGCCCGGCCGCCGCGCCACGGCGGCCACCCGCCGTCGTACGCTCCTGTGCGCCGGTACGTCCAGCAGAAGAAGGACCAGCACATGGCTCCCAAGAAGAAGAAGGTCTCCGGCCTGATCAAGCTGCAGATCCAGGCAGGCGCCGCCAACCCGGCTCCTCCCGTGGGTCCGGCCCTCGGTCAGCACGGCGTCAACATCATGGAATTCTGCAAGGCCTACAACGCGGCCACGGAGTCCCAGCGCGGCAACATCGTGCCCGTGGAGATCACGGTCTACGAGGACCGCTCGTTCACCTTCGTCACGAAGACCCCGCCCGCCGCGCAGCTGATCAAGAAGGCCGCCGGCGTCGCCAAGGGCTCGGGTGTCCCGCACACCCAGAAGGTCGGCAAGCTCAGCATGGACCAGGTCCGCGAGATCGCCGAGACCAAGAAGGAAGACCTCAACGCCAACGACATCGACGCCGCCGCGAAGATCATCGCCGGCACCGCCCGCTCCATGGGCATCGAGGTCGAGTGACCAGCCTCGGCTGATCACCACCCACCGTTATTGACGTGGCAGGGCCGAGCGCGGCCCGCAGACCACAACTGCACAAGGAGAAGAAGCAGATGGCAAAGCGCAGCAAGGCATACCAGGCGGCCGCCGCCAAGATCGACGCGGGCACGCTGTACGCCCCGGCCGAGGCCGTGGCCCTGGCCAAGGAGCTCGACACCGCGAAGACCGACTCCACCGTGGAGGTCGTCCTCCGCCTCGGTGTCGACCCCCGCAAGGCCGACCAGATGGTCCGCGGCACCGTGAACCTGCCCAACGGCACCGGCAAGACCGCCCGCGTCGTCGTCTTCGCGACCGGCGACAAGGCCGCCGCCGCGGAGGAGGCCGGAGCGGACTACGTCGGCTCCGACGACCTGATCGCCCGCATCCAGGGCGGCTGGACCGACTTCGACGCCGCCGTGGCCACCCCGGACATGATGGGCAAGGTCGGCCGGCTGGGCAAGGTCCTCGGCCCCCGCAACCTGATGCCGAACCCCAAGACCGGCACCGTCACCATGGACGTGACCAAGGCCGTCAACGACATCAAGGGCGGCAAGATCGACTTCCGCGTCGACAAGCACTCGAACCTGCACTTCATCGTGGGCAAGACGTCCTTCGAGCTCGAGAAGCTGGCGGAGAACTACGGCGCCGCCCTCGAGGAGATCCTGCGCCTGAAGCCCTCCGCGTCGAAGGGCCGCTACATCACGAAGGCGACCGTCTCGACCACGTTCGGACCGGGCATCCCGGTCGACCCGAACGCCACCGAGGTCGTCGTCGGCGCCTGACGCCGTGCACCGGAGCCCGCGGGGCTCCGACGGGTGGGGGCCCGGCCGATGCGGCCGGGCCCCTTCCCGTCCGACGGGACCATTCCTCCCACGACCCAGCAGCCGGCGGGCGTCCGCCGGCGCCCACGGAACGGAGACCCCCCACGTGAGCGAGCACCCCCCGGTGCGCATCGAGCAGATGCGCATCCCCGACGAGTTCGACGACGCCGCGCAGGAGCTGCTGGGGCGCGTCGCGGAGCTCGTGCGCCGGTCCCGGCAGCACGTGTGGGGGATCTCGGACCTCACCGGTGACGCCCAGGAGCTCTACCGGGACCTGCTGGACCCCTTCGAGCGCGTGGTCGTCCTGCTGGCGTGGGCCGGGGACCGGCTGGCGGGACGGGCCGAGGTGCGGATGCCCCTGGTCACGCTCACCGACTCCGCCCACATCACCGTCGACGTGGACCCCGACGTCACCTCGCAGGGCACCGGCAGCGAGCTGCTGGCCGCCGCCGAGCAGCTCGCCGTGGGCGAGTCCCGCCGGCACCTGCGGATCCAGACCGAGCACCCCGGGCCCGAGGAGATCCAGGGCGACGGCAGCGTCACCGGGGTCTTCCCGCTGGTCACGCCCGGGATGGTCGAGTGGGTGGACGCCGCCGACGGCTCGGGCCGGCTGCCCGTGTCCAACCGGCAGACCCGCTTCGCCCTCAGCGCCGGCTACCGGCTCGAGTCGGTCAGCGACTTCGGGGTGCTGGACGTCCCCCTGCCGCCCGAGCGCGTCGCGGCCCTGCTGGACGAGGTCGCGGCCTCGCCGGCGCAGGAGCCGTACCGGATCCACGTCTGGAGCGGCCCGGCCCCCGAGGACCGGCTCGACGAGCTCGCCGCCCTGCACTCGCGCATGGCGACCGACTCGTTCCTGGCCCCCGTGGCCGCCGCCGAGCCAGAGCCCTGGGGCGCCGAGCGCGTGCGGCGCACCGAGCAGCTGCGCGCCGAGGCGGGCAACCTCTCGCTCGTGGCCGTCGCCGAGCACGAGCCCACCGGACGCCTCGTCGGGATGACCGAGATCGTCCTGGCGGGGGAGGAGCCGCCGATCGGGATGCAGGACGAGACCGTGGTCCTGCGCGAGCACCGCCGCCGGTGGCTCGCCACCCGGCTGAAGCTGGCCAACCTGCAGCAGCTCGAGCGGCTGGCCCCGAGCGTGCGCACCGTCTACTCCTGGAGCCACAGCGGCGACGACCGGATGAGCCGGGTCAACGCCCGGCTGGGCTTCCGCGTGGCCGGGCGCAGCGGCGTGTGGGCCCGCGACTTCCCCTCCGCCTGAGCCGGGTCCGGGGCCGCCCCGGAGCCGATTTGGCCGCGGCGGGGGCCTCCGGTAGCCTGGGAGACACCAAAGACCGCCGGTCGTGGTCCCCTTGCCCCGTGCGCCCCGTTTCGGAGTGCGCGAAGCGGGAGGACAGCCGTAAGAGTTCCGCCAGGAACCGCCAGCGCAGGTGAACCAGCACAGCGAGCACGTCCCGTCCTGCACGGGGTGCGACGCCGAGCCCCGGGCATCTGCGCGGGGCTTTTTCTGTGCCCGGGCCCTTGCGGCAGCGACCGGCATCGAAGACCGGAAGGAGTACCATGGCGAACCCGGAAAAGGCAGCCGCGGTCGCCGAGTTGAAGGAACTGTTCTCCAACTCGGACGCCGCTGTCCTGACTGAGTACCGCGGCCTCACCGTGGCCCAGCTCAAGGAGCTGCGCCGCTCGCTCGGTGAGAACGCCGAATACGCCGTGGTGAAGAACACGCTGACCGCGATCGCGGCCAAGGAGCTGGGGATCGACGCGTTCGACGGCCAGCTCGCCGGCCCGAGCGCGATCGCCTTCATCTCGGGGGACCCCGTCGAGGCCGCCAAGAGCCTGCGTGACTTCGCCAAGGCGAACCCGCAGCTCGTCGTCAAGGGCGGTTACCTCGAGGGCAAGGCCCTGAGCGACGCGGAGATCAAGCAGCTCGCGGACCTCGAGTCCCGCGAGGTGCTGCTGGCCAAGGTGGCCGGTGCCGCGCAGGCGTCCCTGTCCCAGGCCGCGGCGCTGTTCCAGGCACCGCTGTCGAAGACCGTCCGCACGGCCGAGGCGCTGCGCGCCAAGGTCGAGGAGCAGGACGCCTGACCAGCATCCCCGCCGCGAGGCACATTCTCACCACGGAACCAGACCGTCCCGCGCCGACGAACCCGGCCGGGGCACACCATCGAAAAGGAGCCACAACCATGGCCAAGCTCACCACCGCTGAACTGATCGACGCGTTCAAGGAGCTCTCCCTCATCGAGCTCTCCGAGTTCGTGAAGGCCTTCGAGGAGACCTTCGACGTCACCGCCGCCGCCCCCGTGGCCGTCGCCGGTGCCGCCGCTCCGGCCGCCGCCGCCGAGGAGGCCGAGGAGCAGACCGAGTTCGACGTCGTCCTCGAGGCCGCCGGCGAGAAGAAGATCCAGGTCATCAAGGAGGTCCGCGCGCTGACCTCCCTCGGCCTCAAGGAGGCCAAGGACCTCGTGGACTCGGCCCCCAAGGCCGTCCTCGAGGGCGCCACCAAGGAGGCCGCGGACAAGGCCAAGGAGGCCCTCGAGGGCGCCGGCGCCACCGTCACCCTCAAGTAGGACCCCGGACGCGTCCCTTCACGGACGCTCCTGCGAGGCCCCGGACGCACGGCGTCCGGGGCCTCGTGCCGTGCCGGGCCCGGACGGTCTGTGGGAGACTGGGGGCACGACCACATCGGCCGCCCACGCGCAGCGGGAGAGTCCGGGCGGGGGAGGGCGGACGGGCCCCACCGGGCCTCGGACCACGAGGAGCTCACCTTGTCCTTCCTGCCACGCCACCTCGGCCCGGACGCCGCCGAGACCGCGATCATGCTCGAGACCGTCGGCGCGGCCGACCTCGACGAGCTCGTCGCCCGCGCCGTCCCCGCGACCATCGCCTCCTCCGAGCCGCTGGGCCTGCCCGCCCCGATGTCCGAGCACGAGGCCCTCGCGGCGCTGCGCCGGGTCGCGGCGAAGAACCGGGTGATGACCCAGATGATCGGGCAGGGCTACGCGGACACCGTCACCCCGCCCGCGCTGCGCCGCAACATCCTCGAGAACCCCGCCTGGTACACCTCCTACACCCCCTACCAGCCCGAGATCTCGCAGGGCCGCCTCGAGGCCCTGCTCACGTTCCAGAACGCCGTCATGGACCTCACCGGCCTGGACCTGGCGAACGCCTCCCTCCTGGACGAGGCCACCGCGGTGGCCGAGGCCGTGCTCATGATGCGCCGGGCCAACCGGAAGGCCACGAGCCGGCGCGTCGTCGTCGACGCCCGGACGCTCCCGCAGACCCTCGCCGTGCTGCGCGGGCGCTGCCGGGCCGTGGGCATCGAGCTGGTCGTCGCCGACCTCGCCGAGGGGCTGCCCGAGGGCGAGCTCTTCGGGGTGGTCCTGACCCAGGTGGGCGTCGACGGCGAGGTCGTCCCCCTCGCCGAGCGCGCCGAGGAGGCGCACGCGCGGGGGGCGCTCGTGGCCGTGGCCACCGACCTGCTGGCCCTGACCCTGCTGCGCTCCCCGGGGGAGCAGGGCGCGGACATCGCCGTGGGCTCGGCCCAGCGCTTCGGGGTGCCCCTGTTCTTCGGCGGGCCCCACGCCGCGTTCCTCGCCTGCCGCAAGGGCCTCGAGCGGAACCTGCCCGGTCGCCTGGTGGGCGTCTCCACCGATTCCTCCGGCCGGCCCGCCTACCGGCTGGCCCTGCAGACCCGCGAGCAGCACATCCGCCGCGAGAAGGCCACCTCGAACATCTGCACCGCCCAGGCGCTGCTGGCCGTCGTGGCCGGCGCCTACGCCGCCTACCACGGCGCGGACGGGCTCCGCGCCATCGCCGAGCGCGTGCACGGGCTGGCCGCCCGCCTGGCCGCCGGGCTCGCCGCGGCGGGCGTGCGCGTGGTCCACGACCGGTTCTTCGACACCGTGCTCGCCGAGGTCCCCGGCCGCGCCGACGCCGTCGTGGCCGCCGCCGCGGAGCGTGGGATCAACGTCCGCCGGGCCGGCGCGGACCACGTCTCCGTGTCGGTGGGGGAGCCCCACGACGAGCGCGACGTCGACGCCGTGCTCGCGGCCTTCGGCGCCGCGGCTACGGACGACGCGGGCGGGGCGTGGGACCTGCCCGCCGAGCTGCTGCGCACCGACTCCTACCTGACCCACCCCGTGTTCACGCTGCACCGCTCCGAGACCGCGATGATGCGCTGGCTGCGCTCCCTCGCGGACAAGGACCTGGCCCTCGACCGGACCATGATCCCGCTCGGCTCCTGCACCATGAAGCTCAACGCCGCCGCGGAGATGGAGCCCATCAGCTGGCCCGAGTTCGCCTCGATCCACCCGCTCGCCCCCGAGGACCAGACCCTCGGCTGGCGCGAGCTCATCGCCCAGCTCGAGTCCTGGCTCACGGAGATCACCGGCTACGCCGCGGTCTCCGTCCAGCCCAACGCCGGCTCCCAGGGCGAGCTCGCCGGGCTCCTCGCGATCCGCCGCTACCACCTCTCCCGGGGCGACCGGCAGCGCACCACCGTCCTCATCCCGTCCTCGGCCCACGGCACCAACGCCGCCTCCGCGGTGCTCGCGGACCTCAAGGTGGTGGTCGTGGCCACCGCCGGGGACGGCTCCGTGGACCTGGACGACCTCGCCGCGAAGATCGGGAGCGTGGGGGAGGAGCTGGCGGGCATCATGGTCACCTACCCCTCCACGCACGGCGTGTTCGAGGAGCAGATCACGGCCGTGTGCGAGGCCGTGCACGCGGCGGGGGGCCAGGTCTACGTGGACGGCGCCAACCTCAACGCGCTCATGGGCCTCGCCCGGCCGGGCCGCTTCGGCGGGGACGTCTCCCACCTGAACCTGCACAAGACCTTCTGCATCCCGCACGGCGGCGGGGGGCCCGGCGTGGGGCCCGTGGCCGTGGCGGAGCACCTCGTGCCGTTCCTGCCCGGGGACCCCGCGGCCCCGGACGGCGGGGAGGACTCCTTCCCCGTGTCCCAGGCCCGCCACGGGTCGGCCGGGGTGCTGCCGATCTCCTGGATGTACATCGCCATGACCGGCGCGGAGGGGCTCACCGCGTCGTCGCGCACCGCGATCCTCAGCGCGAACTACGTCTCCGCCCGGCTGGCCGACGTCTTCCCGACCCTCTACACCGGCCCGGGCGGGTTCGTGGCCCACGAGTGCATCCTCGACCTGCGCGCGCTCACGAAGGCCTCCGGGGTGACCGCGGAGGACGTCTGCAAGCGGCTCGTCGACTACGGCTTCCACGCCCCCACCCTCGCGTTCCCGGTGGCGGGCACGCTCATGGTGGAGCCCACGGAGTCCGAGAACCTCGCGGAGCTCGACCGGTTCGTGGCCGCGATGCGCGCGATCCACGCGGAGATGACCGCCGTGGCCGACGGCGAGGTCGCACTCGAGGACTCGGTCCTGCGCCGCGCGCCGCACACCGCGGAGGTGCTCACGGCCGACGAGTGGGACCGTGCCTACCCCCGGTCCCGGGCCGCCTACCCGCTGCCCGAGCTGCGCCGCGCCAAGTTCTGGCCGCCCGTGGGCCGGGTGGAGAACGCCGCCGGGGACCGCAACCTGGTCTGCAGCTGCCCGCCGGTCGAGGCGTTCGCGGCCGCGGGCTGACCCGCGGGCCCGGCGCCCCCGGTGCCGGTGAGACCCGGAGCACGAAATTTCCCATCCTACGACCGGTGGACGCCCGCGTCCACCGGTCGTGTGGACAGAGCCGCACTTCGCGTCTATGCTGGATCTTTGCGTTGTCCCTCATTCTGCGTGCCTTCATATAGCGGTGGGCGCCCCCGGGGAGCGAACCAGCATCTCGAGTCCGCTGGCCCTCGCCCACCCGTATCCCCGATTCGGGAACTGCGCGATTCAACTGCAGGTCTGTGGAAGGAATCCATCTTGGTCGCCTCGAGCACCGATTCGAACGTAACCGCTAACCGACCGGCCGACGGGAACATCCCGCGCCGCATCTCCTTCGCCAAGATCCATGAACCGCTGGACGTGCCGAACCTGCTGGCCCTCCAGACGGACAGCTTCGACCGTCTCGTGGGCAACGAGCGGTGGCAGGCCCGGGTCCAGCAGGCCATCGAGACCGGGGAGCAGGGCATCGCCCGCACCTCCGGGCTGTCCGACATCTTCGAGGAGATCTCCCCGATCGAGGACTTCCAGGGCACCATGTCCCTGTCCTTCTCGGAGCCGGAGTTCTACGACCCGAAGTACACCATGGACGAGTGCAAGGACCGGGACGCCACGTACTCGGCGCCCCTGTACGTCAAGGCCGAGTTCATGAACAACAACACGGGCGAGATCAAGCAGCAGACCGTGTTCATGGGCGACTTCCCGCTGATGACCGAGAAGGGCACCTTCGTCATCAACGGCACCGAGCGTGTCGTCGTGTCCCAGCTCGTCCGCTCGCCGGGCGCCTACTTCGAGCGCGGCCAGGACCGCACCTCGGACAAGGACATCTACTCCGCGAAGATCATCCCCTCGCGCGGCGCGTGGTTCGAGCTCGAGATCGACAAGCGCGACCAGGTGGGCGTGCGCCTCGACCGCAAGCGCAAGCAGTCGGTCACCGTGCTGCTCAAGGCCCTCGGCTGGAGCGAGTCCCGCATCCTCGAGGAGTTCGGGGAGTTCGACTCCATCCGGGCGACCCTCGAGAAGGACACCGTCGAGTCCCGCGAGGACGCGCTGCTGGACATCTACCGCAAGCTGCGCCCGGGGGAGCCGCCCACGGTCGACGCCGCGCAGGCGCTGCTCGACAACATGTACTTCAACTCCAAGCGCTACGACCTCGCGAAGGTCGGCCGGTACAAGATCAACCGGAAGCTGGGCCTCGACAAGGCGTTCGAGGACGAGGACGCCTCCGTGCTGTCGGTCGACGACATCGTCGCGATGATCCGCTACCTCGTCACCCTGCACGCCGGCGGCGGCACCATGAAGGGCGTGCGCGACGGCGAGCCCCGCGAGGTCGTCGTGGACGTCGACGACATCGACCACTTCGGCAACCGCCGCATCCGCGCCGTGGGCGAGCTGATCGAGAACCAGATCCGCACGGGCCTGTCCCGCATGGAGCGCGTGGTGCGCGAGCGCATGACCACCCAGGACGTCGAGGCGATCACCCCGCAGACCCTGATCAACATCCGTCCCGTCGTGGCGGCGATCAAGGAGTTCTTCGGCACCTCGCAGCTGTCGCAGTTCATGGACCAGAACAACCCGCTCGCGGGCCTGACCCACAAGCGCCGCCTGTCCGCGCTCGGCCCGGGCGGTCTCTCCCGCGACCGCGCCGGCATGGAGGTCCGTGACGTCCACCCGTCGCACTACGGCCGCATGTGCCCGATCGAGACCCCCGAGGGCTCCAACATCGGCCTCATCGGCTCGCTGGCGACCTACGGGCGGATCAACCCGTTCGGCTTCATCGAGACCCCGTACCGCAAGGTCGTCGGCGGCCTCGTCACCGACGAGGTCGAGTACCTCACCGCCGACGACGAGCGCGGCGTGACGATCGCCCAGGCCAACGCCCCGCTGGGCCCGGACAACCGGTTCGCCGAGGACGCCGTCCTCGCGCGCGCCGCCGACGGCTCGGGCGAGGCCGTGCTGGTCGACCCGACCGCCGTGCAGTTCATGGACGTCTCCCCGCGCCAGATGGTGTCCGTGGCGACCGCGCTCATCCCGTACCTGGAGCACGACGACGCCAACCGCGCGCTCATGGGCGCCAACATGCAGCGCCAGGCCGTGCCGCTGCTCGAGTCCGAGGCCCCGCTCGTGGGCACCGGCATGGAGCGCTACGCGGCCCTGGACGCCGGGGACTCCGTGCTGGCCCGCAAGGCCGGCGTGGTCGAGGAGGTCTCGGCGAACCTCGTGCGCGTGCTCAACGACGACGGGACGACCACGGTCTACCCGATCAACAAGTTCACGCGCTCCAACCCGGGCAACACCTACAACCAGCGCGTCATCGTCTCCGAGGGCGATCGCGTCGAGGAGCGCTCGGTCATCGCCGACGGCCCCTCCACGGACCAGGGAGAGCTTGCCCTGGGCAAGAACCTGCTGGTCGCCTACATGTCCTGGGAGGGCCTCAACTACGAGGACGCGATCATCCTGTCCCAGCGCATGGTCTCGGAGGACGTGCTCACCTCGATCCACATCGAGGAGCACGAGATCGACGCCCGCGACACGAAGCTGGGCGCCGAGGAGATCACCCGGGACATCCCGAACGTGTCCGAGGAGGTGCTGTCCGCCCTCGACGAGCGCGGCATCATCCACATCGGCGCGGAGGTCCAGGCCGGCGACATCCTCGTGGGCAAGGTCACCCCGAAGGGCGAGACCGAGCTGACCCCGGAGGAGCGCCTGCTGCGGGCGATCTTCGGCGAGAAGTCCCGCGAGGTGCGCGACACGTCCCTGAAGGTGCCCCACGGCGAGTCCGGCACCGTCATCGGCGTGCGCGTCTTCGACCGCGACGACGAGGACGACGACCTGCCCGCGGGCGTCAACCAGGTGGTCCGGGTGTACGTGGCGCAGAAGCGCAAGATCACGGACGGCGACAAGCTCGCCGGCCGCCACGGCAACAAGGGCGTCATCTCGAAGATCCTGCCCCTGGAGGACATGCCGTTCCTCGAGGACGGGACCCCCGTGGACATCATCCTCAACCCGCTGGGCGTGCCCGGCCGCATGAACCTGGGGCAGGTCCTCGAGGTGCACACCGGCTGGCTCGCGAAGCAGGGCTGGAACATCGAGGGCGACCCCGAGTGGCTCGACCGGCTGCCGAACTTCCCGAAGCAGTCCGGCCCCACGAACGTGGCCACCCCGGTGTTCGACGGCGCGCGCGAGGAGGAGATCTTCGACCTCCTCGACCACACCAACCCGACGCGCGACGGCGTGCGGCTGATCGACCGGTCCGGCAAGGCCCGGCTGTTCGACGGCCGCTCCGGTGAGCCGTTCCCGGACCCGGTGTCGGTGGGCTACCAGTACATCCTGAAGCTGCACCACCTGGTGGACGACAAGATCCACGCGCGCTCCACCGGCCCGTACTCCATGATCACCCAGCAGCCGCTGGGCGGTAAGGCGCAGTTCGGCGGCCAGCGCTTCGGCGAGATGGAGGTCTGGGCGCTCGAGGCGTACGGCGCCGCCTACACGCTGCAGGAGCTGCTGACGGTCAAGTCCGACGACGTGCACGGGCGCGTGAAGGTCTACGAGGCCATCGTGAAGGGCGAGAACATCCCCGAGCCGGGTGTCCCCGAGTCCTTCAAGGTCCTCATCAAGGAGATGCAGTCGCTGTGCCTGAACGTCGAGGTGCTCTCGGCGGACGGCAACACCATCGAGATGCGCGATTCGGATGACGAGGTCTTCCGGGCGGCCGAGGAACTGGGCATCGATCTCTCGCACTCCGAGCCCAGCTCGGTCGAAGAGGTCTGATCCCGCTCGGTCCACCCCGACGAGACGTCAACTTTTCCAGAGAAAGAGATAAAGGACCCTCATGTCCAACGAATCTTCACTAGGCCTCATGCGGATCGGTCTTGCGACCGCGGAGGACATCCGGACCTGGTCCTACGGCGAGGTCAAGAAGCCGGAGACCATCAACTACCGCACGCTCAAGCCCGAGAAGGACGGCCTGTTCTGCGAGAAGATCTTCGGTCCCACCCGGGACTGGGAGTGCTACTGCGGCAAGTACAAGCGCGTGCGCTACAAGGGCATCATCTGCGAGCGCTGCGGCGTGGAGGTCACCCGGGCCAAGGTGCGCCGTGAGCGCATGGGCCACATCGAGCTCGCCGCTCCCGTGACCCACATCTGGTACTTCAAGGGCGTGCCCTCGCGGCTCGGCTACCTGCTGGACCTCGCCCCGAAGGACCTGGAGAAGGTCATCTACTTCGCGGCGTACATGATCACGTCGGTGGACGAGGACGCCCGCCACGACGACCTGCCGAACCTGCAGGCCGCCGTGGACCGGGAGAAGGCGCAGATGGAGTCCACCCGCGACTCCGACATCGCCGCGATCGCCCGCGACCTCGAGACCGAGCTCGGCCGGGTCGAGGAGGAGGGCGGCAAGGCCGCGGAGAAGCGCAAGCTCCGCGACTCCGCCGACCGCCAGATGGCCAACGTGCGCAAGCGCGCCAACCTGGAGATCGACCGCCTCGAGCAGGTCTGGGACCGCTTCAAGAACCTCAAGGTCAACGACCTCGAGGGAGACGAGGCGCTCTACCGCGTCATGGTGGACCGCTACGGCATGTACTTCGAGGGCTCGATGGGGGCCGAGGCGATCAAGAAGCGCCTCGAGACCTTCGATCTCGAGGCGGAGGCCGAGTCCCTGCGGGAGACCATCGCCACCGGCAAGGGTCAGCGCAAGACCCGCGCCCTGAAGCGGCTCAAGGTCGTCAACGCGTTCCTGACCACGGACAACTCGCCGCTGGGCATGGTCCTGGACGCCGTCCCGGTGATCCCGCCGGAGCTGCGCCCGATGGTCCAGCTCGACGGCGGCCGCTTCGCCACGTCGGACCTCAACGACCTCTACCGGCGCGTGATCAACCGCAACAACCGGCTCAAGCGCCTGCTGGACCTGGGCGCCCCGGAGATCATCGTCAACAACGAGAAGCGGATGCTGCAGGAGGCCGTGGACTCGCTGTTCGACAACGGCCGCCGCGGCCGCCCGGTCACCGGGCCGGGCAACCGCGCGCTGAAGTCGCTGTCCGACATGCTCAAGGGCAAGCAGGGCCGGTTCCGGCAGAACCTGCTCGGCAAGCGCGTCGACTACTCCGGCCGCTCGGTCATCGTGGTCGGCCCGCAGCTGAAGCTGCACCAGTGCGGTCTGCCGAAGCAGATGGCGCTGGAGCTGTTCAAGCCGTTCGTGATGAAGCGGCTGGTGGACCTCAACCACGCGCAGAACATCAAGTCGGCCAAGCGCATGGTCGAGCGCTACCGCCCCCAGGTGTGGGACGTGCTCGAGGAGGTCATCACCGAGCACCCCGTGCTGCTCAACCGTGCCCCCACCCTGCACCGTCTGGGCATCCAGGCGTTCGAGCCGCAGCTCGTCGAGGGCAAGGCCATCCAGCTCCACCCGCTCGTGTGCGGCGCGTTCAACGCCGACTTCGACGGCGACCAGATGGCCGTGCACCTGCCCCTGTCCCCGGAGGCCCAGGCCGAGGCGCGCATCCTGATGCTGTCCTCGAACAACATCCTGAAGCCCTCGGACGGCAAGCCGATCGCCCTGCCCTCGCAGGACATGATCATCGGGCTGTACCACCTCACCACCGTCCGCGAGGGCGAGGAGGGGGAGGGCCGCTCGTTCTCCTCCGTGGCCGAGGCGATCATGGCCCACGACGCAGGCCGGCTGCACCTCAACGCGCTGTGCCGGATCGAGCTGGACGACTTCGTGCCGTTCGAGGGCTGGGAGGCCCCCGAGGGCTGGGAGCCGGGTCAGCCGGTGCTGGTGCAGACCACGCTGGGCCGCGTGCTGTTCAACGAGACGCTGCCCGAGGACTACCCCTGGGACGAGGCCGTCGCGGACAAGAAGCACCTGTCCGCGCTGGTCAACGATCTCGCGGAGCGGTACCCGATGGTCACCGTGGCGCACACGCTGGACGAGCTCAAGGACGCCGGGTTCCACTGGGCGGCCCGCTCGGGCGTGACCGTGGCGATCTCGGACATCGCGACCCCGCCGGAGAAGCCCGCCATCATGGAGGGCTACGAGGCGCAGGCCGCGAAGATCCAGGGCCAGTACGACCGTGGTCTGATCGACGACGACGAGCGCCGCTCGGAGCTCATCGACATCTGGACCAAGGCCACGGACGAGGTCGCCCAGGCCATGCAGGCGAACCTGTCGCCGCTGAACACCATCAACCGCATGGTGTCCTCCGGCGCCCGAGGCAACTGGATGCAGGTCCGCCAGATCGCCGGCATCCGCGGGCTCGTGTCCAACCCCAAGGGCGAGATCATGCCCCGCCCGATCAAGTCCTCGTACCGCGAGGGCCTGTCGGTGCTGGAGTACTTCATCGCTACCCACGGTGCCCGCAAGGGCCTGGCCGACACCGCGCTGCGCACGGCGAACTCGGGCTACCTGACCCGTCGTCTCGTCGACGTCTCCCAGGACGTCATCGTGCGGGAGGCGGACTGCATGACGGAGCGCGGCCTGAACCTGCCGCTCGCCGACGTGCAGGAGAGCGGGTCCCGCGTGCTGCACGAGGACATCGAGAACACGGTGCACGGCCGGGTGCTCGCGGTGGACGTCGTGGACGCCAACGGCGAGATCCTGGCCGAGGCCGGCACGGACCTCTCCGACGGGCTCATCAGCGCCCTCTTCGCGGGCGGGGCCGACACGGTGCGCGTGCGCTCCGTGCTGACCTGCGAGTCCGCGGTGGGCGTCTGCGCGGCCTGCTACGGCCGCTCGCTGGCGTCCAACCAGCTGGTGGACATCGGCGAGGCCGTCGGCATCATCGCCGCGCAGTCCATCGGCGAGCCGGGCACGCAGCTCACGATGCGCACCTTCCACACCGGTGGTGTGGCGTCCTCGGACGGCGACATCACCCAGGGTCTGCCCCGTATCCAGGAGCTCTTCGAGGCCCGTACGCCCAAGGGCGTCGCGCCGATCTCGGAGGTCGCCGGGCGGGTCAGCATCGAGGACACCGAGAAGGCCCTGAAGCTCGTCGTGACCCCGGACAACGGGGACGAGGCGATCGGGTACCCGGTGCTGCGCCGCGCCAAGCTGCTCGTGACCGAGGGCGACCACGTCGAGGTCGGCCAGCAGCTGGTCTCGGGCGCCGTCGACCCCAAGGAGGTGCTGCGCATCCGCGGTCCGCGGCAGGCGCAGAAGCACCTCGTGGACGAGGTGCAGCGCGTGTACCGCTCCCAGGGCGTGGGCATCCACGACAAGCACGTCGAGGTCATCGTGCGGCAGATGCTGCGCCGCGTGACGATCATCGAGTCGGGCGAGACGGACCTGCTGCCGGGCGAGCTCGTCGAGAACGTGCGCTTCCTGGAGGCCAACCGCAAGGCCGTGGCCGAGAGCAGCCGGCCGGCCGCCGGCCGCCCGGAGCTGATGGGGATCACCAAGGCCTCGCTGGCCACCGACTCGTGGCTGTCGGCCGCGTCCTTCCAGGAGACCACCCGCGTGCTCACGCAGGCGGCCATGGAGGGCAAGTCCGACCCGCTGGTGGGCCTCAAGGAGAACGTGATCATC
Source organism: Kocuria sp. UCD-OTCP (assembly GCF_000349605.1). Classification (NCBI taxonomy): domain Bacteria; kingdom Bacillati; phylum Actinomycetota; class Actinomycetes; order Micrococcales; family Micrococcaceae; genus Kocuria; species Kocuria sp. UCD-OTCP. The sequence goes on from NZ_AOSQ01000021.1 coordinate 16,371, forward strand.
GGCAAGCTGATCCCGGCCGGCACCGGGCTCGCGCGGTACAACAACATCGACGTGGAGCCGACGGACGAGGCGAAGGCCTCGCTGTTCACGGAGCCGGGCTCGTTCTCGGACTTCAGCTACGCGGAGGAGAACTCCTCGCCCGCCGAGTTCCAGGCGATCCCGCTGGAGGACTACGACTTCGGCTCCAACTGAGGTCGGCGTCCCGCGCAGGACGTGATCACCCTCGTGGTCACCACGGCAGCCCCGTTCCGGAAGTAGCGTCTTCCGGGGCGGGGCTGCCCCCGTCCCGCGGCCGGTCACGGGGCCGGGCCGCGGACCAGGAAGGAGCCCCAGGAGTCACCATGGCGAACTCACCCACCGGGGAGTCCGTGCTCGAGCGGGCGGACCGGATCCTCGCGGCGTTCACGGCGGAGGACTCGCGGCTGACCGGGGGCCGGATCGCGGCCCTCACCGGGCTGCCCACCGCCACCGCGCACCGGCTCGCCCGGGACATGGCCCGCCAGGGCTGGCTCGAGCGGGTGGAGGGCGGGCACTACGTGGTCGGCACCCGGCTGTGGGAGCTGGTCAACCGCTCCTCGCGCGAGCTCGGCCTGGCGCGCGCCGCCCGCCCCTTCATGGGCGACATCCACGCGGTGCTGCGCCAGCACGTGCAGCTCGGCATCGTGGAGGGCCGCGAGGTGCTGCTCGTGGAGCGGCTCTCCCACCCCCGGGCGGTGCCCGTCCGGTCGGAGGTGGCCGGCCGGCTGCCCCTGCACCTGTCGGCCACGGGCCTCGTGCTGCTGGCGCACGCCCCCCAGGACTACCAGGAGGAGTACCTGCAGGGGCCCCTCACCGCGTTCACCGAGCTCTCGCCGACCGAGCCCGCGGTGCTGGCCGCGGAGCTCGAGCGGATCCGCGGCGCGGGCCACGCCCTGCAGACCGGCTATCTCGAGGCCGGCACGGCGGGGATCGCCGTCCCCGTGCGGGGGCGCGGCGACCAGGTGGTGGCGGGCCTGGGCGTCATCACCCCGGCGGGCGACCCGGCCGCGCGGGCCGGGGCGATCGTCCAGGCGCTGCACACCGCGGCGCACGGCATCCGCCGGACCCTGCGGGACGCCCCCCGCTGAGACGGGCCGCGGCACCGGCTCCCGGGCACACCGCGCCCGTCGCCTCCAGCATCCCGTTCAACGGGACAACTGTGGTGCCGCCCACAGGCCGCTGAGACACTGGACACGATTCCCGTCGTATCACCAGGAGCACTCATGAGCGCACAGCGCACCGTTCTCAGCACGCAGGTCGGCATCGTGGGCGGCGGCCCCGCCGGGCTGATGCTGGCCCACCTGCTCGGCCGCGCCGGCATCGACAGCATCGTGGTCGAGAAGCGCGACAAAGACACCATCCACGCCACCCACCGGGCGGGCATCCTCGAGGCGCCCACGGTGCGGATGCTGACCGACTCCGGCGTCGACGGGCGGGTGCTCACGGAGGGCCACGAGCACGAGGGCACCGTGCTGCGCTTCGAGGGGGAGAGCCACCGGATCGACTTCAAGGAGCTCGTCGGCGAGTCCGTGTGGCTCTACCCGCAGAACGAGGTGTTCCTGGACCTGGCCGACGCCCGGGAGCGCGACGGCGGCGACGTCCGCTGGTCCGTCACGGAAACCGAGGTGGTCGACCTGACCACCGACCGGCCGGGCATCCGCTTCACCGACGCCGCGGGCGAGGACTTCGAGGTCCGCTGCGAGATCCTCGTGGGCGCCGACGGCTCGCAGAGCATCTGCCGCCGCGCCATCCCGGAGCAGGAGCGCACCGACAACTTCATCGAGTACCCCTTCGCCTGGTTCGGCATCCTCGCCGAGGCCCCGCCGAGCGCCCCGGAGCTCATCTACTCGAACTCCGAGCACGGCTTCGCCCTCATCTCCCAGCGCAGCGGGACCGTCCAGCGGATGTACTTCCAGTGCGACCCGGAGGAGGACGTCGACGACTGGGGCGACGAGCGGATCTGGGCCGAGCTCCAGCGCCGGGTCGAGGGCCCCGACGGGCTCCGGCTCCAGGAGGGCCCCATCTTCGACAAGACCGTGCTGAAGTTCCGCTCCTACGTCTGCGAGCCCCTGCGCCACGGCAACCTGTTCCTCGTCGGCGACGCCGGCCACACCGTCCCCCCGACCGGCGCCAAGGGCCTGAACCTCGCGTTCTGCGACGTCCGCGTGCTCGCCCCGGCGATCGTCGAGTTCTTCCGCACGGGCGACGGCACCGGGCTGGCCGGGTACTCGGCCACGGCGCTGGAGCGGGTGTGGAAGGCGCAGAACTTCTCCTACTGGGCCACCCACCTCATGCACACCCAGCCGGGGGAGAACCCCTTCAACCAGAAGCGCCGGCGCGGCGAGTTCAAGGCGATCACCGGCTCCGAGCGCGGCGCCGCCTACTTCGCGGAGTCCTACACCGGCTGGCCCGACGACCGCTGACCCCCGGCCCCGCCGGACCTCCCCACTGTGACCCCACAATAAGTTCGCACAGTGAACACATGTGCGAATGCTGCACCGAATGCGCTAGCCTCGGAGAGTTCGCCGCGGGCACCACGCCCGCCGGTGCGGCAGCCACCTCGCAACAAAGGAGCTGAACCATGACCGACCAGGACCAGGGGCCGGAGGAGTCCTTCGTGCACCTCACCCCGAAGGGCCCCGACGACGCGGCGGACACGCAGGCCGACCTCGACCGCGAGATGGCCGGCATCAGCGCCGACTACAGCGCGTCCGGCCGCACCGAGACGCAGCCGCGGCTGGACTACGCGCCCTACCGCAGCTCGATCCTGCGGCACCCCACCAAGGACCTGCACCACGCGGACCCGGAGACCATCGAGCTGCACGCGCCCGCCTTCGGCGAGCGGGACGTGCACCGGCTCGAGTCGGACCTGACCATCCAGTCGGGCGGGGAGCCCATCGGCGAGCGGATCAAGATCCGCGGCCGGGTCCTCGACGGCGACGGCCGGCCCGTGCGCCGCCAGCTCGTGGAGATCTGGCAGGCCAACGCGGCCGGGCGGTACATCCACAAGCGGGACCAGCACCCGGCTCCCATCGACCCGAACTTCACCGGCGTGGGGCGCTGCCTGACCGGCGACGACGGATCCTACGAGTTCGTCACCATCAAGCCCGGGCCGTACCCCTGGAAGAACCACCACAACGCCTGGCGGCCCGCGCACGTGCACTTCTCCCTGTTCGGCACGGACTTCACCCAGCGGATGATCACCCAGATGTACTTCCCCTCGGACCCGCTGTTCGCGCTGGACCCGATCTTCCAGTCGATCGTGGACCCCGAGGCCCGCCGCCGGCTCGTGGCCGACTACGACCACGAGGCGTCCGAGCACGAGTGGCTGCTCGGCTACACCTGGGACATCGTGCTCAGCGGCTCGAACCGCACCTGGACGGAAGGCGACTCCAATGTCTGAGACCCCCGCGACCCCCGCACTCCCGGCCACCCCCGGCCAGACCATCGGGCCGTTCTTCGGCTACGCGCTGCCCTACGACAAGGGCGAGCTGCTCGTCCCGCTCGGGCACCCGCAGGCGGTGCGCCTGCACGGCACGGTGACCGACGGCCACGGCGACCTCGTGCCGGACGCCATGCTCGAGATCTGGCAGGCCGACGGCAACGGCGACGTCCCCACCGCGACCGGCTCGCTCGTGCGCGACGGCTACACCTTCACCGGCTTCGGCCGCGCGTCCGTCGACAACGAGGGCCACTACACCTTCACCACCGTTGACCCGGGGCCGACCGAGCCCGGCAAGGCGCCGTTCATCACGCTGACCGTCTTCGCCCGGGGCGTGACGAACCGGCTGTTCACCCGCATCTACCTGCCGGAGGACACCGAGGCCCTCGCGAACGACCCGCTGCTGCGCTCCCTGCCCGAGGACCGCCGCCGCACCCTGGTCGCCGAGCGGGAGGCCGACGGCTCCCTGCGCTTCGACCTCCGGCTCCAGGGCGAGGGCGAGACCGTCTTCCTCACCTACCCGAACCTCCAGGCGTGACCGTTCCGTGCGCGGGCCCCGGCCGCCCGGGGGCCCCCGCACGGCACCACCCCGCCACGGACGACCCGACGACCACCGAAGGAGGACGCGCATGACCGACGCCGGGCTGCTCCGCCCCGGAGCCCACCGGGGTGACGCGCACACGGACGACACCGCGGTGCTCCAGGCGCTGCTCGACGTCGAGGCCGCCTGGGTCGCCGCGCAGGCGGACGCCGGGCTCGCCCCGCGCGCCGCCGCGGCGTCCGCGCGTGCGGCCGCCCGCGCCGCCGACTACGACGCCGGGGACATCGCCCGGCGCGCCGAGGGCGGCGGCAACCCCGTCATCCCGCTCCTCGCCGACTACCGGCGCCGGCTGGGGCAGCTCGACCCCGGCGCCGTGCGCTTCGTGCACCGCGGCCTGACCAGCCAGGACGTCATGGACACCGCCATGATGCTGCTGGCCCGGCGCGCCGCCGTCCCCCTCGCTGAGCGACTGTCCGAGACGGCCGACGCCCTGGCCCGGCTGGCGGACGCCCACCGCGGCACCGTCCAGGCCGCCCGCACCCTGACCCAGCACGCGCTGCCGACCACCTTCGGGCTCAAGGCCGCCGGCTGGCTGGCCGGGCTGCAGGACCTCGAGGCGGACCTCGCCGGGCTCGCCCGGCTCCCGGTGTCCTGCGGCGGCGCCGCCGGCACCCTCGCCGGCAGCCTCGCGCTCTTCCCGGGCGCCCCCGACGCCGCCGAGCAGGCCCTCGAGCTCGCCCGCCGCTGGGCCGACGTGCTCGGCCTGAGCCTGCCGCCGCACGTGTGGCACGCCACCAGGCGGCCGGTGCTGCGCACCGGCGAGACCTTCGCGGCGGTCTGCGCGGCCCTCGGCCGGATCGCCAACGACGTCCTGCTGCTCTCCCGCCCCGAGCTCGGCGAGCTGCGGGAACCGGCCGTCGAAGGGCGCGGCGTGTCCTCGGCGATGCCGCAGAAGCAGAACCCGGTGCTGTCCGTGCTGCTCAAGCGCACCGCCCTGACGGCGCCGCAGCTCGTGGCCCAGCTCCACGTCGCCGCCGCCCAGTTCGTCGACGAGCGCCCCGACGGCGCCTGGCACACGGAGTGGCCGGCACTGCGGGAGCTCGCCCGGCTCGCCGTCGCGGCGTCGTCGCACGCGGCCGAGCTCACGGCCGGGCTCACCGTGCAGAGCGCCCGGATGCGGGCCAACCTGGACGCGTCGGGTCCCGCCGTGCTCGCCGAGCGGATCAGCGCGGAGCTCGCGCCCCTGCTGCCGCCCGCCGCCGACGGCGCCACGGGGCGGCAGCGCGTGCAGGAGGTCGTGCGCGAGCACGCGACCGACGGACCGGGCATGCTCGACGCCCTCGTGGGCCTCGCCGCCGGCACCGCCCTGGCCGACGGCACCCCCGTGGACCGGGACGTCGTGGCCGGGCTGCTCGACCCCGACGGGTACCTCGGGGCCAACGACCTGCTGATCGACCGCGTGCTCGCGCAGCACCGCCGGTCCGCGAACGACCGTCCGTCCATCACCCGGACCGGCCCAGGAGCATCCGCATGACCGTCCCCGTCCTCACCCTCGTCGAGTTCTCGACCCGCCGGGCCCCGTCGCCGCGGGCGCCCCTGCTGGTGCTGGGCCCGGGGCTCGGCACCTCCGCCGCCTCGCTGTGGTCCGCCGCGGCGCACCTGCTGGAGGCCGACCTGCGCGTGGTCGGCTGGGATCTCCCCGGCCACGGCGGCTCCGCGCCCGCCGACGAGCCGTTCGGCACCGCCGAGCTGGCCCGGGGCGTGCTCGACGCCGTGGACCGGTACCAGGAGGCCGCCGGCCTCGAAACCGGAGGTCCGTTCTACTACGCGGGCACCTCCCTCGGCGGCTGCGTCGGCCTCCAGCTGCTGCTCGACGCGCCGCACCGGCCGGCGGCGGCCGTGCTGGTGGGCACCGCCGCCCGGGTGGGGGAGCCCGCCGCGTGGTCCGAGCGCGCCCGGCTCGTGGCCGCCGCCGGCACCCCCACCCAGATCGTCGGCTCCGCGCAGCGGTGGTTCGCCCTGGGCTTCATCGAGCGGGACGCGGTCACGACCACCGGGCTGCTGCACGCCCTCCAAGACGCGGACCGGTTCTCCTACGCCCGGGCCTGCGAGGCCCTCGCGGGCTTCGACGCGACCGGGCGCCTCGGCGCCGTCGACGTCCCCGTGCTCGCCGTGGTCGGCGCGCAGGACGCCGCCACGCCGCCCGACGCCGTGGCGGAGCTGGCCGGGGCGACCGGCGGCCGCCTCGTGGTCGTCGAGGGCGCGGGCCACCTCGTGCCCGCCGAGGCCCCGCAGGACGTGGCACGCCTGCTGGAGGAGCACATCGGCGCCCACCCACCCCACCACGAAGGAGCACGAGCATGAGCGGCAACCCCCGGCGCACCGAGCAGGAGGCCCACGCGGACGGCATGGCCGTGCGCCGCGAGGTGCTCTCCAACGCCCACGTGGACCGCGCCGAGGCCGGCAAGGACGCCTTCACCGCCGAGTTCCAGGACTTCATCTCCCGCTACGCGTGGGGCGAGATCTGGACCCGGCCGGGACTGGACCGGCGGATGCGCAGCGCCGTGACCCTGACCGCGCTGATCGCCGCCGGGCACTGGGAGGAGTTCGAGATGCACGTGCGCGCCGCCCTGCGCAACGGCCTGGAGCGGGACGAGATCAAGGAGATCCTGCTCCAGTCGGCGATCTACCTCTCCGTGCCCTCCGCCAACAACGCCTTCAAGCACGCCAAGCAGGTCCTCGACGCCCTCGACGCCGAGGACTCCGCGGCGCCCCCGGCCCCCTGACCTGCCGGCCCTCCGACCACCCCATTCCGGCACCCCGTGACCGACGTGCAACGACGCAAGTGAGGAACACCATGACCGAGGCCTACATCTACGACGCCGTGCGGACCCCCTTCGGCCGCTTCGGCGGCGCCCTGGCGGGCGTGCGCCCCGACGACCTGGCCGCCCTGGTGATCGGCGAGCAGGTCCGGCGCGCGTCCGCGCTGGACCCCGCCGCGATCGACGAGGTGATCCTCGGCAACGCCAACGGCGCCGGCGAGGAGAACCGCAACGTCGCCCGCATGGGCACGCTGCTGGCCGGCCTGCCCGTCGAGCTCCCCGGCACCACCGTCAACCGCCTGTGCGGGTCGTCCCTGGACGCCGCGATCATCGCGTCCCGGCAGATCAACGCCGGCGAGGCCGACCTGATGCTCGTCGGCGGCGTCGAGTCCATGAGCCGGGCCCCCTGGGTGCTCCCGAAGACGGAGAAGCCCTACCCGGCCGGCGACCTGACCCTCGCCTCCACCACGCTGGGCTGGCGCCTCGTGAACCCGGCGATGAACCCGGAGTGGACCGTGTCCCTGGGCGAGGCCACCGAGCAGCTCGCCGAGCGCCACGGCATCACCCGCGAGCGGATGGACGAGTTCGCGTTCCGCTCCCACCAGCTCACCCAGCAGGCGTGGGACGAGGGCTTCTACGACGACCTCACCGTCCCGGTCCCCGGCACCGAGCTGACCCGGGACGAGTCCGTCCGTGCGTCCTCGACGGTCGAGAAGCTGGGCGGGCTCAAGACCGTCTTCCGCCCCGCGGACCAGGGCGGCACCGTCACCGCCGGCAACGCCTCGCCCCTCAACGACGGCGCCTCCGCGGCGCTGCTGGGCTCCGAGAAGGCCGCCGAGCTGACCGGCCTGCAGCCCCTCGCCCGCATCGCCGGGCGGGCCGCCGCGGCCAACGAGCCGCAGTTCTTCGGCTTCGCCCCGGTCGAGGCCGCGAACCTGGCGCTGCGCCGCGCCGGGATCACGTGGGAGGACGTCGCCGCCGTCGAGCTCAACGAGGCCTTCGCGGCCCAGTCCCTCGCCTGCGTCGATGCGTGGGGGATCGACCCCGCGATCGTCAACCGGCACGGCGGCGCCATCGCCATCGGCCACCCCCTCGGGGCGTCGGGCACCCGCATCCTCGGCACGCTCGCGAAGTCCCTGCAGGCCTCCGGGGCCCGCTGGGGCGTGGCGGCCATCTGCATCGGCGTGGGCCAGGGCCTCGCCGTCGTGCTCGAGAACCAGAACGCCTGAGACCCGCGCGGGACCCGGGCGGAGAAGACCACCGAAGGAAGGCACAACGCATGCTGAACATCGCAGAGAGCTGCGCGCAGGCCGTGGCCCCGATCCACGACGGCGCCGTCGTCATGATCGGCGGCTTCGGCGTGGCCGGCCAGCCCGTCGAGCTGATCGACGCGCTCATCGAGCACGGGGCCACCGACCTGACGGTCGTGAACAACAACGCCGGCAACGGCGACGTGGGCCTGGCCCGGCTGATCCAGCTCGGCCGCGTGCGGAGGATCATCTGCTCCTTCCCGCGCCAGTCCGACTCCTGGCACTTCGACGAGAAGTACCGCGCCGGGCAGATCGAGCTCGAGGTCGTCCCCCAGGGCAACCTCGCCGAGCGGATCCGCGCCGCCGGCGCCGGCATCGGGGGGTTCTTCACCCCCACCGGCTACGGCACCCTGCTCGCGGAGGGCAAGGAGGTCCGCGAGATCGACGGCCGCCACTACGTGCTCGAGCACCCCATCAAGGCCGACTTCTCGCTGACCAAGGCGCACGTCGCCGACCGGGCCGGCAACCTCGTCTACCGCAAGACGGCCCGCAACTTCGGCCCGATCATGGCCGCCGCCGCCGCCACCTCCATCGTGCAGGTCGCGGAGCTCGTGGAGCGCGGCGGGCTGGACCCCGAGGCCGTCGTGACCCCCGGCATCTACGTGGACACCGTCGTGCGGATCGACGCACCCGCCCAGACCGACCCCCGAGAGGACATCTGAGATGAGCGAGAACACCGTGGACACCGTGCCCAGGACCTCCGAGACGCCCCTCGCCCCGGAGGAGCTGGCCCGCGTGGTGGCCCGCGACATCCCCGCCGGCTCCTACGTCAACCTCGGCATCGGCCAGCCCACCCTGGTCTCCAACTACCTGAGCGCCGAGGACGACGTCACCCTGCACACCGAGAACGGGATGCTCGGCATGGGCCCCGAGGCCCACGGCGACGAGGTCGACGCCGACCTCATCAACGCCGGCAAGATCCCCGTGGTTGAGACGCCGGGCTGCTCCTACTTCCACCACGCGGACTCCTTCGCCATGATGCGCGGCGGGCACCTGGACTACTGCGTGCTCGGCGCCTTCCAGGTGGACCGGACGGGCAACCTCGCCAACTGGCACACCGGCAGCCCGGACGCGATCCCCGCCGTGGGCGGGGCCATGGACCTGGCCACGGGTGCGAAGATGACCTTCGTGATGATGTCCCTGCTGACCAAGAAGGGCCGGTCCAAGCTCGTGGAGCAGTGCACCATGCCGCTCACCGGCGTCGGCTGCGTCTCCCGGATCTACACCGACCAGGCCGTGTTCCTCCTCGCGGAGGACGGCGTGACGGTGCGCGAGACCTTCGGCACGAGCTTCGAGGAGCTCCAGCAGATCGTCGACGTCCCGCTGCGGCCCGCCCGCTGAGCCCAGCACCGCTCACGGGGCGCGGCGGGCCGGCACCGGCCGCCGCACCCCGGACGAGGCCCGCAGGAGGCCACCGATGACCAAGCAGGACCCGACCGTCCCGGCGGGGGAGCGGGGCACCCCCGGACAGTTCGTGCAGTCCCTGGCGCGCGGGCTCGGCGTGATCACGGCCTTCGACGCCCGGCACCCCCGGATGACCCTCAGCGACGTGGCCCGGCGCACCGGGCTGACCCGCGCCACCGCGCGCCGGTTCCTGCTCACGCTCGAGGAGCTGGGCTACGTCCGGACCGACGGGCGGCTCTTCGAGCTCACCCCCGTGGTCCTCCAGCTCGGCTACTCCTACCTCTCCTCGCAGCCGCTGCCCGCCCTGGCCGCCCCGCACCTCGAGACCCTCTCGGCGCAGGTCGAGGAGTCCACGTCCGCCTCGGTGCTGGACGGCGCCGACATCGTCTACGTCGCCCGCGTCTCCACGCACCGGATCATGACCGTGGCGATCGCCGTGGGCACCCGGTTCCCCGCCCACGCCACGTCCATGGGCCGGGTGCTGCTGGCCGGGCTGGACCCGGAGGAGCTCGACGAGTACTTCCGCACGGCGCGGATCGAGCGCCTGACCGAGCACACCCTCACCGACCGCGCGGCCCTCGAGGCCGACCTGCGCCGGGTCCGCGCCCAGGGCTGGGCGCTCGTCGACCAGGAGCTCGAGGTCGGGCTGCGCTCGGTCGCCGCCCCCGTCACCGACGGCACCGGGCGCGTGGTCGCGGCCGTGAACGTCTCCATGCGCGTGGGGATGCCCGGCGCCAGCGCCGGTGACCCCGTGGACGACGTCGTGCCGCCCCTGCTCGAGTGCGCCCGGAGGATCTCCGCCGACCTCGCCGCGACCGGGCGCTGAGCGGGCCGGCCCGGCCCCGCTTCCCCGCCCCGGCCGGGGTCTGATAGGCTGTCGAGGAATTGAACGGTCATCCCTCGGCGCCCGCGCCCCTGGAGGCCGAAGAAATCATGGCAGAACGGACTCGGTCCTCCGGTACGCGTTGTGTACCGAAATGCCATCCTTTTCGTCTGCCCAGCTACCTTCGGCGCGGCGACCGTGGTGCCCGCCCGCCGGGCCCACGACAGGCGCCGCACCCGCTCCCGGCCCCGGCCGGTCGCGGGGGAGCCGAACACCCAGCGGGCCGCTGACGCGTCCCGTCCGATCAGGAGACACTGTGCCTACAATCCAGCAGCTGGTCCGCAAGGGCCGGACCCCGAAGGTCGTCAAGACCAAGGCGCCCGCACTCAAGGGCAGCCCCATGAAGCGCGGCGTGTGCACCCGCGTCTACACCACCACCCCCAAGAAGCCGAACTCCGCGCTGCGCAAGGTCGCCCGCGTGAAGCTCAACGGCGGCGTGGAGGTCACGGCCTACATCCCCGGTGAGGGCCACAACCTGCAGGAGCACTCCATCGTGCTCGTCCGCGGCGGTCGCGTGAAGGACCTCCCCGGTGTCCGCTACAAGATCGTCCGCGGCGCGCTCGACACCCAGGGTGTCAAGGGCCGCCAGCAGGCCCGTTCCCGTTACGGCGCCAAGAAGGAGAAGAAGTAATGCCTCGTAAGGGTCCCGCTCCCAAGCGCCCGCTCGTCGTCGACCCGGTCTACAGCTCCCCGGTCGTCACCCAGCTGATCAACAAGGTCCTCCAGGACGGCAAGAAGTCCACCGCCGAGCGCATCGTCTACGGTGCCCTCGAGGGCGTCCGCGCCAAGTCCGGTGCCGACCCCGTCGCCACCCTCAAGAAGGCCCTGGAGAACGTCAAGCCGGCCCTCGAGGTGAAGTCCCGCCGCGTCGGCGGCGCCACCTACCAGGTGCCCGTGGAGGTCAAGCCGGGCCGCGCCCAGGCGCTGTCCCTGCGCTGGCTCGTCGGCTACTCGAAGATCCGCCGTGAGAACACCATGACCGAGCGTCTGCAGAACGAGATCCTGGACGCGTCCAACGGTCTCGGTGCCGCCGTGAAGCGCCGGGAGGACACCCACAAGATGGCGGAGTCCAACAAGGCCTTCGCCCACTACCGCTGGTAGAATCTTCCAGGCCTGTCGGCCCCATCCGGGCCGACAGGCCGCCGGCACCATCTCCGAAAGGGAACCACCGTGGCACTTGACGTGCTTACCGACCTCAAGAAGGTCCGCAACATCGGCATCATGGCGCACATCGATGCCGGGAAGACCACCACCACCGAACGCATCCTGTTCTACACCGGTATCTCCCACAAGATCGGCGAGACCCACGATGGTGCCTCCACCATGGACTGGATGGCGCAGGAGCAGGAGCGCGGCATCACGATCACGTCCGCCGCGACGACCTGCTACTGGCACGACAACCAGATCAACATCATCGACACCCCGGGCCACGTGGACTTCACGGTCGAGGTCGAGCGCTCCCTGCGCGTGCTCGACGGCGCCGTGGCGGTCTTCGACGGCAAGGAGGGCGTCGAGCCCCAGTCGGAGACGGTCTGGCGCCAGGCCGACAAGTACGACGTCCCCCGCATCTGCTTCGTCAACAAGATGGACAAGCTGGGCGCCGACTTCTACTTCACCGTCGACACCATCATCAACCGCCTCGGCGCGAAGCCGCTGGTCATGCAGCTGCCGATCGGCTCCGAGTCCGAGTTCACCGGCGTGGTCGACCTGCTCACCATGAAGGCCTTCGTCTGGCCGGGCGACTCCAAGGGCGACGTCTCCCTCGGCGCCAAGTACGAGATCGAGGAGATCCCCGCCGACCTGCAGGAGCGGGCCGAGGAGTACCGCAACCAGCTGGTGGAGTCCGTCGCCGAGGCCGACGACGAGCTCATGGAGAAGTACCTGGGCGGCGAGGAGCTCACCCTCGAGGAGCTCAAGGCCGGCATCCGGAAGCTCACCATCACCTCGCAGGCGTACCCCGTGCTGTGCGGCTCCGCGTTCAAGAACCGCGGCGTGCAGCCGATGCTCGACGCCGTCATCGACTTCCTGCCGTCCCCGCTGGACGTCCCGAACGTCGAGGGCCACGCGCTGAACAACGAGGAGGAGATCCTCTCCCGCCCGGTCGACTCGACCGCGCCGTTCTCCGCGCTCGCCTTCAAGGTGGCCAACCACCCGTTCTACGGGCAGCTGACCTACATCCGCGTGTACTCCGGCAAGGCGTCCAACGGCGACCAGGTGCTCAACTCCACCAAGGGCAAGAAGGAGCGCATCGGCAAGCTGTTCCAGATGCACTCCAACAAGGAGAACCCGGTCGACACCGTCCAGGCCGGGCACATCTACGCCGCGATCGGGCTCAAGGACACCACCACGGGCGACACCCTGTGCGACCTGCAGAAGCCGATCGTGCTCGAGTCCATGTCCTTCCCGGCCCCGGTCATCTCGGTGGCCATCGAGCCGAAGACCAAGGGCGACCAGGAGAAGCTCTCCATCGCGATCCAGAAGCTCTCCGCCGAGGACCCCACGTTCACCGTGTCCCTCAACGAGGAGACCGGCCAGACCGAGATCGGCGGCATGGGCGAGCTCCACCTGGACATCCTGGTGGACCGCATGAAGCGCGAGTTCAAGGTCGAGGCGAACGTCGGCAAGCCGCAGGTGGCCTACCGCGAGACGATCAAGAAGGCCGTCGAGAAGATCGACTACACGCACAAGAAGCAGACCGGCGGCTCCGGCCAGTTCGCCAAGGTGCAGATGGCGTTCGAGCCGATCCCGCTGGACGCCGAGGAGCTCTACGAGTTCGACAACAAGGTCACCGGCGGCCGCGTCCCGCGCGAGTACATCCCCTCCGTGGACGCCGGCATCCAGGACGCCATGCGTCTCGGCGTCCTCGCCGGGTACCCGGTCGTGGGCGTCAAGGCCACTCTGCTCGACGGCGCCTACCACGACGTCGACTCCTCCGAGATGGCGTTCAAGATCGCCGGCTCGATGGTGTTCAAGGAGGGTGCCCGCAAGGCGCAGCCCGTCCTCCTCGAGCCGCTCATGGCGGTCGAGGTGCGCACCCCCGAGGAGTACATGGGCGAGGTCATCGGCGACCTGAACTCCCGCCGCGGCCAGATCCAGTCGATGGAGGACGTGAGCGGCATCAAGCTGGTCAACGCCCTCGTCCCGCTGTCCGAGATGTTCGGCTACATCGGCGACCTCCGGTCCAAGACCCAGGGCCGCGCCGTGTACTCGATGCGGTTCGACAGCTACTCGGAGGTCCCCAAGGCCGTCGCCGAGGAGATCGTCCAGAAGAACCGCGGCGAGTAGGCACCACCCCTCGGCCCCGGCCGGGAATTTCATCAATCACGCACAGCCAAAGTAGACTTGCAGAGGTTTCAGTACTGCTGAGCGCCTCAAGCTCCCCCCGGAAACACGCGGTGGGGTAGTGCTGAGCAAGTTTCGACAAATGTTCTAGGAGGAACAACCATGGCGAAGGCCAAGTTCGAGCGCACCAAGCCGCACGTCAACATCGGCACCATCGGCCACGTCGACCACGGCAAGACGACGCTCACGGCTGCCATCTCCAAGGTCCTGGCCGACAAGTACCCGGACCTGAACGAGCAGCGCGACTTCGGTGCCATCGACTCCGCTCCGGAGGAGAAGCAGCGCGGCATCACCATTAACATCGCGCACATCGAGTACCAGACGGAGAAGCGCCACTACGCGCACGTCGACGCCCCGGGTCACGCGGACTACGTCAAGAACATGATCACCGGTGCGGCGCAGATGGACGGCGCCATCCTCGTGGTCGCCGCCACGGACGGCCCCATGGCCCAGACCCGTGAGCACGTGCTGCTCGCCCGCCAGGTGGGCGTGCCCTACCTGCTGGTGGCCCTGAACAAGTCCGACATGGTCGACGACGAGGAGCTGCTGGACCTCGTCGAGATGGAGGTGCGCGAGCTCCTCTCCGACCAGGGCTTCGACGGCGACAACGCGCCGGTCGTCCGCGTCTCGGCGCTGAAGGCCCTCGAGGGCGACCCCGAGTGGGTCGCCAAGGTCGAGGAGCTCATGGAGGCCGTCGACGAGAACGTGCCCGACCCCATCCGTGAGATGGACAAGCCGTTCCTCATGCCCATCGAGGACGTCTTCACCATCACCGGTCGCGGCACCGTGGTGACCGGCCGTGCCGAGCGCGGCACGCTGCCGATCAACTCCGAGGTCGAGATCGTCGGCATCCGTCCGGTCCAGAAGACCACGGTCACCGGCATCGAGATGTTCCACAAGCAGATGGACGAGGCCATGGCGGGCGAGAACTGCGGCCTGCTGCTGCGCGGTCTCAAGCGTGACGACGTCGAGCGCGGCCAGGTCGTGTGCAAGCCGGGTTCCATCACCCCGCACACCGACTTCGAGGCCAACGTCTACATCCTCTCCAAGGAGGAGGGCGGGCGTCACAACCCGTTCTACTCGAACTACCGTCCGCAGTTCTACTTCCGGACCACCGACGTCACCGGCGTCATCACGCTGCCCGAGGGCACCGAGATGGTCATGCCCGGCGACAACACCGAGATGACGGTCGCGCTGATCCAGCCGATCGCCATGGAGGAGGGCCTCGGCTTCGCCATCCGTGAGGGTGGCCGCACCGTGGGCTCCGGCCGCGTCACCAAGATCATCAAGTAGTCCCCGGACTGCCGATCTGCGCAGAACCCCCCGTCGCTCCTGCAGCGGCGGGGGGTTCCGTGCGTTCCGGGGCAACCACGACGGGGTTCAGCCGGTGAGCTGGTGCAGGCACAGGACGTTGCCCTCGGAGTCGGTGAACCACGCCGCGCGCATCCCGTCGGCGGTGAGGACGTGGTCGACGGTGCGCAGGCCGGGCAGGTCGTAGTCCTCGAAGCGCACGCCCCGGCCCTCGAGCTCCCGGACCGCGGCCTCGACGTCGGGGACCTCGAAGCTGACCTGCGTCAGCCCGGACGCCGGCGCGTCCGGGCGCAGCAGCAGCTGCAGGCCGGTGTGCCCGTCCTCGCTGAACAGGACGCTGTCCGGCTCGGGGGCGTGGGCGGGGGAGAGCCCCAGCGTCTCCTGGTAGAACCGGCGGGCGCGGTCGAGCTCCCGGACGGGGACGATCGCGACCAGTCTCGCGGTGGACAGCATGGGACCCATCTCCTGGGACGTCGGGGTGCGGACGAGGCCAGGATACGACCGCGGGTGCCGGCGCCGGTCGCGGTCGGCTCACGGTTCCGGCACGGTTGCGCACGGCCTGCCCCCGGCCGTGCGTTTGCACCGGTCTGCCATCTCTGGCAGGATGGAGGACGTTGTTCAAGCGCCGACGCGTGCTCCCAACGGTTCGAACCGGCAGACCCCAGGACACCATCGGGTTCCGAAGCAGAACCGGGGTCAGCAGCTCCTGGAAGCTGCCACGCACGGACCACATACAGCCCGCCCCGAGAAACGGAATCGGTGTGCCCCCGTGCCAGCACGGGACGACACGCCCGAGTTCGGGGGTCGGAGCTCCAGCAGGGTGAGGAACCCGGATCCTTCCGGATTCAGTCTGCGTGGAGGGGCGCCCACCAGGTGGCGCCATGCACAAGGAGCCCTCGGCTCCGTCACAGGGAAGATCGTTCAAGAAAGAGAGTCACGACGCCATGGCGGGACAGAAAATCCGCATCCGGCTGAAGTCTTATGACCACGAGGTCATCGACGTCTCGGCCCGGAAGATCGTTGAGACGGTGACGCGCGCAGGCGCCACGGTGGTCGGCCCCGTGCCGCTGCCCACGGAGAAGAACGTGTACTGCGTCATCCGCTCGCCGCACAAGTACAAGGACAGCCGTGAGCACTTCGAGATGCGCACGCACAAGCGGCTGATCGACATCATCGACCCCACGCCGAAGGCCGTCGACTCGCTCATGCGCCTCGACCTGCCGGCTGACGTGAACATCGAAATCAAGCTGTAAAGAGGATCGCATCCCAATGACTACCACTTTCGAACGCCAGGTGAAGGGCCTGCTGGGCACGAAGCTCGGCATGACCCAGGTCTGGGACGAGAACGGGAAGTTCGTGCCGGTGACCGTCGTCAAGGCGGACTCCAACGTCGTGACCCAGCTGCGCAACCAGGACCGTGACGGCTACTCGGCCGTCCAGATCGGGTTCGGTGCGATCGACCCCCGCAAGGTCACCCAGCCGCTGGCCGGCCACTTCGAGAAGGCCGGCGTCACGCCGCGCCGCCACGTCGTGGAGCTGCGCACGGCCGACGCCGACACCTACGAGCTGGGCCAGGAGCTCTCCGTCGAGCTCTTCGAGGCCGGCCAGAAGGTCGACGTGATCGGCAAGACCAAGGGCAAGGGCACGGCCGGTGTGATGAAGCGTCACGGCTTCTCCGGCGTCGGCGCCTCCCACGGTGCCCACAAGAACCACCGCAAGCCGGGATCCATCGGCGGCGCGTCCTACCCCGCTCGCGTGTTCAAGGGCATGCGCATGGCGGGCCGCATGGGCGCCGTCCGTCACACGACGCAGAACCTCACCGTTCACGCCGTGGACGCCGAGAACTCCCTGCTGCTCATCAAGGGCGCCCTGCCGGGCCCCAAGGGTTCGGTCGTCCTCGTCCGCACCGCAGTGAAGGGAGCCTGATCAGACCATGGCAACTCAGACCGTCAACGTCGACCTGCCCGCCGAGATCTTCGACGTCCAGACCAACGTGCCCCTGCTGCACCAGGTCGTCGTCGCTCAGCTGGCCGCGGCCCGCCAGGGCACGCACAAGACCAAGAACCGCGCCGAGGTCTCCGGCGCCGGCCGCAAGCCCTTCAAGCAGAAGGGCACCGGCCGCGCGCGCCAGGGCTCGATCCGCGCCCCGCACATGACCGGCGGCGGCGTGGTGCACGGGCCGACCCCGCGCGACTACAGCCAGCGCACCCCCAAGAAGATGAAGGCCGCCGCCCTGCGCGGAGCCCTCTCGGACCGGGCGCGCAACAACCGCATCCACGTCGTGGAGGCACTCGTCGAGGGCACCGTCCCCAACACGAAGGCCGCCCAGGCGACGCTGCGCGGGCTCTCCGACCGCAAGAACCTGCTGGTCGTCCTGCACCGTTCGGACGACGTGGCCGCGCTGTCGGTGCGCAACCTCGACGACGTGCACACCCTCTACGCGGACCAGCTCAACACGTACGACGTGCTGGTCTCCGACGACGTGGTCTTCACCAAGGACGCGTTCGAGTCCTTCGTGGCGGCCGCCAGCAAGAAGAAGCAGGAGGACGCCAAGTGAGCGCGACCACCATCAAGGACCCCCGGGACGTCATCATCGCGCCGGTCGTCTCCGAGAAGTCCTACGGGCTCATCGACGAGGGCCGCTACACGTTCTTCGTGGCGCCCGACTCGAACAAGACCCAGATCAAGTACGCCGTCGAGCAGATCTTCGGCGTCAAGGTCGAGTCCGTGAACACCATCAACCGTGCCGGGAAGCGGAAGCGCACGCGCTTCGGCTGGGGTCAGCGCAAGGGCACCAAGCGTGCCGTTGTGACCCTCAAGGAAGGCACCATCGACATCTTCGGCGGTCCGCTCGCCTGAGCGGAGACCACTTTAACGAGGAACTGACACATGGCTATCCGTAAGCACAAGCCGACAACCCCGGGCCGTCGCGGCTCCTCCGTTGCCGACTTCGCAGAAATCACGCGCACGACCCCCGAGAAGTCGCTGGTCCGGCCGCTGCCCAAGAAGGGCGGGCGGAACAACACCGGCCGCATCACCACCCGGCACAAGGGTGGCGGGCACAAGCGCCAGTACCGCGTCATCGACTTCCGTCGCCACGACAAGGACGGCGTCGACGCCAAGGTCGCGCACATCGAGTACGACCCGAACCGCACGGCGCGCATCGCGCTGCTGCACTTCGTGGACGGCTCCAAGCGCTACATCATCGCGCCGAACAAGCTGTCCCAGGGCGACGTCGTCGAGTCGGGCCCCGGCGCCGACATCAAGCCCGGCAACAACCTGCCGCTGCGCAACATCCCCGTCGGCACCGTGATCCACGCCGTCGAGCTCCGTCCGGGCGGCGGCGCCAAGCTCGCCCGCTCCGCCGGCGCGTCGGTGCAGCTCGTCGCCAAGGAGGGCAAGTACGGCCAGCTCCGGCTGCCCTCCGGCGAGATCCGCAACGTCGACGTGCGCTGCCGCGCGACGGTCGGCGAGGTCGGCAACGCCGAGCAGTCGAACATCAACTGGGGCAAGGCCGGCCGCAACCGCTGGAAGGGCGTCCGCCCGACCGTCCGCGGTGTGGTCATGAACCCCGTCGACCACCCGCACGGTGGTGGCGAGGGCAAGACCTCCGGTGGCCGTCACCCGGTCAACCCGAACGGCAAGCCCGAGGGCCGCACCCGCCGCCCCAACAAGGAGAGCGACAAGCTCATCGTCCGCCGTCGTCGCACCGGCAAGAACAAGCGCTAAGGAGCCTGACACATGCCACGCAGCCTGAAGAAGGGCCCTTTCGTCGATCAGCACCTTTTCCTGAAGGTCGCCAAGGAGAACGACAAGGGCACCAAGAACGTCATCAAGACGTGGTCCCGCCGCTCGATGATCGTCCCCGACATGCTCGGGCACACGATCGCCGTGCACGACGGACGCAAGCACATCCCCGTGTTCATCACCGAGTCGATGGTCGGGCACAAGCTCGGCGAGTTCGCCCCCACGCGGACCTTCCGCGGCCATGTGAAGGACGACAAGAAGGGCAAGCGCCGCTGATCCTCCGGGATCCCGCAGCGTGAGCACTTCGAGAAGACGAGAGAAGGAAAGCAATGGAAGCCAAGGCATCTGCGCGCTACATCCGCGTGACGCCTATGAAGGCCCGGCGCGTCGTCAACCTGATTCGTGGCCAACAGGCGAATGAGGCTCTGGCGATTCTGAAGTTCGCCCCCCAGGGTGCTTCGGAACCGGTGTTCAAGGTCCTCCAGTCGGCGGTCGCCAACGCGCGCCAGCTGGCGGACCGCGACGGCCTGCCGTTCAAGGAGGAGGAGCTCGTCGTGAGCGAGGCCTTCGTCGACGAGGGTCCGACCATGAAGCGGTTCCAGCCGCGGGCCCAGGGCCGCGCCTACCGCATCAACAAGCGCACGAGCCACATCACCGTGATCGTGGCGAGCCCTGACAGCGAGGAGGTCCGCTAAGTGGGACAGAAGATCAACCCGCACGGGTTCCGGCTGGGCATCACCACCGACCACGTGTCGCACTGGTACGCGGACTCCACCAAGGAGGGCCAGCGCTACAAGGACTACGTCCGCGAGGACATCAAGATCCGCAAGCTCATGTCCACGGGCATGGAGCGGGCCGGCATCTCCAAGGTCGAGATCGAGCGGACCCGGGACCGCGTGCGCGTGGACATCCACACCGCCCGCCCCGGCATCGTCATCGGCCGCCGCGGCGCCGAGGCCGACCGCATCCGCGGCGAGCTCGAGAAGCTCACCGGCAAGCAGATCCAGCTGAACATCCTCGAGGTCAAGAACCCCGAGGTGGACGCCCAGCTGGTCGCCCAGGGTGTCGCCGAGCAGCTCGCCTCCCGCGTGGCCTTCCGCCGCGCCATGAAGAAGGCCATCCAGTCGGCGCAGCGCGCCGGCGCGAAGGGCATCCGCATCCAGTGCGCCGGCCGCCTCGGCGGCGCCGAGATGAGCCGCTCGGAGTTCTACCGCGAAGGCCGTGTGCCCCTGCACACCCTGCGCGCGAACATCGACTACGGCTTCTTCGAGGCCAAGACCACCTTCGGCCGCATCGGCGTGAAGGTCTGGATCTACAAGGGCGACCTCACCGCCAAGGAACTGGCGGCCCAGCAGGCCGCCGCTCCCTCGCGCGGCCGCGGCGGCGACCGTGACCGTCGCGGCGGTCCGGGCGAGCGTCGCGGAGGCGGCGGCGGCGACCGTCGTCGTCCCGACCGTAACGACCGTGGCGGACGCCGTGAGCGCAACGACTCCGCCGCCTCCCCGGCTCCGGCCGCGGGAGCGACCAACGCAGAGGGTGGTAAGTAAATGCTCATCCCACGTCGTGTGAAGTTCCGCAAGCAGCACCACCCGAAGCGGTCGGGCGCTGCCAAGGGCGGCACCACTGTCGCCTTCGGCGAGTGGGGCATCCAGGCGCTCACGCCGGCCTACGTGACGAACCGTCAGATCGAGGCCGCCCGTATCGCCATGACCCGCCACATCAAGCGTGGCGGCAAGGTCTGGATCAACATCTACCCGGACCGCCCCCTGACCAAGAAGCCCGCCGAGACCCGCATGGGCTCCGGCAAGGGCTCCCCCGAATGGTGGGTCGCCAACGTCAAGCCCGGGCGCGTGATGTTCGAGCTCTCCGGTGTCTCCGAAGAGGTCGCCCGCGAGGCCCTGCGCCTGGCGATCCACAAGCTCCCGATGAAGGCACGCATCGTGCGTCGCGAAGGTGGTGAATGAGAATGGCTGTTGGATCCAAGGATCTGAGCATCGAGAACCTCGCGGCCCTCGACAAGGACTCTCTGGGTGAGGCGCTGCGCAAGGCCAAGGAGGAGCTGTTCAACCTCCGCTTCCAGTCCGCAACCGGTCAGCTCGAGAACAACGGCCGTCTCAAGGCCGTCAAGCGCGACATCGCGCGCATCTACACGGTGCTGCGCGAGCGCGAGCTCGGCATCCGGCCCCAGGCGGGCTCCGCCGAGACCACCGCCGAGACCACCTCCGAGGAGGACGCCAAGTGACCGAGCAGATCAACAACGAGGCCGAGCAGGCCGACGAGCGCGGTGACCGCAAGAGCCGTCGTGGCTACGTGGTCTCCGACAAGATGGACAAGACCGTCGTGGTGCAGCTGCAGGACAACGTCAAGCACTCGCTGTACGGCAAGGTCATGCGCCGCTCCTCGAAGGTCAAGGCCCACGACGAGCAGAACGCCGCCGGCGTCGGCGACCTCGTCCTGATCTCCGAGACCCGCCCGCTGTCCGCGACCAAACGGTGGCGGATCGTGGAGATCCTCGAGAAGGCCAAGTGACCCGAGCTCGCTAGAGCCGGCCACGGCCCCGACGGCCCGCCCCCTCCTCGAGGGGGCGGGCCGTCGCCCGTTCACCGCCCGCACGGACGGCGCCCCGCCTGTGCTAGGCTGGTGAGCTTGTATGGGCGGAAATCTCTGTCCGTGCAATCCACAGCTCTTCGTGCCAGCGCATAATGACCGCGTGCAGGGCGCCCCCGTGCCACCTGGTGGCGGGTTCAGATGCTCCTGGCATGGAGGGCTGGGCCCGGTCCGGCGTGCGCGCCGGGGGAGGGCACATCATCCGACAAGCTGTTCCGCAAGGCCCGCACCGTGCTCTCGATCGGTGTTGGAACCGGCGTGACGACAGGAGTAATCAGTGATTCAGCAGGAGTCGCGACTGAAGGTCGCCGACAACACGGGTGCGAAGGAAATCCTCACCATCCGTGTTCTCGGTGGATCCGGACGTCGCTACGCAGGCATCGGCGACATCATCGTCGCCACCGTCAAGGACGCGATCCCCGGCGGGAACGTGAAGAAGGGCGACGTGGTCAAGGCCGTGATCGTCCGTACCAAGAAGGAGCGCCGTCGTCCGGACGGCTCCTACATCAAGTTCGACGAGAACGCCGCAGTGATCCTGAAGAACGACGGTGACCCCCGTGGTACCCGCATCTTCGGCCCCGTGGGCCGTGAGCTGCGCGACAAGAAGTTCATGAAGATCATCTCGCTGGCCCCGGAGGTGCTCTGACCATGGCGAAGTTCAAGATCAAGACCGGCGACCTGGTGCAGGTCATCTCCGGCAGCAGGGACAACAAGGGCAAGCAGGGCAAGGTCCTGCGCGTGATCCCCGAGACCTCCCGCGTGGTCGTGGAGGGCATCAACGTGATCACCCGCCACCGCAAGGCCTCCATGCAGGGCGAAGCCGGCGGCATCGACAAGGTCGAGGCGCCGATCCACGTGTCCAACGTGGCGCTCGTGGACCCGGAGACCAACAAGCCGACCCGCGTCGGCCACCGCACCGAGACCGTGGAGCGCGACGGACGCCAGAAGACCGTCCGCGTCCGCGTCTCCAAGAGCACCGGCAAGGACCTGTGATGACCGAAACCACCGAGATCAGCGTGTCCCCGCGCTTCAAGGACAAGTACCAGGAGACCGTCGTGCCCGCGCTGCAGGAGCAGTTCGGCTACGGCAACGTCATGGAGATCCCGCGCGTCGTCAAGGTCGTCGTGAACATGGGTGTCGGTGACGCCGCGAAGGACTCGAAGCTCATCGACGGCGCCGTCCGCGACCTCACCGCCATCACGGGCCAGAAGCCGCTCGTGACCCGGGCGAAGAAGTCCATCGCGCAGTTCAAGCTCCGCGAGGGCATGCCGATCGGCGCGCACACCACGCTGCGCGGCGACCGCATGTGGGAGTTCCTCGACCGCCTGGTGACCCTGGCCCTGCCGCGCATCCGCGACTTCCGCGGTCTGTCCGACCGCCAGTTCGACGGCAACGGCAACTACACCTTCGGCCTCACCGAGCAGTCCATGTTCCACGAGATCGACCAGGACCGCATCGACCGGGTCCGCGGCATGGACATCACGGTGGTCACCACCGCGAAGACCGACGACGAGGGCCGCGCGCTGCTGAAGGCGCTCGGCTTCCCCTTCAAGACCAACTAATCTCGCTACGTTCCAGGTCCGGCCGGGCGCCCACGGGCGCCGCCAGGTGCGGAAACCGGGACGAGGAAGGGCACGTGCCCCCAAAATGACAATGACAGATCCTGTCGCGGACATGCTGACGCGTCTGCGCAACGCCAACTCCGCCTACCACGACTCCGTGAGCATGCCGTACTCGAAGCTCAAGGCTCGCGTTGCGGACATCCTCAAGGCCGAGGGCTACATCGCGGACTACAAGGAGGAGGCGGCGGAGGTCGGCAAGACCCTCACGCTCTCCCTGAAGTTCGGCCCCAACCGGGAGCGCTCCATCGCGGGCGTCCGGCGCATCTCCAAGCCGGGCCTGCGCGTCTACGCCAAGTCCACCAACCTCCCCAAGGTCCTGGGCGGCCTGGGCATCGCCATCCTGTCCACCTCTTCCGGGCTGCTGACCGACAAGCAGGCCGCGAAGAAGGGCGTGGGCGGCGAAGTCCTCGCGTACGTCTGGTAACCCGGAACAGAAAGGAAGAGAACATGTCACGTATCGGACGTCTCCCCATCTCTGTGCCGGCCGGTGTGGAGATCAAGATCGACGGCAACGTCGTCTCCGTCAAGGGCGCCAAGGGCGAGCTGCAGCACACCGTTGCCAGCCCGATCACCGTCGCGCTCGACGACAGCACCCTCACCGTCACCCGACCCGACGACGAGCGCGAGTCCCGCTCGCTGCACGGTCTCACCCGCACCCTGATCGCCAACATGATCCAGGGCGTCACCCAGGGCTACACCAAGGGCATCGAGATCGTCGGCACCGGTTACCGCGTGCAGGCCAAGGGCCAGGACCTCGAGTTCGCCCTCGGCTACAGCCACCCGATCACCTTCAAGGCGCCGGAGGGCATCTCGTTCGCCGTCGAGGGCGTCAACAAGCTCTCGGTCAACGGCATCGACAAGCAGCAGGTCGGCGAGGTCGCCGCCAAGATCCGCAAGCTCCGCGCCCCCGAGCCCTACAAGGGCAAGGGCGTGCGGTACGCCGGCGAGCAGATCCGCCGCAAGGCCGGAAAGGCTGGTAAGTAACCATGGCTCTGAAGATCAAGGGCAAGTCCAAGGCCGCCGCCCGCAGCCGCCGCCACGTCCGGGTGCGCAAGCACCTGGCCGGCACGGCCGCGCGCCCGCGCCTGGTCGTCAACCGCTCCGCCCGCCACGTGTTCGTCCAGGTCGTCGACGACACCAAGGGTGTCACCGTCGCCTCGGCCTCCACCATGGAGGCCGACCTGCGCGGCGCCGACGCGGACAAGACCGCCAAGGCCAAGCGCGTGGGTGAGCTCGTGGCCGAGCGCGCCAAGGCCGCCGGTGTCGAGTCCGTCGTGTTCGACCGCGGCGGCAACAAGTACCACGGTCGCGTGGCGGCTGTCGCCGACGGCGCCCGTGAAGGAGGTCTGGCACTGTGAGCGAGCAGAACAACGAGAAGGAAACCCAGGTGACCGAAGCCAGCACTGCCTCCACGGAGGCGACCGGGGCCCAGCAGACCACCGAGGCCAACCGCTCCCAGGACTCCCGGGGCGACCGCGGGGGCCGCGGCGAGCGCGGCGGCCGCGGTGAGCGCGGGGGCCGTGGCGAGCGCGGCGGCCGCGGTGGCCGCGGCGGCCGCGACGAGGAGAAGGACAAGTTCCTCGAGCGCGTCGTGACCATCAACCGTGTCTCCAAGGTCGTCAAGGGTGGTCGTCGCTTCAGCTTCACCGCCCTCGTCGTCGTCGGCGACGGCAACGGCATGGTCGGCGTCGGCTACGGCAAGGCCAAGGAGGTGCCGGCGGCGATCTCGAAGGGCGTCGAGGAGGCGAAGAAGAACTTCTTCCGCGTCCCGCGCATCGAGGACCGCACGATCCCGCACCGCGTGCAGGGCGAGGCCGCCGCAGGCGTCGTCATGCTGCGCCCGGCGACCCCGGGTACCGGTGTGATCGCCGGTGGTCCGGTCCGCGCCGTGCTCGAGTGCGCCGGCATCCACGACGTGCTGTCGAAGTCCCTCGGCTCGTCGAACCAGATCAACATCGTGCACGCAACCATCGAGGCGCTCCGCCAGCTCGAGGAGCCGGCGGCCGTCGCGGCCCGTCGTGGGCTCCCGATGGACGAGGTCGTCCCCGGTCCGTTGCTGCGCTCGATCCAGAAGGCAGGTGCCTGATGTCCGGCAAGCGTATCCAGCCCGACGGCACGGAGCTGCGCATCACGCAGGTCCGGTCGGTGGTCGGCCAGAAGCAGAACATGCGCAACACCCTGCGGTCCCTCGGCCTCAAGCGGCCGGGCAACGTCGTGGTCCGCAAGGCCGACGGCGTGACCGCGGGCATGGTCAACACCGTCGCCCACCTGGTCAAGGTCGAGGAGGCCAAGTAACCATGGCAGAGAACACTGCTGAGAACACCGCTCAGAGCAACGAGAAGGTGCACGCGCTCAAGGTGCACCACCTGCGTCCGGCCCCGGGCGCGAAGACCGCCAAGACCCGCGTGGGTCGCGGTGAGGGCTCCAAGGGCAAGACCGCCGGCCGCGGCACCAAGGGCACCAGTGCCCGGTACCAGGTCAAGGCGGGCTTCGCGGGCGGGCAGCTTCCGCTGCACATGCGCCTGCCCAAGCTGCGCGGGTTCAAGAACCCGTTCCGCGTGGAGTACCAGGTCGTCAACCTGGACAAGCTCACCGAGCTCTTCCCGGAGGGCGGCGAGGTGACCGTGGAGTCGCTCGTGGCCCGCGGCGCCGTGCGCAAGAACCAGCCCGTCAAGGTCCTGGGCTCCGGCGACATCGCGGTCGCGGTCGACGTGAAGGCGCACGCCTTCTCGGGCTCCGCCGCGGAGAAGATCGCCGCCGCCGGCGGCAGCACCACCGCGCTGTGAGCGTTTTCGAAGTGCTTTTAGCTATGTGACCNACATGGCCGGCCAAAACTGCTTCGAAAACACGCCCGGCCCCGCGGCACCCACGGATCAGGCCCCGTCCACGCCAGCGTGGGCGGGGCCTGATCCGTCGGCGGGCACGAGCCCGCCCCGTCGGCGCGCGCCCCCGGTGAGTCCCGGGCGGGCCGCGTTCGCTAGACTTGCCGGAGTCGCCCGCGCCCACCGGGCGCGGGGACCCCGGACCGAGCTCCCGCACCACCACACCCCCCGCCACCGGATGCCGGTCGGACCCAGTCTCTAGGAGGACATGTGCTCAGCGCTTTCGGACGGGCGTTGCGAACCCCCGACCTGCGACGCAAGCTGGGGTTCACCCTCGCCCTCATCGTGCTCTACCGCCTGGGCACGTTCATCCCGGCGCCGGGCGTCGACTACGGCAACGTGCAGCAGTGCCTGGCCCTCGGGACCACCACGGGCGGCGTGTACGACATGGTGAACCTCTTCAGCGGCGGCGCGCTGCTGCAGCTGTCGGTCTTCGCCCTGGGCGTCATGCCCTACATCACCGCGAGCATCATCGTGCAGCTGCTGCGCGTGGTCATCCCGCGCTTCCAGGAGCTGCACGAGGAGGGGGCGCAGGGGCAGACGCAGCTGACCCAGTACACCCGCTACCTCACCATCGGCCTCGCGCTGCTCAACGCCACCACGGTGGTCTCGCTCGCCCGGTCCGGCGCCCTGCTGGGGGACTGCCCCCTGCCGATCATCCCGAACGACACCTGGCTGACCGTGCTGATCATCATCATCACGATGACCGCCGGCACGGCGATCATCATGTGGCTGGGGGAGCGGATCACGGAGAAGGGCGTGGGCAACGGCATGTCGCTGCTCATCTTCACGTCCATCGCCGCGACCTTCCCCTCCGCGCTGGGCGAGATCCTCCGCACCCGCGGCTGGGGCGTGTTCCTCTCCGTGCTGGCCGTGGGGCTCGTGGTGATCACCTGCGTGGTGTTCGTGGAGCAGTCCCAGCGCCGCGTGCCCGTGCAGTACGCCAAGCGGATGGTGGGCCGGCGCACGATCGGCGGGACCACCACCTACATCCCGCTCAAGGTCAACATGGCCGGTGTCATCCCCATCATCTTCGCGTCCTCGATGCTGATGCTCCCCGGCATGCTCGCCCAGTTCGGCATGCCGGACGACGGCACGGACATCCCCGGCTGGGTCAACTGGATCAACACCTACCTCGTCACCGGCGACCACCCCGTGTACATGGCGATGTACTTCCTGATGATCGTGTTCTTCACGTACTTCTACGTGTCGATCACGTTCAACCCGGAGGAGGTCTCCAACAACATGAAGCGCTACGGCGGCTTCATCCCGGGGATCCGCGCGGGACGGCCCACCGAGAAGTACCTCGCCTACGTGCTCAGCCGGATCACGTTCCCGGGCGCCCTCTACCTGGGCATCGTGTCCATGATCCCCCTCGTGGCGCTCGTGCTGATCGACGCGAACCAGAACTTCCCCTTCGGCGGTCCGTCGCTGCTGATCATGGTGGGCGTGGGCCTGGACACGGTGAAGCAGATCGAGGCCCAGCTGCAGCAGCGCAACTACGAGGGCCTGCTGCGCTGACCCCACCCCGCCGTCCCCCGCCGGGGACGGCGGGCACGCCCCGGTAGACTGTGACCGCAGCCACCACCGACCGCAAGGAGACTTCATGACCCGCATGCTCATCATCGGACCCCCCGGCGCAGGCAAGGGCACGCAGGCCGTGCGCATCTCGGAGCGGCTCGGCATCCCGGCGATCTCCACCGGTGACATCTTCCGGGCCAACATCAAGGGCCGGACCCCTCTGGGGCAGGAGGCCAAGAGCTACATCGACGCCGGCGACCTCGTCCCGGACTCCGTGACCAACCGGATGGTCCGCGACCGCCTCGCCGAGACGGACACCGCCGACGGCTTCCTGCTCGACGGCTACCCGCGCAACGCCGCGCAGGTGGACGAGCTCGACGCCATCCTCGACGAGCTGGGGCAGGAGCTCGACGTGGTGCTGAAGCTGACCGCCGACCGCGACGAGCTCGTCCAGCGGCTCCTCGGGCGGGCCCAGAAGGAGGGGCGCACCGACGACACGGAGGCGGTCATCCGGCACCGCCTCGACGTGTACGACGCCGAGACCGCCGTGGTCGTCGACGTCTACGACCGGCGCGGCATCGTCCGCGAGGTCGACGGGCTCGGGACCGTCGACGAGGTCTCCCAGCGGATCATGACAGCGCTGTCCTGACGCACCGTCCCGCACCGCGAACGCCGTGACACCCCCGGACACCCCCGGGGGTCTCACGTTTAACCCACGACAGCCGCGAGCTCCCCGACCGGGGGAGCGGCTCGGAAGGAAGACCGCATGTTCGGCCGCCGCCGGATCGAGTACAAGACCCACGCCCAGCTGCGCACCATGCAGCGCGCCGGGGTGGTGACCTCCCGCGCCCTCGACGCCGCCGTGGCGGCCGCCGTGCCCGGCGTGACCACCGCGTCCCTCGACGACGTCTTCCGTTCCGTCCTCGACGCGCACGGGGCGAGCTCCAACTTCCTCGGCTACTTCGGCTACCCCGCCGCGGTGTGCGTGTCCGTCAACGAGGTGGTCGTCCACGGCATCCCGGGGGACCAGGTGCTGCAGGAGGGGGACATCCTCTCCGTGGACGGCGGGGCCGTGGTCGAGGGCTGGCACGGGGACTCCGCGCGCACCGTGCTCCTGGGCCGCCCGGACCCCGCGGACGCCGAGCTCTCCGACGTCACCCGCAACGCCATGTGGCACGGCATCGCGGCGGCGGCCACCGGCACGCACGTCGGCGACATCGGCGCGGCCGTGGAGGACTACGTGCGGAAGGCCTCCGGGCACCGCTTCGGGATCCTCGAGGAGTACGTGGGCCACGGCATCGGGTCCAAGATGCACATGGCCCCCGACGTGCTCAACTTCCGCAGCACCGACCGCGGGCCCCGCCTGCGCGCCGGCATGGCGCTGGCCATCGAGCCGATGCTCGTGCGCGGCGGGATCGGCACCCGCGTGCTCGACGACGAGTGGACCGTGGTCACCACCGACGGCGCCCGCTCCAGCCAGTGGGAGCACTCCGTGGCCCTGCACGCCGACGGCGTCTGGGTGCTCACCGCCGAGGACGGCGGGGCCTCCGAGCTCGAGCCCCTCGGCGTGCGCCCCGTCCCGATCCCGGAGGACCTGCCGTGACCGGCCGGCTCTCCACCACCCCGGACCCGCGACACCGCGAGGAGAACACCGTGGCCCAGCAGCCGCAGCAGAGCACCACCAGCACACCCGTCGAGCTCACCGTGAAGCCCCGGCCCGGTCAGCTGACCTTCGCCGCGCCGCGGCGCGGCAAGCCCCCACGCCACCTCGCCGACTTCGACATGGCGGGCCGCCGGGAGTTCCTCGCCGAGCTGGGGCACCAGCCCTTCCGGGCGGGCCAGCTCTCCCGCCACTACTTCGACCGGTTCGCCACGGCCCCCGAGGACATGACCGATCTGCCCGCGGCGGGCCGGGAGGAGCTCGTCTCCCAGGCCCTGCCGACGCTGCTGACCACCGTGCGCAGCCTCGAGGCCGACCAGGGGGACACCGTCAAGAACGTGCACCGGTGCTTCGACGGCGCCACCGTGGAGTCCGTGCTCATGCGCTACACCCACCGGGTGACCATGTGCATCTCCTCCCAGGCCGGCTGCGGGATGAACTGCCCCTTCTGCGCGACCGGCCAGGCGGGCCTGACCCGCAACCTCTCGACCGCGGAGATGGTCGAGCAGGTCGTGCAGGGCGCCCGGATGCTCCGCGGCGGCAGGGTGGGCCGGGCCGAGCAGGAGCCGCTGCGCATCTCCAACATCGTGTTCATGGGCATGGGGGAGGCCCTCGCCAACTACAAGGCCTCGATCGGGGCGATCCACCGCCTCATCGACCCCTCCCCGGAGGGCCTCGGCATCTCGGCCCGCGGCATCACCATGTCCACGGTGGGCCTGGTGCCCGGGATCCGGAAGTTCACGCAGGAGAAGCTGCCGGTCACCCTGGCGCTGTCCCTGCACGCCCCGGACGACGAGCTGCGCGACGAGCTCATCCCGATCAACACCCGCTGGAAGGTCGACGAGGCCCTCGACGCCGCCTACGACTACTACCAGGCCACCGGCCGGCGGGTCTCGATCGAGTACGCCCTGATCCGCGACATCAACGACCACGGGTGGCGGGCCGACCTCCTCGGCGAGAAGCTCAACGCCCGCGGCGGGGGGTGGGTGCACGTGAACCCCATCCCGCTCAACCCGACCCCCGGCTCCAAGTGGACCGCGTCCCGGCCCGGCGTGGAGCAGAACTTCGTGGAGCGGCTCCGGGCCCACGGCATCCCCACCACCGTGCGGGACACCCGCGGCTCCGACATCGACGGGGCCTGCGGGCAGCTCGCCGCGACCGTCTGAGCGCCGTCGTCCCCGGCACCGCTCCCCGGGGGCGCCTCCCGCGTTGCGGGAGGCGCCCCCGATCCCGTAGAGTGTCCTGTTGGTTGTCTGTGCTCCAGCGATTCCGCACACTTCGGACCACGCCGACCCTCACCGTGCACCACGAACGGTGATGGTGCGCGCGTACAGGTCCGCTGCGGCGTTTAACGACGATGTACACCCGAAACCCTGCTCGCCGCCCCGGCGGGGGGCACCTGAAGTTAGCGGAGGATATGGCCAAGAAAGACGGAGTCATCGAGATCGAAGGCACTGTGGTCGAGGCTCTGCCCAACGCGATGTTCCGCGTTGAGCTGAACAACGGTCACCTGGTCCTCGCCCACATCTCCGGGAAGATGCGACAGCACTACATCCGGATCCTCCCCGAGGACCGCGTGGTGGTGGAGCTGAGCCCGTACGACCTCACCCGCGGTCGTATCGTCTACCGCTACAAGTAGGACCGGCGGCCGTCCGGGCCGCACACCACTCGAGAGAACGACGCGAAGGAATGCGATGAAGGTCCAACCGAGCGTGAAGCCGATCTGCGACAAGTGCAAGGTGATCCGCCGCAACGGGCGGGTCATGGTGATCTGCGAGAACCCGCGCCACAAACAGCGTCAGGGCTGACCCGCCCCGAGCTGCCCACGCAAGTGGATCCACAAAGGCACCGCTCCCGACCGGAGAGATCCAGGCGGGCGCCCCCGGTACAGAGGCCGGGGACCGGAGGGGACATGACGTCCCCGACCGGACAGCGATGCTCCAGACCTCTGGAACACCACAAGGAGAACCGCCGATATGGCTCGTCTCGCAGGCGTCGACCTCCCCCGCGAAAAGCGGCTGGAAATTGCGCTCACCTACATCTACGGCGTGGGTCGCACCCGCGCGCTCGCCACCCTGGACGCCACCGGCATCTCGGGCGACCTGCGCGTGCGCGAACTCACCGATGCCCAGCTCGTGGAGCTGCGCGACTACATCGAGGACAACTACAAGGTCGAGGGTGACCTCCGCCGCGAGGTGGCCGCCGACATCCGCCGCAAGGTCGAGATCGGCAGCTACCAGGGCATCCGGCACCGCCGCGGCCTGCCCGTGCACGGTCAGCGCACCAAGACCAACGCCCGCACCCGCAAGGGTCCGAAGCGCACGGTCGCCGGCAAGAAGAAGTAGCCCGCTGCCGCTCGTGCGCCAGGACCCCGCGGTCCCCCGAGCGGCCCACCACCACTCTTCCCGAACTTTGTAGGAGATCTCCATGCCCCCGAAGACTCGCGCAGCGGCTGCCCGCAAGCCCCGCCGCAAGGACAAGAAGAACGTCACCCAGGGCCAGGCCCACATCAAGTCGACGTTCAACAACACCATCGTCACCATCACCGACCCCTCCGGCGCCGTCCTCTCCTGGTCGTCCGCCGGCGAGATGGGTTTCAAGGGCTCTCGCAAGTCCACCCCCTTCGCGGCCCAGATGGCCGCCGAGGCCGCCGCGAAGCGCGCGCAGGAGCACGGCATGCGCAAGGTCGACGTGTTCGTCAAGGGCCCCGGCTCCGGGCGCGAGACCGCCATCCGCTCCCTGCAGGCCACCGGCCTCGAGGTCGGCTCCATCTCGGACGTCACCCCGAGCGCGCACAACGGTTGCCGCCCGCCGAAGCGCCGCCGCGTCTGATGTGAGCACGCCCACCGGGACCCTGCGGGGTCCCGGTGCGCATGCCGACAACGGACCGGGCACCGGTCCGCACCCATCAACTGTTTTCCACCATTTGCGCGCGTCATATAGCGGATGCCCGCTGAAAGGAAACATCAGTGCTCATCGCACAGCGCCCCACCCTCTCTGAAGAGGTCGTGGCCGACAACCGGTCCCGCTTCGTGATCGAACCGCTCGAGCCCGGCTTCGGCTACACCCTCGGCAACTCCCTCCGCCGCACCCTCCTGTCCTCGATCCCCGGTGCCGCCGTGACCAGCATCCGGCTCGACGGGGTGCTCCACGAGTTCTCCACCGTGGAGGGCGTGAAGGAGGACGTCTCCGAGGTCATTCTCAACATCAAGAAGCTCGCCGTCTCCTCGGAGCAGGACGAGCCCGTCGTCGCCTACCTGCGCAAGCAGGGCCCCGGCGTCGTCACCGCCGCGGACATCACGGCCCCGGCCGGTGTGGAGATCCACAACCCGGACCTGCACATCGCGACCCTCAACGCGAAGGGCCAGCTCGAGCTCGAGCTGACCATCGAGCGCGGGCGCGGGTACGTCTCCGCCGCCCAGAACAAGGCCGGGGACGCGGAGATCGGCCGCATCCCGGTCGACTCGATCTACTCGCCCGTCCTGAAGGTGACCTTCCGCGTGGAGGCCACCCGTGTGGAGCAGCGCACCGACTTCGACAAGCTGGTCCTGGACGTGGAGACCAAGGAGGCCATCACCCCGCGTGACGCCGTGGCCTCCGCCGGCACCACCCTGGTCGAGCTGTTCGGTCTCGCCCGGGAGCTCAACACGGCCGCCGAGGGCATCGAGATCGGGCCCTCGCCGACGGACGCCGCGATGGCCGCCGACATGGCGCTGCCCATCGAGGACCTCGAGCTCACCGTGCGGTCCTACAACTGCCTCAAGCGCGAGGGCATCCACACCGTGGGTGAGCTCGTGGGCCGTTCCGAGGCGGACCTGATGGACATCCGCAACTTCGGCGCCAAGTCGATCGACGAGGTCAAGGCCAAGCTCGTCGACCTCGGGCTGTCCCTCAAGGACTCGCCCCCCGGTTTCGACCTCGCCGCTCGCGCCGCCGCGATCGACGACGAGAACCCGTTCGACGACGACGACCACTAGTCCTTCCCGCTGACGTCCCGACGGGTGCCCGCCCGGGCCGGGACACACTTCCAGGAGATCAACAACCATGCCTACTCCCACCAAGGGACCCCGCCTCGGAGGCGGACCCGCGCACGAGCGCCTGATGCTGGCGAACCTGTCGCAGCAGCTGTTCGAGCACAAGCGCATCACCACCACCGTGACCAAGGCGAAGCGGATGCGTCCCTACGCCGAGCGCCTGATCACCTTCGCCAAGCGCGGTGACCTGGCCGCCCGCCGTCGCGTGCTGGCGCAGCTGACCGACAAGTCCGTGGTGCACGAGCTGTTCACCACCATCGCCTCGGCGATGGAGGACCGCAACGGCGGCTACACCCGCATCACCAAGATCGGCAACCGCAAGGGCGACAACGCCCCCATGGCGGTCATCGAGCTCGTGATGGAGCCCGTCGCGACCAAGGCCACCGTGGCCGAGGCCGAGCGCGCCACCGAGAAGGCCGCCCCGGCCCCCGCCGCCCCGGTCGACACCCCGGCGGACTCCACCGCCGGTGAGGTCGCCGCCGAGGAGATCCCCGCCGACGAGCAGGCCCCCGAGGTCGGCTCCGAGCAGGCCGCCGAGGTCGCCGCCGAGAACTCCGACGCCGAGTTCCCCGGTTCGCGCGCCCCGCTCGAGTCCGGCGAGGCTCCCGAGGGCTTCGAGGTCAAGGGCAACAAGAACTCGATGAAGTACCACGTGCCCGGCTCCCGCTGGTACGCGGGCACCACCGCCGAGATCTGGTTCGACTCGCCGGCCAACGCCGAGGCCGCCGGCTTCCAGCCGGCCGGCGGCGCCGCCGCGCAGAAGCTGCGCTGACCGGACGACGCACGGACGGACACCGCGACGCCGCCGGGGACCTGGTCCCCGGCGGCGTCGTCGTGCCCGCCGCACCCCCCACCACCCCCTCCCAGGAGCTGACCATGAGCCCGTCCGATTCCCCCGTGCGCGTGCGGATCGACCTGGCCTACGACGGCGCGCCGTTCGCCGGGTGGGCCCGTCAGCCGGGCCTGCCGACCGTGCAGGGGGCCGTGGAGGACGCCCTCGCCGTGCTGGTCCGCCGGGACGTGCGGGTCGCGGTGGCCGGCCGGACGGACACCGGGGTGCACGCCCGCGGCCAGGTGGCGCACCTGGACCTGGCCCCCGCGGAGTGGACCGGTCTCGCCCGCGGCCGGGACGAAGACCCGGGACGGGCGCTCGAACGCCGCCTCACCGGGGCCCTGGCCCACGTCCTGGGCCGCGGCCGCCGCGCGCAGGGCCTGCCCGAGTGCCCGGGCGCGGTGGTGGTCCGCCGCGCGGGCGCCGCCCCCGCCGGCTTCGACGCCCGCTTCTCCGCCGTCTCCCGGCGCTACAGCTACCGGATCGACGACGGCGCGGCGGGCCGGGACCCGCTGACCCGGCACCTGACGTGGTGGTCGAAGGACGTGCTCGACGTCCCCGTCATGGCCCGGGCGGCGCAGGAGCTGTTGGGGCTGCACGACTTCCTGTCCTTCTGCCGCCCCCGGGAGGGCGCCACGACGGTGCGGGAGGTCCTGGACGTGTCCGTCGAGCGGGACCGGGACGGGCTCGTGCTGCTGGGCATCGAGGCGGACGCCTTCTGCCACCACATGGTCCGCTCGGTCGTGGGCGCGGCCGCCCGCGTGGGCGCGGGCCGCGAGGACCCCGACTGGCTCGGCCGCCGGCTCGCGGAGCGGGTCCGGGACGCCAAGGCGCTGATGGCCCCGCCGCACGCCCTCGTGCTCGAGGAGGTCCGCTATCCCGGGGACGCCGCCCTGGGGGAGCGGGCCGAGCGCACCCGGGCGCGACGCGCCCCGCTCGGCGACCCCGCCCGCGAGGAGCTCCGAGGAGATCCCCGCGACGCTCCCGGGACGCCCCGGCACGGCGGAGCGTGAGCCTCCGCGGGCCCGGGCGCCCGCGGGGAGATTGACCGCCGCACCCTCCGGGTGTATGGCCCGAGTGGTCTTTGGCCGCTCCATCCGGTACCGTGGGGTGCTGTTGTGCGTGTCCCGCCTCGGTTCACGTGTACCCGGATCCGCTGTCCCGTTGCAGGACGCCTGGCGGTCCGGTGCACCGGGGTCTCGGGCACCGGATGCAGCTCGGCCCTCACCCGAGCCCCGGACGGCACACCGAGAAACGGCGTGATCCCAACTAGCGCCACCGAGATAACCCGAACGAAGGCAAACTAACGTGCGTACGTACACCCCGAAGCCCGGTGACATCCAGCGCCAGTGGCACGTCATCGATGCCACCGACGTCGTCCTGGGTCGCCTTGCCAGCCAGACCGCAACGCTGCTGCGCGGAAAGCACAAGCCGACCTTTGCTCCCCACGTGGACGCCGGTGATTTCGTCATCATCATCAACGCCGAGAAGGTGGCCCTGACCGGCTCCAAGCTCGAGAAGAAGCGGGCCTACCGCCACTCCGGCTACCCGGGCGGGCTCAAGTCCAGCTCCTACGCCGAGCTGCTGGAGAAGCACCCGGTCCGCGCCGTGGAGAAGGCCATCCGTGGCATGCTCCCGAAGAACAAGCTGGCCGCCCAGCAGATGTCCAAGCTCAAGGTCTACGCCGGCCCGGAGCACCCCCACGGTGCCCAGCAGCCGCAGACCTTCGAGTTCACCCAGGTCGCCCAGTAACCGGGCCTACGACAGAAACGAGCGAGGAAAATCGTGGCTCAGAATACTGAAGAGCAGAACATCGTGGACGGCGAGGAGCAGCTGAGCAGCTACACCTCCGAGTCCTCCCCCGCGGAGGAGACCGAGGCCGCCGCCGAGCGCCCGGCCCTCACCGTCTCCGGCCAGGCCGTCGGCCGCCGCAAGGAGGCCGTCGCCCGCGTGCGCGTCGTCCCCGGCTCCGGCCAGTGGACCGTCAACGGCCGCACCCTGGAGAACTACTTCCCGAACAAGCTGCACCAGCAGGAGGTCAACGACCCCTTCAAGGTGCTGGAGCTCGAGGGCGCCTACGACGTCATCGCCCGCATCCACGGCGGTGGCCCCTCCGGCCAGGCCGGTGCCCTGCGCCACGGCGTGGCGCGTGCCCTGAACGAGATCGACCTCGAGAACAACCGCCCGACCCTCAAGAAGGCCGGCTTCCTGACCCGCGACCCGCGCGTCATCGAGCGCAAGAAGGCCGGTCTCAAGAAGGCCCGCAAGGCTCCGCAGTACTCGAAGCGCTGATCGGAGGGCCTCCCGGCCCGCCCCAGCGTCACGGACCCCGTCCGACCCGGTGCACACCGGTGTCGGACGGGGTCCCTTCGTTTCTGCCCGCCTGCCGGTGTCCGGGCCGCGGGGAACGTAGGATGGGGGCGATGTCTAGATTATTCGGAACGGACGGCGTGCGCGGGCTCGCGAACGACCTCCTCACAGCCAACATGACCCTGGACCTGGCCCAGGCCGCCGCGATCGTGCTCGGCCACGGCCACGCACGCGAGGGGCGGCGCCCCACGGCGGTCGTCGCCCGGGACGGGCGGGCCAGCGGGGAGTTCCTCAGCGCCGCCGTGACCGCGGGTCTCGCCGGCTCGGGCGTGGACGTCCACGACGCCGGGGTCCTGCCGACCCCCGCGCTGGCCTACCTGGTGGCGGACCTCGACGCCGACTTCGGCGTGATGATCTCCGCCTCGCACAACCCGGCCCCCGACAACGGGATCAAGTTCCTGGCCCACGGCGGGCGGAAGCTCCCGGACCGGGTGGAGGACGAGATCCAGCAGGTCTTCGAGTCCGGCGACTTCCGGCGCCCCACCGGCGCCGGGGTCGGGCGCATCCACCTGCTCACGGACGCCGAGGACCGCTACGTCCTGCACCTGGTGGGGGCCATCCCGCACCGGCTCGAGGGGATGCGCGTGGTCCTGGACTGCGCCAACGGCGCCGCCAGCGGGGTCTCGCCGGACGCCTTCCGCGGCGCGGGCGCCGAGGTGCACGTCATCGGCGCGGAGCCCGACGGCCTGAACATCAACGACGGCTGCGGCTCGACCCACCTGGAGCCCCTCCAGCGGGCCGTCGTCGAGCTCGGGGCCGACCTCGGGATCGCCCACGACGGCGACGCCGACCGCTGCCTCGCCGTGGACGCCACCGGCCGCGAGGTCGACGGGGACCAGATCATGGCGATCCTCGCCCTGGCGCTCAAGGACGCGGGCCGGCTCGTCGAGGACACGCTCGTGGCCACCGTGATGAGCAACCTCGGCCTCAAGCTGGCCCTGCGGGACGCGGGCATCGACGTTCGGGAGACCGCCGTGGGGGACCGCTACGTCCTCGAGACGATGACCGAGCACGGGTACAACCTGGGCGGCGAGCAGTCCGGCCACGTGATCATGTCCGACTACGCCACCACCGGCGACGGGCTGCTGACCGGGCTGATGCTGGCCTCGCGCGTGGCCCAGACCCGCGCACCGCTCGCGGAGCTGGCCCGCGTGATGACGCGGCTGCCGCAGGTGCTGCTCAACGTGCGCGGGGTGGACCGCACCGCGGTGGGCTCCAACCCCGGGGTGCAGGCGGCCGTCGCGGAGGTCGAGCAGCGCCTCGGCGAGACGGGCCGCGTGCTGCTGCGCCCCTCGGGGACCGAGCCGGTGGTCCGCGTGATGGTCGAGGCGGCCTCCGAGGAGATCGCCCGGGCCGAGACGGAGTTCCTCGCGTCCGTCGTGGAGCGCGAGCTGGCCCTCACCGTCTGAGCCGGTCCCGCCGGGCGCCGGAGGCCCGCACCGTGCGCACGGTGCGGGCCTCCGGCGTCCGGCGGGACCGGCGGGACCGGGATCAGGTGCGTCGGCGCAGGGCGTCGCGGATCTCGGTGAGCAGCTGCACCTGAGCGTCGGCCTCCTCCTGGGTGGGATCGATGCCGAGCCGGCGGTTGCGGGCCTCGATCATCTTGTTCATCGGCAGCACGATGGCGAAGTACACGGCGGCGGCCACGAGCAGGAAGTTGACGAGCGCGGTGAGCAGCACGCCGAACCTGATGTCGTTGCCGTTGACGGTGAGCACCGCGAACGAGTCGAAGTTGGGCGAGCCGACCAGCGCGGAGATGAGCGGCATGAGCACCGCCTCGACCATGGCGTTGACGACCTGGGCGAACGCCGCGCCGATGATCACGGCGACGGCCAGGTCGAGCACGTTGCCCTTCATGATGAATTCCCGGAATCCCTTGAGCATGGCCACAGACTAGCCGGGCGCGGGTGGTCCGTAGTCCGGGGCCGGCGGCAGGCCGGAGAACTCCTCGAGCGTCGCGGCGCCCGAGCACGCGAGCTCCTGGGCCCGCTCCGTCCCGAGGTAGCGCAGGTGCCACGGCTCGTACCAGTAGCCGGTGGTGCCGTGCTCGCCCCAGGGGTAGCGGACCACGAAGCCGTGCTCCGGCCCGTGCTCGGCCACCCACGCGGCGGTGGCCGTCCCGTCGAAGCACACGCGCAGGTCGCACCCGGAGCCCTCGCCGACGTCCACCGCCAGCCCGGTCTGGTGCTCCGAGTGACCCGGGCGGGCGGACGCCGTGTCGGCGGCCTCCGGGCCCTTCTGCGCCACCCACCCGGCGTACGTGCGGGACTGCTCGGTGAAGGAGCGGTAGCCCGACACGATCCGGACCGGCACGCCGTCCGCCCGGGCCGCGGCCAGCAGCGTGCGCGCCGCGGCGGCCGCCTCGGGGCGCAGCAGGTGCCCCTCGAGGTCCTCGAGGGCGGCGGGTGCCCAGTCCTGCGGGTCCAGGGGCCGACGCTTGTTGACCACCACGGCGAGCGAGGCGGGGTCGTCCAGCTCCGGACGCGGTCCCGGCCCCCGGCCGGTGGTGGGCGCCGGTGCCGGCGACGCCGTGCCGGAGGCGGACGCCGGCCCGGACGGGGACGCCGGAGCCGGCACGGACGCAGGACCGGACCCGGGCGGGGCGGGCGCGGCCGGTGCCGCGGTGGTGCCGGAGGGTTCCGGCGGGGCCGGGGGAGCGGCCCCGGGATCAGGTGCGCACCCGGCCACGAGCACCGCGGCGGTGAGCAGGAGGGCGCCGGCGCGCAGGGCGTCCATCAGTTCTTGCGCAGCAGCACGCGCCGGATCGAGTGGTCGGAGTCCTTGGAGAGGATCAGCCGGGCGCGGCCGCGCGTCGGCTGCACGTTCTCGATCAGGTTGGGCTCGTTGATCCGCCGCCAGATGCCGGTGGCGGTGGCCACGGCCTTCTCGTCGGAGAGGTCGGCGTAGCGGTGGAAGTAGGAGCCGGGGTCGGCGAACGCGGAGGAGCGCAGGGCCTGGAACCGCTCCACGTACCAGCGCTCGATGTCCGCGGGCCGGGCGTCCACGTAGATCGAGAAGTCGAAGAAGTCGCTCAGGGCGAGGGCGGCCCGGTCCCCGGGGCCCACCTTGGCGGGGGCGAGCACGTTGAGCCCCTCGATGATGACCACGTCCGGGCGGGTCACCACGACCTCCTCGCCGGGCAGGATGTCGTAGCTGTGGTGCGAGTACTTGGGCGCCCGCACCTCGGGGGCGCCCGACTTGATCTTGGCGACGAAGCGCAGCAGGGCGCGGCGGTCGTAGGACTCCGGGAAGCCCTTGCGGTCCATGAGCCCGCGGCGCTGCAGCTCGGCGTTGGGGTACAGGAACCCGTCCGTGGTGATGAGCTGCACGTGGGGGGTGGACGGCCACCGGGACAGCAGCTCGCGCAGGAGGCGGGCCGTGGTGGACTTGCCGGCGGCCACGGAGCCGGCGATGCCGATCACGAACGGGGTCCGGGCGTGCTCCTCGCCGAGGAACGCGTTGGTCGAGGCGTTGAGCCGGTTCGACGACTCGTCGTAGAGGGTCAGCAGCCGCGAGATGGGGAGGTACACCTCGCGGACCTCCGCGACGTCGAGCCGGTCGCCGAGGCCGCGCAGGTTCTCGATCTCCCGAGAGGTGAGGGGAACGTCGATCTCGTGGGAGAGTCTCGACCAGGTCTGCCGGTCGAGCTCCACGAAGGGCGAGGCGCGTTCGCTCAGCGTAGATGCGGTCATCGACCACAGTCTAGACCGCACCCCGGCGCCCGAGGTGTACCGGAGACAGGCCCCGTACCCGGGTGTAGATTTGGTCTCGATCCGGTATTCGCCGTGAGAGAACTCACAGCAGTGCACGGCGCGTGCGCTCCGCCGGTGGAGGACCACCCCGCTCGAGAGTCAGGACAGGACCATGGCGACGGCAACGACCTCAGAGACCACAGCACCGGCGGGAGGGCGGTCGACGGCGGCCCGCGCGCACGTGCAGCGCTTCGGCACGTTCCTCTCGGGGATGATCATGCCCAACATCGGGGCGTTCATCGCCTGGGGGCTGATCACCGCGTTCTTCATCGAGGCGGGCTTCACCCCCTTCGGCCCGCTGGGCGGGTTCGGCGAGAACGCCGAGGGCGAGCCGTACACGGGCCTGGTCGGCCCGATGATCACCTACCTGCTGCCGCTGCTGATCGCCTACACGGGCGGGCGGATGGTCT
This sequence comes from Kocuria sp. UCD-OTCP, assembly GCF_000349605.1. Classification (NCBI taxonomy): domain Bacteria; kingdom Bacillati; phylum Actinomycetota; class Actinomycetes; order Micrococcales; family Micrococcaceae; genus Kocuria; species Kocuria sp. UCD-OTCP. The sequence continues at coordinate 56,881 of NZ_AOSQ01000021.1, forward strand.
ACGACGTCCGCGGCGGCGTGGTCGGGGCGATCGCGACGATGGGCGTGATCGTGGGCACCGACATCCCCATGTTCATCGGGGCGATGCTCATGGGCCCGCTGACCGCGTGGGTGATGAAGAAGGTCGACGCCATCTGGGACGGGAAGATCAAGCCCGGCTTCGAGATGCTCGTGAACAACTTCTCCGCCGGCATCCTGGCCGCGGCCATGGCCATCTTCGGCTTCTTCCTGATCGGCCCCGCCGTGCTGGCCTTCTCCAACGCGGCCGCCTCGGCGGTGGACTTCCTGGTCACCCGGGGGCTGCTGCCGCTGACCTCGATCCTCATCGAGCCCGCGAAGGTGCTGTTCCTCAACAACGCGATCAACCACGGCATCCTCACCCCCCTGGGCACCGCCCAGGCCCTGGAGGAGGGCAAGTCGATCCTCTTCCTGCTCGAGGCCAACCCCGGCCCCGGTCTGGGCATCCTGCTGGCCTACACGGTCTTCGGCCGCGGCGCCGCGCGCGCCTCGGCCCCCGGCGCGGCCCTGATCCACTTCGTGGGCGGCATCCACGAGATCTACTTCCCGTACGTGCTGATGAAGCCGGCGCTGATCCTGGCGGCGATCGCGGGAGGCATGACGGGCATCTTCACGCTGACCCTCTTCGACGCGGGCCTGCGCGCCCCGGCCGCCCCGGGCTCGATCATCGCGATCTTCGCCCAGGCCACCACCGACAGCTACGTGGGCGTGGCCCTCGCGGTGACGGCCGCGACCGCCGTGTCCTTCTTCGTGGCCTCGATCATCCTCAAGGCCTCCAAGGACAAGGGCGAGGGAGACCTCACCGAGGCCACCTCCCGGATGGAGGGGATGAAGGGCAAGAAGAGCTCCGTGTCCTCCGCGATCGTCGGCACCAGCGGCGGCGCGGACACCGGCGGGACCCCCGCCCGTGAGCTGGCCGACGGCGGACCGGTGCAGCGCATCGTGTTCGCGTGCGACGCCGGCATGGGCTCCTCCGCGATGGGCGCCTCCGTGCTGCGGAACAAGGTCAAGGCGGCCGGGTTCGCCGACGTCAAGGTCACCAACGCGGCGATCGCCAACCTCACCGACGACTTCGACATCGTGGTCACCCACCAGGACCTGGCCACGCGGGCCCGGCCGAAGGTGCCCAGCGCCGCGGTGGTGACCGTCGACAACTTCATGGGCAGCCCCCGCTACGACGAGATCGTCGAGGCCGTGCAGCAGCGCAACGGCGCCGCCGTCCCGGCGGGCGGCGGCGCGGCGGCGGCCACGGCCGGCGGCGGGGGAGCGGCCTCCGGCGGCGACACCGTGGCCGCGGACCCGGGCGAGGGCGCCGGGACGTCCGGGGACGCCACCATCCTCACCAGGGACCGGATCGTCATGGACGGCGGCGCGCGCAACGCCGCGCAGGCCATCGACGAGGCCGGCGGCCTGCTGGTGGCGGCCGGTGCCGTGACCGACGCGTACGTGGCCTCCATGCACGAGCGCGAGGAGTCGGTGTCCACCTTCATGGGCAACGGCCTGGCCATCCCGCACGGCACCAACCAGGCGAAGGACAGCATCCGCTCCTCGGCCCTGTCGGTCGTGCGCTACCCCGAGGGCCTGGACTGGAACGGCAAGCCCGTCACCTGGGTGATCGGCATCGCCGGCAAGGACAACGAGCACCTCGCGATCCTCTCCCGGGTCGCGAAGATCTTCGGCAACAAGGAGAAGGTGCGCCAGCTGGACGAGGCGAGGACCGCCGACGAAGTGCTCGACCTGCTGGGGAAGGTGAACGACTGATGAAGTGCGTCCACTTCGGGGCGGGCAACATCGGCCGCGGCTTCGTCGGCCTGCTCATGCACCGCTCGGGCTACGAGGTCGTGTTCGCCGACGTGGCGGCCCCGCTGATCGACGCGCTGGCGTCGACCCCCAGCTACACCGTGCACGAGGTCGGCGCCGGCTCCCGCGACACGGTCGTCGAGGGGTACCGGGCGCTCAACTCGGCGGACGACCCGGAGTCCGTGGTCGCCGAGATCGCCACGGCGGACGTGGTCACCACGGCCGTGGGCGCGCACATCCTCAAGTTCGTGGCGCCGCTCGTGGCGCGCGGCATCGCCGCGCGCCCGGACGGCGCATCCCCCGTGGCGGTCATGGCGTGCGAGAACGCCCTGTCCGCCACGGACCTGCTCGCCGAGGCCGTCCGCGCCGAGTACGGCGGCGAGGACCTCGACCGCCGGGCGGTGTTCGCCAACACCGCCGTCGACCGGATCGTGCCCCAGCAGGACGGCGGCGGGCTCGACGTGGTCGTGGAGCAGTTCCACGAGTGGGTCATCGACCGCACCCCGTTCGCGGGGGGCGAGCCGGCCATCGAGGGGGCGACCTACGTCGACGACCTCGTGCCCTACATCGAGCGCAAGCTGTTCACGGTCAACACCGGCCACGCCGCGTGCGCGTACTTCGGCTACCGGGCCGGCCGGCACCGCATCGCGGAGGCGATCGCCGACCCCGGGATCCGGGAGCGGGTCGCGGCAGCGCTCGCGGAGACGCAGGCGCTGCTCGTGGCGAAGCACGGGTTCGACGAGCAGGAGCACGGACGCTACGTCGCGAAGATCCTCGACCGCTTCGCCAACGAGCACCTCCCCGACACCGTGGAGCGCGTGGGCCGCGCCCCGCTGCGCAAGCTCGGCCGGCACGAGCGGTTCGTGGGCCCGGCGGCCGAGCTGGCCGAACGGGGCCTGGGCACCGACGGGCTGCAGGCGGCCGTGGGGGCCGCCCTGCGCTTCGACCCGGCCGACGACCCGGAGGCCGTCCGGCTGGGCGAGCTCCTCGACACGCTGGAGCCGGCCGACGCCGTCCGGGAGATCACGGGGCTGGACGCCGGGCACCCGCTCTTCCCGCCGCTCGAGGCGCTGGTGGCCGACGCCGTCCGGGAGCGCCGGGGCTGACCGAGCCCCACGGAAGGGCCCACAGGCGGGACGGGCCGTGTCCCCAGAAGAGGCGAGAACACGGCCCGGCCCGCCGGGTCCGGTGCGCCCGGCCGGGCGAGATCCATGCGGTACTGTGAAGCGCATGTGTGGAATTGTTGGATATGTGGGCCCCTCCTCCCAGCGCTCGGACGTGCCCGGCACCGGCTCCGGGCACGACGCCCTGGACGTCCTCGTCGAGGGCCTCCGGCGCCTCGAGTACCGCGGCTACGACTCCGCGGGCGTGGCCGTCGTCGCGGACGGCACCGTCGGCTTCCGCAAGAAGGCCGGCAAGCTGCTCAACCTCGAGCAGGAGCTGCGCGACAGCCCGCTGCCCCGCTCCACCACCGGCATCGGGCACACCCGCTGGGCCACCCACGGCGGACCGTCGGACGTCAACGCCCACCCGCACGTCGTCGACGGCGGCCGGCTCGCCGTGATCCACAACGGCATCATCGAGAACTTCGCCGAGCTCAAGCGCGAGCTGATCGAGAAGGGCCACGAGTTCCGCTCGGAGACCGACACCGAGGTCGCCGCCGTGCTCCTGGCCGACACCTACAACGACCTCGGCGACCAGGACCTGACCGCGGCCATGCAGGTCGCCTGCCGCCGGCTCGAGGGCGCGTTCACGCTCCTCGCCGTGCACGTGGACCACCCCGGCCGCGTGGTCGCCGCCCGCCGCAACTCGCCGCTGGTGCTCGGGCTGGGCGAGGGCGAGAACTTCCTCGGCTCCGACGTCTCCGGGTTCATCGACTACACCCGCAGCGCCGTGGAGCTGGGGCAGGACCAGGTCGTGTCCATCACGGCCGACGACTACGAGATCACCGACTTCCACGGCAACCACGCGGACGGCAAGCCCTTCCAGGTGCTGTGGGACGCGGCCGCCGCCGAGAAGGGCGGCTTCCCGTCCTTCATGGAGAAGGAGATCAACGAGCAGCCCGCCGCCGTGGAGCAGACCCTCATGGGCCGCACCGATCCGGACGGGAACCTGGTCCTCGACGAGCTCAGGATCGACGAGGCGGTGCTCCGCGCCGTGGACAAGATCGTCGTCGTGGCCTGCGGCACCGCCGCCTACGCGGGGCAGGTCGCCCGGTACGCGATCGAGCACTGGTGCCGGATCCCCACCGAGGTCGAGCTCGCCCACGAGTTCCGCTACCGGGACCCGATCGTCAACGAGCGGACCCTGGTGGTCGCCCTGTCCCAGTCCGGCGAGACCATGGACACCCTCATGGCGGTCCGGCACGCCCAGGAGCAGGGGGCCAAGGTCGTGGCGATCTGCAACACCAACGGCTCCACGATCCCGCGCGAGGCCGACGCCGCGCTCTACACGCACGCCGGACCCGAGATCGCCGTCGCCTCGACCAAGGCGTTCCTGGCCCAGATCACCGCCGCCTACCTCCTGGGCCTCTACCTGGCCCAGCTGCGCGGCAACAAGTACAAGGACGAGATCGGGGAGATCCTCGCCGAGCTGGAGGCCATGCCGGCCAAGATCCAGCAGGTCATCGACGCGCAGGCAGCGGTCAAGGATCTCGCGCAGTCCATGAAGGACGCCTCGTCCGTGCTCTTCCTGGGCCGCCACGTCGGCTTCCCGGTGGCCCTCGAGGGCGCGCTCAAGCTCAAGGAGATCGCCTACATCCACGCCGAGGGCTTCGCCGCCGGCGAGCTCAAGCACGGGCCGATCGCCCTCATCGAGGAGGGCCAGCCGGTGTTCGTCATCGTCCCCTCCCCGCGCGGACGGGACTCGCTGCACGCGAAGGTGGTCTCCAACATCCAGGAGATCCGTGCCCGCGGGGCCGTGACCATCGTCATCGCGGAGGAGGGGGACGAGGCCGTCGCCGACTACGCGAACCACATCTTCCGCGTGCCGCAGTCCCCGGTGCTGCTCCAGCCGCTGCTGACCACGGTCCCGCTGCAGATCTTCGCGTGCGAGCTGGCCACGGCGAAGGGCTACGACGTCGACCAGCCCCGCAACCTCGCGAAGTCCGTCACCGTCGAGTAGTCCGCGCCCGCCGCTGCGCCGGCCCGCCGCCCCGGTTCCTCCCGGGCGGCGGGCCGGCGGTCGTTAGGCTGGGGACCATGATCATCGGCACCGGCATCGACGTGGTGGACATCGCCCGCTTCGAGGAGCAGATCGCCCGCACCCCCGGCCTCGTGGCCCGGCTGTTCACCCCGCTCGAGCGGGATCTGCACGTGCGCTCGCTCGCCGCGCGCTTCGCCGCCAAGGAGGCGGCGGCGAAGGCGCTCAAGGCGCCGCCCGGGATGATCTGGCAGCACTGCTGGATCGAGAAGGACCCCTCCGGTGCCCCGCTGCTGTGCACCGAGGGAACGGTGGCGGAGGAGGCGCGCCGGCAGGGCATCGACCGGTGGCACCTCACCATGACGCACGACGGCGGGATCGCCATGGCCATGGTCATCGCCGAGCGCACCGGGGACGGGGCGCAGGCGTGATCGCCGCCTGGACCGGGGCGCAGGTGCGCGCGGCCGAGACGCCCTTCCTCGAGCGCGGGGAGGGCCCCGCGCTGATGCGGCGCGCCGCCCACGGCCTGGCCCTCGTCGGCGCGCAGCGCCTGCGCGGGCGCCGGGGGCGGGTCGCCGGAGCGCGCGTGGTCGTGCTCGCCGGCACCGGCAACAACGGCGGGGACGGGCTGTGGGCGGGGGCGGAGCTGGCGAGCCGCGGCGCCTCCGTGCTCGCCGTGGCGCTCGGCGACCGGCTGCACCCCGAGGGCGGGGCCGCCCTCGAGGCCGCGGGGGGACGGGTGCTGCGCGCCGGGGACGGCGGGCCCGCCCTCGAGGAGGCGGCCGAGCAGGTGCTCCGCGCCGACCTCGTGCTCGACGCCGTGCTGGGCACCGGCGCCCGGGGCGGGCTGCGCGGGCCGGCGGCGGAGCTCGTCCGCGCGGTCCTGGACCGGTGGCCCCCGGAGGGGGCCCCCGCGGTCGTGGCGTGCGACGTCCCCTCGGGCGTCTCGGCGGACACGGGTGCGGTGGCCGGGCCGGTCCTGGCCGCGGACGTCACCGTGACGTTCGGCGGGGCCAAGGCCGGGCTGTTCCTGCCGCCGGGGGACCGGTGGTGCGGCGAGGTGCGGACCGTGCCCCTCGGGATCGAGCACGCCCTGCCCGCCCCCGCGCTGCGGCGCCTGGAGCCCGACGACGTCGCGGCGCTGTGGCCGCGGCCGGGGGCGGCCTCGCACAAGTACTCCCGGGGCGTGGTGGGCGTCGTGGCCGGCTCCCCGACCTACCCCGGGGCGGCGCTGATGTGCACGCGCGCCGCCGTGGACGCCGGCGCCGGCATGGTCCGCCACCTCGGCGACGCCGCCACCCGCTCCCTGGTGTGCCTGACCAGCCCCGAGGTGGTCGCCTCCGAGGACCACCCCGACGACGTCCACGTCCAGGCGTGGGTCGTGGGCCCCGGCGCGGTGGGCGACGCGGCCCAGGAGTCCCGGATCGGCGCCGTGCTCGCGGGCCCGATCCCCGCCGTCGTCGACGCCGGCGCCCTCGACGCGGCGGCCCGGGCGGCCGCCGACGGCGCCCTCGGCCCCGGCAAGGTCCTCACCCCGCACGCCGGGGAGCTCGAGCAGGTGCTCGCCTGGCTCGCCGCCCTCGGCGGCGGCGGGCAGGCGCCGGACCGGGCGGCGATCGAGGCCGAGCCCGCCCGGTGGGCGCGCGCGGCCGCGGAGGCGACCGGCGCCGTCGTCGTCCTCAAGGGCGCCACCACCCTGGTGGCGTCCCCCGACGGGACGCTGTTCTCCCAGGCCGACGGCAGCCCGTGGCTGGCGACCGCCGGCAGCGGGGACACCCTCGCGGGCATCATGGGCGCAGCGCTCGCCGGCAGCGCCGAGGACCCGGACGCGTTCGCCGCCGCGGGGGACTGGGCCCGCGGGGACACCCGCCGCGCGGTGGCCGCCGCCCTCGCCGTGGCCGTGCACGGCTACGCCTCCCGGCTGGAGGGCCTCGGCCCCGTGCCCCCCACGGCGCTGTCCGCGAACGTGCGCACGGTCCTGCGCCGGGACCGCTGAGCCGGCGGTCCCGGCCCCGGCGGACCGCCCCGGGGACACGGGCGCCTCCGGTCCGGGCTAAGATCGATGCCACTTGCCCCAACACCCAGCCCGCTGACGGTGACCCCTGCCCGGCGGTACGACAGGAGATCCCCCATGGAAGTCTGGCCAGGTCAGCCCTATCCCCTCGGAGCCACCTTCGACGGGACCGGCACGAACTTCGCCCTCTTCAGCGAGGGCGCCGAGAAGGTCGAGCTGTGCTTGTTCGACGAGCTCGGCACCGAGACCCGCATCGACGTCGCGGCCCAGGACAGCTACGTCTGGCACTGCTACCTCCCGACCGTCCAGCCCGGGCAGCGCTACGGCTACCGCGTGCACGGACCGTGGAACCCCGCCGAGGGCCAGCGCTTCAACTCCGCCAAGCTGCTGCTCGACCCCTACGCCAAGGCCGTCTCCGGCCAGATCGACTGGGACCAGGCGCTGTTCTCCTACGACTTCGGCGACGAGGACTCGTTCAACGACGAGGACTCCGCCCCCCACATGATGATGGGCGTGGTGATCAACCCGTTCTTCAACTGGGAGGGCGACCGCACCCCCCGCACGCCGTACCACAAGTCCGTGATCTACGAGGCCCACGTCAAGGGCCTCACCCAGCAGCACCCCGAGGTGCCGGAGGACCAGCGCGGCACCTACGCCGGCGTGGCCCACCCCGCGGTGATCGCGCACCTGAAAAAGCTCGGCGTCACCGCCATCGAGCTCATGCCCGTGCACCAGTTCGTGCAGGACAGCACCCTGCTCGACCAGGGGCTGCGCAACTACTGGGGCTACAACACCATCGGGTTCTTCGCCCCGCACAACGAGTACCACTCCACCAACGACCTCGGCGGCCAGGTCCAGGAGTTCAAGGCCATGGTGCGCGCCCTGCACCAGGCCGACATCGAGGTGATCCTCGACGTGGTGTACAACCACACGGCCGAGGGCAACCACATGGGCCCCACGCTGTCCATGAAGGGCATCGACAACCAGGCCTACTACCGGACGGTGGAGGGCGACCAGAAGTTCTACATGGACTACACGGGCACCGGCAACACCCTCAACGTCCGCCACCCCCACTCGCTGCAGCTCATCATGGACTCCCTGCGCTACTGGGTGACCGAGATGCACGTGGACGGCTTCCGCTTCGACCTCGCCTCCGCCCTGGCCCGCGAGTTCTACGACGTGGACAAGCTGGCCACCTTCTTCGAGCTCGTCCAGCAGGACCCGGTCGTGTCCCAGGTGAAGCTCATCGCCGAGCCGTGGGACGTGGGCCCCGGCGGCTACCAGGTGGGCAACTTCCCGCCCCAGTGGACGGAGTGGAACGGGAAGTACCGGGACACCGTGCGCGACTTCTGGCGCGGGGAGCCCGCGACCCTCGGCGAGTTCGCCTCCCGGATCACCGGCTCGGCGGACCTCTACGAGCACAGCGGCCGCCGGCCGTTCGCCTCGATCAACTTCGTCACCGCCCATGACGGCTTCACGCTGCGGGACCTGGTCTCCTACAACGAGAAGCACAACGAGGCCAACGGCGAGGGCAACAACGACGGCGAGTCCCACAACCGCTCCTGGAACTGCGGCGTGGAGGGCCCCACCGACGACCCCGAGGTGCTGGCCCTGCGCTCCCGCCAGCAGCGCAACTACCTCGCGACGCTGCTGCTGTCCCAGGGCACGCCCATGGTGCTGCACGGCGACGAGCTGGGCCGCACGCAGGACGGCAACAACAACACGTACTGCCAGGACAACGAGCTGTCGTGGATCAACTGGGACACCATGGACGGCCCGCTCACCGAGTTCGTCGCCGCCGTGACCCACCTGCGCCACGACCACCCGTCCTTCCGGCGCTCGGAGTTCTTCGACGGCCGTCCCGTCGAGATGGACGCGGACGACACCGGCCGCCCGATGCCCGACATCGCGTGGCTGACCACGGACGGCGCGCCGCTGAAGCCCGCCGACTGGGACGAGCCCCTGTCCCGGTCCTTCGGGATGTGGCTCAACGGCAACGGCATCGCCGGCGTGGACATGCGCGGGCGGCCCATCACGGACGTGAACTTCATCGTGTACTTCAACTCCAACCCGGAGCCCGTGAAGGTCAAGCTCCCGCCGGTGCGCTACGGCCGGCAGTGGGAGGAGGTCATCGACACCGCGGGCAAGTACGCCGACGGCCAGATCCGCAAGGCCCGCACCTCGATCACCCTGGACGGCAAGTCCATGGTCGTGCTGCGCGCCTACGAGGCCCCCGAGGAGGAGCCCGACGCGTCGGTCGCCGCCTCCGTGGCCGCGTACGCGAAGACGCCGCAGGACCAGTGAGCTGACGGCCCCAGCAGGCTGTCGACCCGGACACGGGTCGACAGCCTGCTGGCGTTTCCGGGGCCGGGCCGACAGACTGGTGCGGTGCGCACACCTATCTCGACCTACCGACTCCAGATCACCTCCGACCTGACGCTCGACCGCGCCGCGGGGCTCGTGGACTACCTCCACGACCTCGGCGCGGACTGGGTCTACCTGTCGCCGATCCTCCGGGCCGTCGACGGCTCCGACCACGGCTACGACGTCGCGTCCCCCGCCGAGGTGGACCCCGTCCGGGGCGGCGCCGCCGGGCTCAAGGCGCTCGCCGACGCCGCCCACGCCCGCGGCATGGGCGTGCTGGTGGACATCGTCCCCAACCATCAGGGCGTCGCCGCCCCGGAGCAGAACCCCTGGTGGTGGTCGCTGCTCGCGCAGGGCCAGGCCTCGCCGTACGCGAAGGCCTTCGACGTCGAGTGGGCGTCCGGCGGCGGCCGGGTGCTGATCCCCGTGCTGGGCGACGGCGACGACGAGCTCGCGCAGCTGCGGGTCGAGGACGGCACGCTGCGCTACTACGACAACGTCTACCCGCTGGCCGAGGGCACCTGGGCGGAGGGCGACGACCCGCAGGACGTCCACGACCGGCAGCACTACGAGCTGGTGAACTGGCGCCGCGGCGACGCCGAGCTCAACTACCGCCGGTTCTTCACCGTCGCCACGCTCGCGGGCGTGCGCGTCGAGGACCCGGAGGTCTTCGAGGAGTCCCACGCGGAGATCAAGCGGTGGATCGACGAGGGCCTCGTCGACGGCCTGCGCATCGACCACCCCGACGGGCTGCGCGACCCGCGGCAGTACCTCGAGCAGCTGAAGGAGCTCACGGGCGGCGCCTACGTCGTCGTCGAGAAGATCCTCGAGCCCGGCGAGCGGCTGCCCCGCGACTGGGCCACCGCGGGCACCACCGGCTACGACGCCCTCGGCGTGATCGACCGGCTGCTCACCGACCCGGCCGGGGAGTACGCGCTCACCAGCCTGGACGCCCGGCTGCGGGGCGGGGAGCCCGTGCACTGGGACGAGATGATCCACGGCACCAAGCGCGCCATGGCCGACGGCGCGCTGCTGGCCGAGGTCCGGCGCCTCGCCCGCCTCGTGCCCGGGGACGCCGGCCTGGACCGGGCCGTCGCCGAGGACGCCCTGGCGGAGATCCTCGCGAACTTCCCCGTCTACCGCAGCTACCTGCCCGAGGGCGCCGAGCACCTGTGGGCTGCCCTCGACGCCGCCCGGGAGCAGCGCCCGGACCTCGCCGGCGCGATCGGGACCCTGGGCGGGCTGCTCGGGGTCGACGCCACGGACGAGGCCGGGCTCGGGGAGCTCGCCCGCCGCTTCCAGCAGACCTCCGGGATGGTGATGGCCAAGGGCGTCGAGGACACCGCGTTCTACCGCTTCCCCCGCCTGACCTCGCTGACCGAGGTGGGCGGCGACCCGTCGCACTTCGCCGTGACCCCCGAGGAGGCGCACGCCGAGCTCGCCCGCCGGGCCGCCGAGGAGCCCCTCGCGATGACGACGCTGTCCACGCACGACACCAAGCGCTCCGAGGCGGTGCGGGCACGGATCACCGTGCTCGCCGAGGCGGGGGAGCAGTGGGCCGGCGTGGTCGGCACCGTCAAGAAGCTCGCCGAGCAGGCCGGGGCCCTCGTGGGCGACGGCCCGCTCGTGAATCTCGTGCTCCAGGCCGTGGTGGGCGCCTGGCCCATCTCGCAGGAGCGCGTGCTGGACTACGCCCTCAAGGCCGCTCGCGAGGCCGGCAACTCCACCGCCTGGGTCGACGGGGACGCCGGGTTCGAGCAGCGGCTCACCCGGTTCGTCGAGCTCGTCCACCACGACCCGCAGATGCGGGCCGTCGTCGAGGGCTTCGCCGAGCACGTCACCGCGGCCGGCTGGGCGAACGGGCTCGCCGCCAAGCTCGTCCAGCTCACGATGCCCGGCGTCCCGGACGTCTACCAGGGCTCCGAGCTGTGGGCGGAGTCCCTCGTGGACCCGGACAACCGCCGTCCCGTCGACTTCGGGGCCCGGGCCGCCGGGCTCGCCCGGCTGGACACCCCCGTGGGCGGCACCGCCGACGGGATCCCCGCCGTGGGACCGGACGGCGCGGCCAAGCTGCTCGTCACCAGCCGCGCCCTGCGGCTGCGCCGGGACCATCCCGAGCTGTTCACCGGCTACACCCCGCTGACCGCGTCCGGCCCGCTGGCCGGGCACGTGTTCGCGTTCGACCGCGGCGGCGCCGTGACCGTGGCCACCCGCCTGCCCCTCGGCCTCGCCGCCGCGGGCGGCTTCGACGGCGAGACCCTCGAGCTGCCCGCGGGCGGGTTCGAGGACCTGCTGACCCGCCGCACGCACTCGGGCACCGTGGCGCTGTCCCGGCTGCTCGCCGACTACCCCGTGGCGCTGCTGCGCCGGAAGGACTCCTGAGCCCCATGAACACCCGCGAGCACCTGAACCGCTTCGACGTCTGGGCCCCGCACGCCAGGACGGTGACCGTGCGGATCGAGGGCGACGACCACGACATGATCCCCGCCGCGGACCTGCCCGAGGACTGCCCTGCGGGCACGGCGGCACGCCGCGACGGCTGGTGGACCCTGCCCGACGGCGCGGACGTCCCCGAGGGCACCGTGCGCTACGGCTACCTCCTGGGCAAGACCTTCGACGAGGGCACGGCGCAGGAGCGCTCGCAGGTCTCCGAGGTCCTGCCGGACCCGCGCTCCCGCCGCCAGCCGCAGGGCGTGCACGACCTCTCCTGCACGTTCGAGCCCTCCGCGCACCGGTGGGGGGACGCCGCGTGGACCGGGCGGACCCTGGCCGGGTCCGTCGTCTACGAGCTGCACCCCGGCACGTTCACCCCGGAGGGCACCCTCGACTCGGCGGTCGAGCGGCTCGACCACCTCGTGGAGCTCGGCGTGGACTTCGTGGAGCTGCTGCCCGTCAACGGCTTCAACGGCGAGCACAACTGGGGCTACGACGGTGTCCTCTGGTACACCGTGGACGAGTCCTACGGCGGGCCCGCGGCCTACCAGCGCTTCGTGGACGCGTGCCACCAGCGCGGGATCGGCGTGATCCAGGACGTCGTCTACAACCACCTGGGCCCGTCCGGGAACTACCTGCCCCTGTTCGCCGACTACTTCAAGCCCGGCTCCAGCACCTGGGGCGACCTCATCAACCTCGACGGCTGGGGCTCGGACGGCGTGCGGGACTACATCCTCGACAACGTCGAGATGTGGCTGCGCGACTACCACGTGGACGGGTTCCGCCTCGACGCGGTGCACGCCCTGCAGGACCACCGGGCCGTGCACATCCTCGAGGAGATCGCCGAGCTCGTGGAGCGCGTGGGCGTGGAGACCGGCAAGCCCCTGTTCACCGTCGCGGAGTCCGACCTCAACGACCACCGGATGATCACGCCGACCACGGCCCACGGCCTCGGCATGACCGGGCAGTGGCTCGACGACTTCCACCACGCCGCGCACGTCGCCCTCACCGGGGAGACGCAGGGCTACTACGCAGACTTCGCCGCCCTCGGCACCCTCGACAAGGTGATGCGGGACGCGTTCTACCACGACGGCACCATGTCGGTGTTCCGCGGCCGCCACCACGGGCGGCCGGTCGACAAGCAGCGGGTGCGCCCGTGGCAGTTCGTCACGTGCATCCAGAACCACGACCAGATCGGCAACCGCGCCGCGGGGGACCGGATCAGCGCGAGCCTCACGCCGGACCAGCTCGTGCTGGGCGCCGCACTGCTCCTCACCCAGCCGTTCACCCCCATGCTGTTCATGGGGGAGGAGTGGGGCGCGTCCACACCGTGGCAGTTCTTCACCGCCCACCCCGAGCCCGAGCTCGGGGAGGCCGTGGCCAAGGGCCGCAAGGCGGAGTTCGCGTCCATGGGCTGGGACGAGGACACGGTCCCGGACCCCCAGGACCCGAGCACGTTCACGAACTCGAAGCTCGACTGGGACGAACTCGGCCGGGACGACCACACCCGGGTGCTGAGCGCCTACCGCGAGCTCATCGCGCTGCGGCGCGCCGTGCCCGAGCTCACCGACCCGCGCTTCGACACGATCGGCACCGACCTCGACGAGGACGCCCGCTGGTTCGTGCTGCGCCGTGCCACGGCCCCGGGCTCCGACCACGGGGTCGCGGTGCTGCTGAACTTCGGCGCCGGGCCCGCGCAGGTGCCCTTCCCCGGCCGCCCGGACGCCGAGGTGCTCTACCGCTCCGGCGACGTGTCGCTGACCGCGGGCTCCGGCGGCGGCGGCGTCGCCGCGCTGCCCGCCCACGGCGCCGCCGTGGTGCGCTACTGAGCCCTCTCCGCCGTCCACCGAACGACCTCCCCGACCCTCGAAAGGCCCCCGTGCGCACCTACGGACCCGACGTCCCCTACCTCCCGGCCGACGACCGCTACGAGACCATGCCCTTCCGCCGCGTGGGCGACTCCGGGCTGAAGCTGCCCGTGATCTCGCTCGGGCTGTGGCACAACTTCGGCGACGACAAGCCGCTCGCCACCCAGCGCGCCACGCTGCGCCGGGCCTTCGACCTCGGCGTGACCCACTTCGACCTCGCCAACAACTACGGCCCGCCGGCCGGCGCCGCGGAGCTGAACTTCGGGCGGATCCTGGCGCAGGACCTCGCGCCGTACCGGGACGAGCTCGTGATCTCCTCCAAGGCCGGCTGGACCATGGGCCCGGGCCCGTACCACTTCGGCGGCTCCCGGAAGTACCTCGTGTCCTCCCTGGACCAGTCCCTGCAGCGGATGGGCCTGGACCACGTGGACATCTTCTACCACCACCGCCCGGACCCGGACACCCCGCTCGAGGAGACGATGCGGGCCCTCGACCACATCGTGCGCTCCGGGCGGGCCCTGTACGTGGGGATCTCCTCCTACAACGCCGAGCTGACCCTGCGCGCCCAGCAGATCATGCGGGAGCTGGGCACGCCGCTGCTGATCCACCAGCCGTCCTACTCGATGCTCAACCGGTGGATCGAGTCCCCCGGACCGTCGGGGACCTCCCTGCTGGGCGCCCTGACGGAGACGGGGATGGGCTCGATCGTGTTCTCCCCCCTGGCCCAGGGCATGCTCACGGACCGGTACCTGGACGGCGTCCCGGAGGGCTCCCGGGCCGCCGCGGAGAAGTCCCTGAACCCGGAGTGGCTGACCGGCACGACCCTGGAGAAGGTCCGCGGTCTGCACGAGATCGCCGCCGCCCGAGGGCAGAGCCTGGCCCAGATGGCGATCGCGTGGGTGCTGCGCGAGCAGGCGGACGGCCAGGTCACCACCGCGCTCGTCGGCGCGTCCTCGCCGCAGCAGCTCGAGGACAGCGTGGGCGCCGTGCACCACCTCTCCTTCACCCCGGAGGAGCTGGAGTCGATCGACCGGCTGGCCACGGACTCCGACATCAACATCTGGGCGGGCGCCCGCGACTCCAAGACCGCGTGAGCGGCGGGACCCGGTAGCCGTGGAGGCCTCGCAGTACCTCGCCCTGCTCGGGCTGTGGATCGCAGGGATCGTCGCCCCCGGCCCGGACGTCCTGGTGATCCTGCGCAACGCGTCGCTGGGCTCCCGGGCGGCCGGCGTGCTCACCGCGGTGGGGGTGATGACCGGCAACCTCGTGTGGATCACGCTCTCCCTCACCGGGGTGACCGTCCTGATCGGCCAGGCGGACACGCTCCAGCGGCTCATCCAGGTGGCCGGGGCGCTGTTCCTCGGCTGGCTGGGGGTGAGCGGGATCCGGGCGGGTCTCGCCGCCCGGGCCGTGCCGGACCGGGTGCCGAGCGCGGCGGGCGGAGGGCCCGGCAGCGTCCCGGGGGAGCCGCAGGCCCCGCCGGGGCGCTCCGTCACCCCCGGCCGGGCCTTCGTGCTCGGACTCGTGACGAACCTCTCGAACGCGAAGGCCATCATCTTCTTCGTGGCGCTGTTCGCCAACGTGGTCCCCGCGGGCGCGCTGTGGTGGGAGGCGGCTTTGGTCTTCGCGCTGCTCGTGGCCGTGGGCCTCGCCTGGTTCACCGCGGTCGCGTGGGTCGGCTCGGTCGAGCGGCTGGCCGCGGGCTTCCGGCGGCACGGGGCGGCCGTGGAGCTCGCCGCCGGCGTGCTGTTCCTCGTGCTGGCCCTCGGCCTGCTGCTCAGTGCGCTGTGAGCCCGCCGGCCGGCCCCGGGGCCGAACCCGCCCGCGGCGGGCACTAGACTGGAGCGCTGGGTCCTGCCCGGCCGGGCGCCGGGGACGGGACCCAGACGACCAGACAAAGGAGTCCCGTGTCCCACCATCCCATTCGCGTGGCCGTCGCCGGTGTCGGCAACTGCGCCTCCTCACTGATCCAGGGCGTGCACTTCTACGCCGACGCCGACCCGGCCGCCACCGTGCCGGGGCTGATGCACGTGGTCTTCGGCGACTACCACGTGTCCGACATCGAGTTCGTGGCCGCCTTCGACGTCGACGCCGCCAAGGTCGGGTACGACCTCTCCGAGGCGATCGGCGCCGGGGAGAACAACACCCTGGTCTTCGCCGACGTCCCGCACACCGGGGTCACCGTCCAGCGCGGGCCCACCCTGGACGGACTCGGATCCTACTACCGGGAGATGGTCCAGGAGTCGGCCGTGCCCCCGGTGGACGTGGCCGCCGCCCTGCGCGAGGCGCAGGTGGACGTGCTGGTGTCCTACCTGCCGGTGGGCTCGGAGGAGGCCGACCGGTACTACGCCCAGGCCGCGATCGACGCCGGGGTGGCCTTCGTCAACGCGCTGCCCGTGTTCATCGCCTCCACCGACGAGTGGGCACAGAAGTTCACCGACGCCGGAGTGCCGATCGTGGGCGACGACATCAAGTCCCAGATCGGGGCGACGATCACCCACCGGGTGCTGGCGAAGCTCATGGAGGACCGCGGGTACGTGCTGGACCGGACGTATCAGCTCAACGTGGGCGGGAACATGGACTTCATGAACATGCTCGAGCGCACCCGGCTGGAGTCGAAGAAGATCTCCAAGACCCAGGCGGTGACCTCCAACGTGGAGAAGGAGTTCGGGACGAAGGACGTGCACATCGGGCCCTCGGACCACGTGCCGTGGCTGGAGGACCGGAAGTTCGCCTTCGTGCGCCTGGAGGGCCACGGGTTCGGCAACGCCCCGATCTCCCTGGAGTACAAGCTGGAGGTGTGGGACTCCCCGAACTCGGCCGGGGTGATCATCGACGCGATCCGGGCCGCGAAGATCGGGGCGGACCGCGGGATCGGGGGCCCGCTCACCTCCGCGTCGGCGTACTTCATGAAGTCCCCGGCCGAGCAGCTGCCCGACGACGTGGCCAGGGCGGACCTGGAGGCCTTCATCCGCGGCGACCGCGAGCGCTGAGCCCGCCGCCCCCGGAGCACGGGACCCCCGCACCGTTGCCGGTGCGGGGGTCCCGTGCTCCGGGGGCTCAGAGGTAGTCGGCCAGGCCGGCGCGGTGGAGCACGAACGCCGTGACCGGTTCGTAGACGCGCGGCGGGAGGTTGTCGTCGAGCGGCACGGCGACCTCGACCTGGCCCTGCGCCTCCGCCACGAACACGCCCGGGTCGTTGCAGTCGGCGACCGCGATGGTCCGCAGCCCCCGGGACCCGGCCGCCCCGGCGAGGCCGTGGTCGGCGACCACGAGGTCGGGCGGGTTCTGCCCGTCCCGGCGCAGCTTCTCCAGGGTCAGGGACATCGGCCCGGGGAAGTGGGTGTGCCGCAGCCCGCCGTACTGCTCGACCATCACGACGCTCTCGATCTGCCGGACGTCGCCGTCCTCGAACGGGAAGCCGTCCGGGACCTGCACCACGTGCGCCCCGGCGCGGCGGGCCACCCGGGCCAGCTGCGCGTAGACCGGGAACAGGCCGGCCGGGTGGCCGGTGGCGAAGAGCACGCGCCCGCCGGCGGCGACCACCTCGCCGAGGACCCGCGCGTAGCGCTCCAGCCCGGCGACGGCCAGCTCCGCGGAGATCGTGTCCTGGCCCTCGGCATGGGCCCGGTCGGGGGAGATGCCGACGCGGTCGCGCATCAGCGCGAACACGTCGTCGAAGCTCCAGTCCCGGGTGCGCACCACGCCCATGTGCTGGTGCTGGTCGCCGTCGAGGAAGCCCTGGATGTTGCGCAGGTTCGCCTCCCGGGAGGTCGCCACCGCTCCGGTGATGCGGTTGTCGTCGAGGTGGCGGGCGAGGTCTGCGGGGGAGAGGGGGGAGGTCGTCACCGTTCGAGTGTATTCAGGCGCCGGCCGCTACCGTCGCGTACCCCCGCCCGGGCGCGGACCCGGGCGTAGACCTCCGCGGTGGCCAGGGCGGTGCGGTCCCAGGAGTGGCCCTCGGCGCGCCGGGCGGCGGCCCGGCCCATGCGCTCCAGGGCGGCCGGGTCGCCGGCGAGCTCGACCACGGCCCGCGCCCACGAGCCGGGGTCGCGGTCGGGCACGAGCCGGCCGGTGAGCCCGTCGAGCACCGCGGTGCGCAGCCCGTCCACGTCCGTGGCGAGCACCGGCGTGCCGCAGGCCTGCGCCTCCAGGGCCACGAGGCCGAACGTCTCGGAGGAGGAGGGGACGGCCACGACGTCGGCCCGGCGCATCCGGGCGGCGAGCTGCGGGGCCGGCAGGGCGGGCCCGAAGCGCACGACGTCCTCCAGCCCCAGCTCCCGCACGCGCTCCCGGAGCGCGGCCGTGAAGCCCCGGGTGCCGACCCCCACGACGTCCAGCTCCACGGGCAGGCCCGGGTCGGTCCGCCGGATCCGCGCGAGCGCGTCGACGAGGACGTGCGGGCCCTTGAGCGCCTGCAGGCGCCCGGCGAACAGGATCCGCAGCGGGCGCCCCGGTGAGCCGGGGGGCGGCTCGTCGGCGCGGCGCGGCTCGCCGGGGGCGGGGTCCGGGGAGAAGGCCGAGAGGTCGACTCCGGGGGTGATCACGGTCAGGCGCCCCGCGTCGGCGTCGTAGAGCTCGATCATCTGCAGCGCCTCGGTCCGGGTGTTCACCACCGTGGCCTCGGCCCGGGCGATCAGCCCGGCCTCGGCCTCGGCGCGGGAGGCCGGCTCGAGGCCCTCCCCGGTCCGGGCGCGCAGGTTCTTCCCGAGCGCCGTGGTGTGCAGGGTCAGGACGAGGGGGACGCCCCAGCCGTCGGCGAGCTCCCGGCCCGCGGCACCGGAGAGCCAGTAGTGGGCGTGCACGACGTCGGGCCGGTCGGCCTCCGCGCGGAGCACCTCCGCGAAGGCCGCGGTGAACCCGGGCAGGTCCTCCTTGCTCGCCCCGGCGGCACCCGGCAGCGAGACGGTGAGCAGCCGCAGCCCCTCGCGGATGCGGGTGCGCCGCACGCCGGCGACGGCCGGGGCGCCGCGGCCCCGGTCGAGGGTGGCCATGTCCACGGTGTGGCCGGCGTCCACCAGGGCCTCGGCGAGGTGGCGCACGTAGACGTTCATCCCGCCCGCATCCCCCGACCCCGGTTGCTCGAGGGGACAGGTGTGCAGGCTGATCAGCAGGACGTGGCGGGGCGCGGCGGACACGGCTCAACTCTAGCCGCCGGGCCCGGGGCCCCGGTCCGGGCCCGGGGGCGGCGGTGCCACAATGGGAGCCGTGAACCGTCCAGACCCCGTCCCGGCCGCCCCGTCCGGATCCGCCCTCCCCCCTCCGCCCCGGTGCGAGCGCAGCGCCGTGGTCGACCTCGCCGCCGTCCGCGCCAACGTGCGCCGGCTCCGTGACCTCGCCGCCCCCGCCCGGCTCATGGCCGTGGTCAAGGCCGACGCCTACGGCCACGGTGCGGTGCCCGTGGCCCGGGCGGCACTCGAGGCCGGCGCCCACGCCCTGGGCGTCGCCCACGTCGGCGAGGCCCTCGCCCTGCGCGCCGCGGGGATCGGGGCGCCCGTGCTCGCGTGGCTGCACACCGTCGACACCGACTTCCGGGCGGCGCTCGCCGCCGACGTCGAGCTGGGCGTCAGCGGCTGGGAGCTCGCCCCGATCGCCGCGGCCGCCCGCGCGCTCGGGACCACCGCCCGGATCCACCTCAAGATCGACACCGGCCTGGGCCGCAACGGCGCGCCGGAGGCCCTCTGGCCCGAGCTCGTGCGGGCCGCCGCGCAGGCCGAGACCGAGGGGCTCGTGCGGGTGGTCGGCGTCTTCACCCACCTCGCCGTCGCCGACGAGCCGTCCCGGCCCGAGACCCGGGAGCAGCTCGAGCGCTTCCGCGCGGCCGTGGCCACGGCGCGGGCCGCCGGGCTCCGGCCCGGGCTGCGGCACGCGGCGAACTCGCCCGGTCTCCTCTCCGCCGCCGGGCTCGAGCGCCCCGGGGACATGCTCCTGGACATGGTCCGGGTGGGGGTGTCCCTCTACGGGCTCTCCCCGTTCGCGGACCGCACCCCGGAGCAGCTCGGTCTCGTGCCCGCCATGACGCTGCGGAGCACGGTCAGCGCGGTCAAGGAGGTGCCGGCGGGCCAGGGCGTCTCCTACGGGCTGAGCTACGTCACCGACCGCCCCACCACCCTGGCGCTCGTCCCGCTCGGCTACGCGGACGGCGTCCCGCGCTCCGGCACCGGCGGACCCGTGCGGATCCAGGGTCGCACCTACCCGGAGGTCGGCCGGGTCGCGATGGACCAGATCGTGGTCGACCTCGGCGCGCCGGGACGCTCCGCCCCCGAGCACGGGCTGCTCGGGGCGGAGGCCGTGCTGTTCGGGGCGGGGGAGAACCCCTCGGCGAGCGCGTGGGCGGACGCCGCCGGCACCATCAACTACGAGATCGTCACCCGCGTCTCGCCCCGCGTGCCCCGGGTGCACCTGCACGCCGCGGAGGGCCCGGCGGGCGCGGCGGAGGAGCAGGCATGAGCGAGTGGACCCGGACCGTGACCGTGGACGGGCCCGGGCGCACCCAGGCCCTGGCCGAGCGGCTGGGCGCCCAGCTGCGCGCCGGGGACCTGCTGGTCCTCACCGGCGAGCTCGGCGCGGGCAAGACCACGTTCACCCAGGGGCTGGGCCGGGGCCTGGGGGTGCGCGCGGGGATCATCTCGCCCACGTTCGTGCTGGTCCGCCGGCACCCCAACGTCCCGGACGGTCCCCGGCCCGGCGGCCCGGACCTGGTGCACGTCGACGCCTACCGGCTGGGCTCCGCGGCGGAGGTCGACGACATCGACCTGGAGGACACGGCCGACACCGCCGTCACCGTGGTCGAGTGGGGGGCCGGGAAGGTCGAGCACCTGGCCGACTCCCGCCTCGAGATCGTGCTGGAGCGCGCCGTGGGTACCGACCCCCTCGTCCCCGGCGCGGCCGGGGACGAGGACCCGGACGAGGACGACGAGCCCCGCCGCATCACCCTCACGGGGATCGGCCCGCGCTGGGCGGACGGGCCCCCGCGGCTCGACTGAGCCGGGAGGCGCCCCCGGGGGCGGGCACTACACTGGTCGGGTGCTCCTCCTGTGCCTGGACTCCTCCGCCGTCGCCTCCGCCGCCCTCGTCACCGGTGCGGGCGAGGTCCTCGGCTCCTACGCGAGCCCGGACACCCGCTCCCACGCCGAGGTCCTGGCCCCCGCGGTCCGCGACCTGCTGGCCGGCCGCGGCGTCACCGGCGCCGACCTCGACGGGGTCCTCGTCGGCACCGGCCCCGGGCCCTTCACCGGCCTGCGCGCGGGGATCGCGACGGCGCGGGCGCTCGCCTTCGCGTGGGACGTGCCGCTGCACGGTCTCATGAGCCTCGAGGCCCTCGCCCAGGACGCGGCCGGGCCCGCCCGGGCGGCCGGTCACGAGGAGTTCCTCGTGCTCACCGATGCCCGGCGCCGGGAGGTCTACTGGGCCCGGTTCGCCGCGACCGAGGACGGCCCGCGGCGCACCGGGGGCCCGGGCGTGGCCGCCGCCGAGCAGCTCCCGGAGCTGCCCGCCTACGGCCGCGGGGCGGGGATCTACGCGGACCGGCTGGCCCGGCCCGTGCCGGAGTTCGCCGCGGCGCAGCCCACGGCGTCGTCCCTGGGCCTCGCCGCCGCGCGCCGCACGGCCCGCGGGGAGGCGCTGTCCCCGGACACGACCCCGCTGTACCTGCGCGAGTCCGACGCGAAGGTCCCCGGACCCCGGAAGCGGGCGGGCGCGTGAGCCCCGCCCCCGGCTCCTGGACGCTGCGCCGGATGGTCCCCGCGGACGTCGCGGCGGTGCACGCGCTCGAGCGGCGGCTCTTCCCGGTCGACGCCTGGCCGCTCGAGATGTTCTTCGCCGAGCTCGCCCAGCCCGTGTGCTGGTACTGGGTCGCCGAGCAGGACGGCGTGATCGTCGGCTACGCGGGGCTCATGTGCATCCGTCCAGTGGGCGACGTGCAGACCATCGCGGTAGTCCCCGAGCACGAGGGACGCGGGATCGGCTCCGCCCTGCTGCGCACCCTGCACGCGCAGGCCCGGGAGCTCGGGGCCACCGAGGTGCTGCTCGAGGTCCGCGCCGACAACCCGCGCGCCCAGCAGCTCTACCGCCGCTTCGGCTACGAGCAGATCCACACCCGCCCCCGCTACTACCGGGACGGCGCCGACGCGCTGATCATGCGCCTCGACCTCACCGGAACCGACACCCCGGCCGCCACCGACATCCCGGCCGCCCCGACGGAGGAGACCCCATGACCGACGGACCCCTCGTGCTGGGCATCGAGTCCTCGTGCGACGAGACCGGTGTGGGCATCGTCCGGGGACGCACCCTGCTCGCCAACGTGGTGTCCTCCTCGATGGACGAGCACGTGCGCTTCGGCGGCGTGATCCCCGAGATCGCCTCCCGCGCCCACCTCGACGCGATCGTCCCCGCCCTGCGCGAGGCCCTGGACCGGGCGGGCGTGGGCCTGGCGGACCTCGACGCGCTCGCGGTGACCTCCGGACCCGGCCTGGCCGGGGCCCTGATGGTGGGCACGGCCGCCGCGAAGGCCCTCGCCGTGGCCACGGGCAAGCCCCTCTACGCGATCAACCACCTCGTGGCGCACGTCAGCGTGGGCCTGCTCGAGGACTCCGGGATCGAGGGCTTCCAGGGCGACTTCGACGACGGGCTGCCGCCCGGCCTCGGGGCGCTGCTGGTCTCCGGGGGGCACACCGAGATCCTCGCCGTCGAGGACCTCTCCCGGGACGTGCGCCTGCTCGGGGCCACGATCGACGATGCGGCCGGTGAGGCCTACGACAAGGTGGCCCGCGTCCTGGGCCTCGACTACCCCGGCGGCCCGGCCATCGACGCCGCCGCCCGGGACGGGGACCCCACCGCCTTCCGCCTGCCCCGCGGGCTGAGCGCGGGCAAGTACATGGGCTCCGCCGAGCGGCCCGGCCCGCACCGCTACGACTTCTCCTTCTCCGGGCTCAAGACCGCCGTGGCCCGGGTCGTCGAGGGCTACGAGGCGCGGGGCGTGCCGGTGCCGGTCGCCGACGTCGCGGCGTCCTTCCAGGAGTCGGTGGCCGACGTGGTCACCCGCAAGGCCGTGCTCGCGTGCACCGAGCAGGGGCTCGGGACGCTGCTGCTCGGCGGGGGAGTGGCCGCGAACTCCCGGTTGCGCGAGCTCACCGCCGAGCGCTGCGCCGCGCACGGGATCGAGCTGGTGATCCCCCGGCTGCCCCTGTGCACGGACAACGGGGCGATGGTCGCCGCGCTGGCCGCCCGGGTCGTGGCCGAGGGCCGTGCGCCCTCCGGGCTGGACTTCGCCGCCGACTCGTCGCTGCCGGTCACCACCGTCTCCGTCTGAGCCGGCCGGGGCCGCTCACGGCACGGGGGTGACCAGGGTGCCGACGGCCAGCCAGCTGCGGAGGTTGCGCAGGGCGAGCTCGGCCATCTCCCGGCGGGTCTCCACGGTCGCGCTGCCCACGTGCGGCAGGAGCACCACCGTGTCGAGCTCGCGCAGGGCGGCCGGCACGCGGGGCTCGTCGGCGAAGACGTCCAGGCCGGCCCCGCCGAGCCGGCCCTCCTGCAGCGCCGCCACCAGGGCCCGCTCGTCGACGACCGAGCCGCGGGCGACGTTGACGAGGAACCCGTCCGGGCCGAGGGCGTCCAGCACCTCCGCGCCGACCGTCCCGGCGGAGTCCGGGCCGCCGGGGACGGCGACCACGAGCACATCGACGGCGGCCGCCAGCTCCGCCGCGGACCCGTGGTAGGCGTATCCGCTGCCGGTGGCCGGGCGCCGGTTGTGGTAGTGGATCTCGCAGCCCAGCGCCTCCAGCCGGACGGCGACCGCCCGGCCGATCCTGCCGAGGCCCAGCACGCCCACCCGCCGTCCGGAGGCGTGCCGGCCCAGCGGGAAGTTCCCCGTGCTTTCCCACTGCCCGCGCCGGACGTAGCGGTCCGCCGCGGAGAAGCGGCGCAGCACGTCGAGGTAGAGGGCCAGCGCGGTGTCCGCCACGGCGTCGGTCAGGACGTCGGGGGTGTTGCTCATCACGATGCCGCGCGCGGCGGCCCCGGCAGCGTCTGTGCCGTCGTAGCCCACGCCGAAGTGGACGACGGCCTCGAGCCGGGGCCGCCGCCGCATCAGGTCCGGGCCCACGCCGGTGCGCCCGGAGCCGACCGCCACCCTGACGTCGCCGGCGTGCCGCTCGAGGAAGCGGTCCTGCTCGGCGGGGTCCTCGGGCAGGCGCAGGGCGGAGAACTCGGCGGCCAGCGCCTCCTCCAGCGGGGGGTGCAGGGCGCCGAGCTGCAGCACCCCGTGGTCCTGCGGGGCGTGGCGGGCGGAGGGGTCCGGGCCGGTGCCGGTCGTGTTCGTCATGCCTGCAACCTAGGGACGAACAGGTCCCCGCGTCCAGCGGGGCGTGCCGGGCGGGCGGGTCAGTCGTTCTCCCGGGTGCGGCGGACGATGTCGAGGGCGACGGCGTGCAGGTCCCCGTCGTGGGCCCGGGCGACCGCGCGCTGGCGCTGGTAGCCGGCGCCCTGCTCCAGGATCCGCTCCACGTCGGCGAGCTCGCGGGAGCAGCCCAGCTGCGCGGCCACGGGCTCCAGCCGGTCGAGCAGCGCGGTCAGGTCCGTGCGCAGGTCCCGCTCGACGTTGCGCGGGTCGGTGATGACCTCGGCGTCGAGGCCGTAGCGGGCGGCGCGCCACTTGTTCTCCTGGATGTGCCAGGGCTTCAGGCGGGCGGGGGGCCGGCCCGCCTCCACGTCCCGGGAGATGGACTCCGCGAGGCACTGGGTGAGCGCCGTGAGCGCCCCGACCTCCCACAGGGTCGAGAGCCCGTCGCAGAAGCGCACCTCGTCGGTGCCCAGCCGGGGCACGGGGCGCACGTCCCAGCGGGCCTCGCTCATCTCCTCGATGATGCCGGTGGCGATCATGTCCGTGATGCACTGCTCGTACGCGTCCCAGGACGGGAAGTGGTACGGCAGCCCCGCCGTGGACAGCTGCTGGAAGATCATGGAGCGCTGGGACGCATAGCCGGTGTCCTCGCCCGCCCAGAAGGGCGAGTTCGCGGACAGCGCCAGCAGGTGCGGGTAGTAGGTCAGCAGCCCGTCGAGCACGGGCAGCGCCTTCGCCCGGGAGTCGAGGCCCACGTGCACGTGCACCCCGTAGATGACCATCTGCCGGCCCCAGTACTGGGTGCGGTCCACGAGCTTGTGGTAGCGCTGCTTGTCGGTGACCTGCTGGTCCTGCCAGCGGGCGAACGGGTGGGTGCCGGCGGCGAAGACCTCGAGGCCCTGCGGGTCGGTGACCTTGCGGATCTCGTCCAGCATGGTGGACAGCTGCTCGGTGGAGTGGGCGACGTCCCGGCACACCCCGGTGACCAGCTCGACGGTGTTGAGCAGGAACTCCCCGGTCAGGTGCGGGTGGTCGCCGTCCGTGCCCCAGGCGGGG
>NZ_AOSQ01000022.1:0-108299 GCF_000349605.1 Kocuria sp. UCD-OTCP
CGATGCCGTCCAAAAAACTGTTCGAAAAGCAGGCCATCGTGGACGCCGGCGCGGACGCCGTGAAGGTGGGCGTGGGCCCCGGCTCGATCTGCACCACCCGCATCATCGCCGGCGTGGGCGTCCCCCAGATCACCGCCGTCAACGAGGCGGCGAAGGCGGCGATCCCGGCGGGCGTGCCCCTGATCGCCGACGGCGGCCTCCAGTACTCCGGCGACATCGGCAAGGCGCTCGTGGCCGGCGCGGACTCCGTGATGGTCGGGTCCCTGCTCGCGGGCTGCGACGAGTCCCCGGGCGAGCTGATCTTCGTCAACGGCAAGCAGTTCAAGACCTACCGGGGGATGGGGTCGCTGGGGGCCATGCAGTCCCGCGGCAAGAACACCTCCTACTCCAAGGACCGCTACTTCCAGGCAGACGTCGCCAGTGACGAGAAGCTCATCCCCGAGGGCATCGAGGGCCAGGTCCCGTACCGCGGCCCGCTCTCGGCCGTGGTCCACCAGCTCGACGGCGGCCTGCGCCAGACGATGTTCTACGTGGGCGCCCACACCGTCGAGGAGCTCAAGCACGAGGGCCGGTTCGTGCGGATCACGCCGGCCGGGCTCAAGGAGTCCCACCCGCACGACATCACGATGACCGTCGAGGCCCCCAACTACCAGCGCTGAGAGCGACCGTCCGCAGCACCGTTCGGAAAGGACACCATGAGCTACGACATCGAGATCGGCCGCTCCAAACGCGCCCGCCGCACCTTCTCCCTGGACGAGATCGCCCTCGTCCCCTCCCGCCGCACCCGCGACCCCCGGGACGTGTCCACGGACTGGCAGATCGACGCCTACCGGTTCTCCATCCCGTTCCTGGGCGCCCCGATGGACTCGGCGACGTCCCCGGAGACGGCCATCGCCCTCGGCCGCGCCGGGGGACTGGGCGTGCTGGACCTCGAGGGGCTGTGGACCCGCTACGAGGACCCGCAGCCGGTGCTCGACGAGATCGCGGCGCTCTCCGGCGAGGACGCCCCGGCGTCCACGCGCCGGATGCAGGAGCTCTACGAGGCGCCCGTCCAGCCGGAGCTGATCACGGCCCGGCTGGCGCAGATCCGCGAGGCGGGCGTCATCGTCGCCGGGTCCCTGACGCCGCAGCGCACGGTGGAGCACTACCGCACCGTCCTGGACGCCGGCGTGGACGTCTTCGTGATCCGCGGGACCACGGTCTCCGCGGAGCACGTCTCCCGCAACCAGGAGCCGCTGGACCTCAAGAAGTTCATCTACGACCTCGACGTCCCGGTCATCGTGGGCGGCGCCGCGGGCTACACGCCGGCGCTGCACCTCATGCGCACGGGCGCGGCCGGCGTGCTCGTGGGCTTCGGCGGCGGCGCGTCCATGCGCATCCAGAACACCCTGGGGATCCACGCGGCCATGGCCACGGCGATCTCCGACGTCGCGGCCGCCCGCCGGGACTACCTCGACGAGTCCGGCGGGCGCTACGTCCACGTCATCGCCGACGGCGGCGTGGGGGTCTCCGGGGACATCGTGAAGGCGCTCGCCATGGGCGCGGACGCCGTGATGCTCGGCACCGCGCTGGCCCGCACGGAGGAGGCGCCCGGGCAGGGCTGGCACTGGGGCGCGGAGGCCCACCACGGGCAGCTGCCGCGCGGGCTCCGCACCCGCGTGGGCACCGTGGGCCCCCTCGAGGAGGTGCTCTTCGGGCCGTCCCGCCACGTGGACGGCACCTCCAACCTCGTGGGCGCGCTGCGCCGCTCGATGGCCACCACCGGGTACCTGGAGCTCAAGGAGTTCCAGCGCGCCGAGGTGGTCATCCGCGGCTGACCCGCGACCGCCCCGCGGGGGCCAGTGCCGCGCCCCGCCGGCCCGGCACGGGCCCCCGCCGCAACTGGCGAACGCCCAGGAAGGCGCACTAGCCTTGACGGGTGCTCACGACCGCCCTGCGCCCCCGCTCGATCCTCGCCCTGATCGTGAGCCTCGGGCTGGCCGTGGGCTTCGTGCTGCTGAGCCAGTGGCAGCTGGAGTCCAGCGAGCAGTCCCGCACGGTCGCGGACCCCGCGAAGGACGTGGCCGTCCCGCTCACCGAGGCCGCTGAGGCCGGCGCCCCCGTGACCGCCGCGCAGGCCGACCAGCTCGTCACCGTCACCGGCGACTACCGGGACGGGTCCACCGTCCTGGTCCCGGGCCGGCTGCAGGACGGGACGGAGGGCTGGTGGGCCGTCACCGCCCTCGACGTCCCGGACACCGGGCAGCTGTGGCCGGACGCCGGCGGGGAGCTCACCCTCGCGGTGGCCCGCGGCTGGACCGCCGATCCCGCCGCCGTGCCGGAGGAGCCGGCGGGCGCCGTCGACGTCGTCGGCCGGTACCTGCCCGCCGAGGGCCCGGTGCCCGGCGCCGACCTGCCCGCGGGGCAGGTGGGCACGGTGTCCCCGGCGCAGCTCACCAACCGCTGGGACGCCCCGCTGTGGTCCGGGTACCTGGCCGCCTTCGCCGAGAACCCCGCGTCCGCGCCGTTCCAGCTCGCCGGGGACGGGACCCTCGCCCCGGACGCCGCGCTGCTGGGCCCGGGGCTGTCCCGGCTCGACATCGACCAGCAGCCCACGGACGAGTCCGTGAACCTGCTCAACCTCTTCTACGCGGTCGAGTGGGTGGTCTTCGCCGGGTTCGCCCTCTACATCTGGTGGCGGTTCGTGCGTGACGAGTGGCAGCGCGAGCAGAACCCCGAGGAGTACTTCTACTTCGAGGGCGAGTACTACTACGACGAGGCGGCCGGGCGCTACTACTACTACGACCCCGAGGCGGGGGAGTACTACTGGTTCGACGACCAGCCCGGCGCCCGGGCGGGCGAGCCCAGCACCCACGACAGGACCCAGGACAGGACCGGAGCCCACCATGACTGAACCCACGCAGCCGACCCCCGCCCCGAAGGACCGCACCGACGGGGTGCGGGTCTCCCTCCCGCCGGACGCCCGCCCCGCGGAGGCGGCGTCCCCGGGCCGCGTCCCGCGCCGGGCGGCCGCCCTGCAGCCGCGCCGCCGCTTCGGGGGCACCGAGGCCCAGATCCGCGGGGCCCTGGGCTTCTACATGGTCTGTGCGTGGATCTCCGGGACCTTCCTGCTCCTGCTCGTGGCCGAGATGATCACCCGCTACGGACTGGGCTACGACCTCGTCGCGGGCGGCACCGACCGGGCCACGGGGGAGACCGTGGCCCTCGGCTGGCAGGACCTCGAGCTCGAGAACCTCGCGGGCGGGGTCAACATCTCCACGTGGATCCTCATCGTGCACGGCTGGTTCTACGTGGTCTACCTCATCTCCTGCTTCCGGATCTGGACGCTCATGCGCTGGCCCTTCCCGCAGCTCGTGGTGATGGCCCTGGGCGGCGTGGTGCCGTTCCTGTCCTTCGTGGTGGAGCGCAAGATCCACGCCTCCACCACCGCCGAGCTGCGCGCCAACCCGAAGGCCGCGAAGCGGTACTGAGCCCTCCCCGCGCCTGGCCTAGGATGGAGGGCGTGACCGAAACAGCTGAGACCCGCACCGATCTGGAGCAGCGCCCGGTCCTGGTGGTCGACTACGGCGCGCAGTACGCGCAGCTGATCGCCCGCCGGGTCCGCGAGGCCAGTGTCTATTCCGAGATCGTCCCCCACACCTGGTCGACCGAGCAGATCCTCGCCAAGAACCCGGCGGCGATCATCCTCTCGGGCGGCCCCTCCTCCGTCTACGCCGAGGACGCACCGCAGCAGGACGCGGCGCTCTTCGAGGCCGGGGTGCCCGTCCTGGGCATCTGCTACGGCTTCCAGGCCATGGCGCAGGCCCTCGGCGGGACCGTCGCGCACACCGGCGCCCGCGAGTACGGGGCCACCACCGCCACCGCCGTCGGCGGCCCCACGGCCTCCATCCTGGAGGGCTCCCCGGGCACCCAGACCGTGTGGATGAGCCACGGCGACTCGGTCGTCGAGGCCCCCGCCGGCTTCGAGGTGCTCGCCTCCACGGAGACCACCCCGGTGGCCGCGTTCGCCGACGACGCCCGCCGGCTCTACGGCGTGCAGTGGCACCCGGAGGTCAAGCACTCCGTGCACGGGCAGCAGGTGCTCGAGCACTTCCTCTTCGACGGCGCCCGGGTCGAGCCCACCTGGTCGACCGGCAACATCATCGAGGAGCACGTCCAGCGGATCCGCGCGCAGGTCGGCTCCGCGTCCGTGATCTGCGGTCTCTCCGGCGGCGTGGACTCCGCCGTGGCCGCCGCCCTGGTCCAGCGGGCCGTGGGCGACCAGCTCACCTGCGTGTTCGTGGACCACGGGCTGCTGCGCGAGGGCGAGGCCGAGCAGGTCGAGCAGGACTTCGTGGCCGCGACCGGCGTCAACCTCTACGTGGCCGAGGAGAAGGAGCGCTTCCTCACCGCGCTCGCCGGCGTCACCGACCCCGAGCAGAAGCGCAAGATCATCGGCCGGGAGTTCATCCGCTCCTTCGAGGCCGCCGCGGAGGAGGTCGCCAAGACCGCCGCCCAGGAGGGCGAGCCCGTGCGCTTCCTCGTCCAGGGCACCCTCTACCCCGACGTGGTGGAGTCCGGCGGCGGGGAGGGCGCCGCCAACATCAAGAGCCACCACAACGTGGGCGGGCTGCCCGAGGACCTGCAGTTCGAGCTCGTGGAGCCGCTGCGCACGCTGTTCAAGGACGAGGTCCGCGCCGTGGGGCGCGAGCTCGGCCTGCCCCACGAGATCGTGGGCCGCCAGCCGTTCCCCGGCCCCGGGCTGGGCATCCGCATCATCGGGGAGATCACGGAGGCCAACCTCGCGGTCCTGCGCCGCGCCGACGCCATCGCCCGCGAGGAGCTGACCCGCGCCGGGCTCGACGACGAGGTGTGGCAGATGCCGGTCGTGCTCCTGGCGGACGTGCGCTCGGTGGGCGTGCAGGGCGACGGCCGCACGTACGGGCACCCCATCGTGCTGCGTCCCGTGTCCAGCGAGGACGCGATGACCGCCGACTGGTCTCGCCTGCCCTACGACCTGCTGGCCCGCGTCTCCAACCGCATCACCAACGAGGTCGAAGAGGTCAACCGGGTGGTCCTGGACGTCACGTCCAAGCCCCCGGGCACCATCGAGTGGGAGTAGGCCCGGGGGCGGGCCCAGGGCCCGCCCCGCACGGGCGGTACACGAGCAGCCGGGGTCGAGCGGTCCGCACGGACCGCTCGACCCGTGCGTGAGCGGTGCCCGGCCCCCGGGCCGAGGCGCAGGAGGAGAACCATGTCGATCGGAGCCGACCGCACCCCCCAGGAGTCGGACACCTCCCGGGCGCAGCCCCCGCGCGTGTCGCTGCAGCCCTGGACCCGCCAGATGGACGCCTACACCGGCCCGGACACGCTGCTGGACTTCAACCAGGTCGACAACGTCTGCATCGACCTCACCGAGGCGAACTCCTCGGGGCAGGCCCAGCTGCTCATGGGCCGCCCCACCCGCCTGTCCACGATCGTGCACGACCCCGAGGCCTACGGGCATGCCGTGCGCGCGGCCCGGTCCCTGCGCACCAAGACCCACGAGCTGTCGGTCAACCACGGGCTGGACGCCGCGTACCTCGCCGCCGGCACCGCGTCCTGGCTCGCCCGGCCCCGGGGCTCCGACCCGACCGGCGCCGGACAGCGCCGCTGGATCGCCCCCGTCCTGCTCGCGCCCCTCGCCCTGAAGCCGCGCCCGGACCTCGACGACTTCGAGCTCCAGCTCGTCGGCCCCGCCCGGCTCAACCCCGCCATGGTCCGCCGGCTGGCCGCGGACCACGGCGTGGACCTGACCTCCGGCGAGCTCGCCCGCCTCGCCTACGGCACCCGCCGGCTCGACCCGGCCCCCGCCCTCGAGACCCTGCGCACCCTCGCCGGGGCGGTGCCCGGGATGCACGTCGAGCACAAGCTGCTCGTCTCCACGTTCGCCGATCTGCACGACCGGCCCGCCGACCTGTCGGTCGTGGCCCGCACCGCGGTGGTCCGGGACCTCGCCCGGCTCAAGGACTCCGCGGTCGGACGGATCCCCCAGGTCGAGGAGATCACGGACGACGCGCCCCCGCTGGACCAGCGCGACCCCGCCGACGAGCTCCTCCTGCTCGACGCCGACGGCCCCCAGCAGGAGGTCCTCGACCTCGCCGCCCAGGGCCACTCCTTCGTGGTGACCGCGGCCCCCGGCACCGGGCAGCTCGACACCGCCGTCAACACGGTGGGCACCCTCGTGGCCGCCGGCCGCACCGTCCTGGTCCTGGGCGAGCGGCGCACCACGCTCGCCGCGTTCGGGCGGCGGATGGACGGGCTGGGCCTGGGCACCGCCGTCCTGCCGCTGTCCTCCCAGCTCAGCGACGCCGACGTGGCCCAGCAGCTCGTCCGGGCGGTGGCCCGCAACGAGCGCGCCGAGCGCCCGGACCTCGCCGAGCTGCACGAGACGCTGCGCACCAGCCGGGACCAGCTCGCCGAGCACGTGCGGTCCCTGCACACCGTGCGGCCCCGGTGGTCCGTCTCCCCGTACCGGGCCGTGCAGGCGCTCGCCGAGCTGACCTCCCGCCGGCCGGCGCCCGCCACGGCCGTGCGGTTCCCGCGCTCCGTGCTCGACGCGGTCACGGAGCGCGGCGACGCCGTCGCCCGGCTCGAGCGCGCCGCCGAGCTCGGGGCCTTCGACGCCGGGACCCTGGCCGGGCCCTGGACCGGGGCGCGCCTGGTCAACGAGGACGAGGCCCGGCAGGCGCACCGGCTGGCCCAGTCCCTGCTCCTGGAGCTCACCACCCTCGAGACCGGGATGCGGCACGTCCTGGCCACCAGCGGGCTGCGCGGCGGCACGACCGTGCCCGAGTGGGGCCGGCAGCTGCGGCTGCTGCAGGAGGTCCAGGACTCCCTGACCCGCTTCACGCCCGACATCTACGATCGGCCCGTGACGGACCTGGTCGCCGCGACCGCCGGGTCCGGCTGGCGGCGGGAGCACGGGATCGAGATGACCGGGCTGCAGCGCTCACGGCTGCGCAAGGCCGCGAAGGAGTACATCCGGCACGGGGTGCACCTCTCGGACCTGCACGCCGCCCTGCTGCGCGTGCAGTCGGAGCGGGAGCGGTGGCGGGAGTGGGCCACCTCGTCCACGCACCCGGTCGTCTCCGAGCGGGTCGAGGAGCTCGCGGCCGTGCAGGCCCGCTTCGTGGAGGACCTCGAGGGCCTGGCCATCGCCCTCGAGGGCTCGTCCACCGGCGCCGACCTCCTGGGGCTGCCGATCGACCGGCTGCGCGAGACCCTGGACGGGCTCATCAACGACGAGGAGAACCTCGCCGTGCTGCCCGAGCGCACCGTCCTGCTCGACGAGCTGCGCGGCCAGGGCCTCGGCGAGCTCGTGGACGACCTCGTGCGGCGCACCGTGCCCCGCGCGGAGGTCTCCGGGGAGTTCGACCTCGCGTGGTGGCAGTCCACGCTCGAGGCCATGATCACCGGCGACGACTTCCTGGCGATGCCGGAGGGGCACACCCTGCGCAAGGTGGAGTCCGTGTTCCGCCGCGCCGACGCGGCGCACGTGGCCTCCGGGGCCGGCCGGCTCCTCTGGGAGCTCGCCGACCGCTGGCAGCGCACCGTCCGGCGCTCCCCGCGCGCGGCGGCCGCCCTGCGCCGCATGCTCCGGGCGGGGGCCGCCCCGCTCGAGGAGGTCAGCGCCTCGGCGGGCGAGCTGATCGGCTCGCTGGTGCCCGTCTGGACGGCCAGCCCCCTGGTGCTCTCCGCGGCGCTGCCCGAGGACCACGACTTCGACGCCGTGGTGGTGCTGGACGCCGAGAGCTCCCCGCTCGCGGCGGTGCTGCCGGCGCTGACCCGGTGCCGGCAGGTCATCGCGTTCGGGGACCCGCACCTGGGCCGCCCGCAGCCGTTCACGGTGGCGCCCACCGCGGTGCCCGCCCCGGGCGCCCAGCCGGTGGTCGAGGTGGACAGCGCCTTCGACGCCCTCTCCCGCGTGGTGCCGGAGCGGACGCTGCGGACCGTGTACCGGTCCATGGACGAGCAGGTCTTCCGCCACCTCAACGAGCAGTTCTACCGCGGGCGCCTGAGCAGGCTCCCGCACGGTGAGTCCGTCACCGGGGCCACCCCCGTCCTCGACGTCGAGTACGTCCCGGACGGCGTGGGCGCCCTGACCGCCGGGATCGAGGGCATCCAGGCGCCCGCCGCCGAGGTGCGGCGCGTCGTGGAGCTCGTCTTCGAGCACGCCGCGCGCCACCCGCGCCGGTCCCTGGCCGTGGTCACGGCCAGCGCGGTGCACGCCGCGCGGATCGCGCAGGCCGTCCGGCAGCGGATGCGCGAGGAGCCCGCCGCCGCGGCCTTCTTCGCCCCGGGCCCCGAGTCCTTCCGGGTGGTCGACCTGCACCGGGCGGCGGGCATCGTGCGGGACACCGTCATCTTCTCGCTGGGCTTCGGCAAGACGGCCAACGGGCGCACCGTGCCGTACCTCGGGGCGCTGTCGGAGCGGCACGGCCGCCAGCACTTCGTGCTCGGCATGACCCGGGCCCGCCACAGCACCCGCATCGTGACCTCCCTGCACCCGGGGGAGATGGAGGGAAAGGGCCTCCAGCACGGCGCGCGGGACTTCGCCCGTGTGCTCGCCGCGCACCTCGGCGGCCTGCCGCCGGGGGAGGAGGAGGCCCGGGACACCCACGACGACGCCCTGGTGGTCGACCTCGCCCGCCGGCTGGTGGAGCGCGGTGCCTCGGTGCGGCTGGACTACGCGGGCGTCCTCGACCTGGTCGCCTGGGCCGGCACGGAGTCGCTGTCCGCGGGGGCCGTGGTCCCGGGCCGCACCCGTGCCGAGGGCCGGCCGCTGCGGATCCCCGTGGCCGGGCAGTCCGACGGCTCGCCGGAGAACGCCGCCCTGTCCGTGCGGGAGCGCTCGCGGCTGCGGCCCCAGCAGCTCGAGCGCACCGGCTGGAACTACCTCACGTTGTGGACCATCGAGGTCTTCACCGACCCGGACACCGTCGCCGAGCTGATCCGGCGCTATCTCGGCCTGCCCGCCGCCCCGCAGCGGGGTGACCGTGCCGGCTGAGCCGGGCCCGGCGTCCGGCGGGGACCCCGGGCCCGCCGAGCCGGACCGCGCCCCCCGGCGGGACGTGCCCGCCGCCCCTTTTCGAACCAATTTTCGCCAGCTCNGGCCAGGAGGTTAAAAGTGCTTCGAAAAGCCCCCGCCGGCGCGGGCCGAGGCGTGCCACCGGGGGCACGTTCACCGACGGCACGTCCACCGGGGCGGAGCCGCGCCTGCCCGGCCTGGACGGGCGGGCGTCCGCGGCGGACGCGGACCGGGCGGACGAGGCCTCCGATCGGGCCCACGAGGACTGGCTCAGGGCCCAGCGGCCTCCGCACTGGGACTGACCAGCGCCGGGACGAGGACCACGGTGGTGCGCCCGGTGCCGCCCGCGCCCGCGAGCTGCGCGGCGCCCTCGTGCGGGGCCCCCACCACCAGCAGCCCCTCCTCCTCGGAGGTGCCGGGCCCGGCGAGCAGACCGCCGTCCCCACCGGGGTCCGCGGAGGAGACCCACAGCACGGGCAGGCCCCTGCCCAGGACCTGACGCCCGCCCGGCGCGGCGCCGTCGGGCAGGTGGACGACGTCCACGTGGTCGCCCGCGCGCACGTGCCGCAGCACACCGGGGTCGTCGATGCGCAGCGTCACCGCCGTGACGCCCCCGTCCTGTCCCGTCAGCAGTCCCGGGCCCACGAGCGCGGTCTCCGTCAGCGGCTGCCCGGGGCCCGCGGCGCCCGCCAGGACGCGCCCGGACAGCTCCGCGGGGTCGGCCACGGCACCCTCCGGCGCCAGCCCGTGGGGATAGGCGGCCACCGCGAGCCGCTCCGGGGTGACCACCGTGCCCGCGGGCAGCGCCTCGGCGGCGGTGACCACCGGCACCGTCCTGGTCTGGGGCGGGCCGAGCCGCAGGACCACCAGGGCCGCCGCGAGCCCGAGGAGCAGCGCGGCCACCAGCCGGCGGCGCCGGGACAGTGCCGAGCGCAGGTGCAGGGACAGCGGGTAGCGGCGTCGGACGGTCCGGGGGCGGCGGCTCATGCCGGGCACGCTACGGGCCGGGTGCCCGGGACCCCGCCGTTCCGGGGCCGCCTGGGGAGGGGCGGGCAGCGCCGCCCGGGAGGTGCCTCCCGTGCAGTGCGGACGCCGGGGCGGCGTCCGGGGACCGGCTCAGTCGGAGGACCCGCCCGCGGTCGCGGAGGCGGACGAGGAGGACGCGCCCGCGCCGGCGGTCGCCGGGGTCGCCGTCTTCGCCGGCGCCGCCGGCTCGGCGGTGGAGGACGCGGAGGACGTGGAGGACGTGGAGGCGCCCGAGTCCGCGCCGCCGGAGCGCGAGTCGTTGCGGTAGAAGCCGGAGCCCTTGAACACCACGCCCACCGTGTTGAACTTCTTGCGCAGGCCCCCGTCGCACTCCGGGCAGACGGTCAGGGCGTCCTCGCTGAACGACTGGCGGATGTCGAACGCGTGGCCGCAGTCCTTGCAGGCGTAGGCGTAGACGGGCATGGGTCCTCCTGGGAAGGGTCGACGAGCGCGCTCGTTGGCACTCGAAGGGGTCGACTGCCGATTCTACCGTGTTCCCCGCGCCGGACCGGGGGGCCCCTCCAGCCGCACGGTTCCGTTCTCCGTGAGGGCCAGCGGCACGGGGGCGTCGAGCTCCTCGACCGGCACGGACCCGGCCGGGAGGACCTCGTCGGCGAAGACGCACACCACGGTGCGCAGCTCCGGGTGCGCCGTGCGCGGCAGCGTGGCGAGGAAGCGGTCGTAGTAGCCGCCGCCGAAGCCCAGCCGCGCGCCGCCGGGCGCCACGGCGAGCGCGGGCACCAGCAGCAGACCCACCGCGTGCATCACCTCCGCGCCGTGGCGGGCGCCCACGGGCTCGCGCAGTCCGCCCGCGCCGCCGGACCGCTCGGGGGTGTCCGGCGTCCACCGCGCCCACGAGAGCCGGCGCCCGGGCTCGCACACGGGCACCCAGATCCGGTGGCCGCGGTGGTGAGCCGTGACGAGAGCGGGCTCGAGGGGCGGCTCTGTGGCCAGCGGCAGGTACGCGGCGACGTCGAGGCGCGGGCGGTCGGCCAGCAGCTCGGTCAGGTGCCGGTCGAAGGCCACGGCGGCGTGCTCGCGGGCGGCCCGGGAGCGCCGCGCGCGGGCCGCCACGAGCTGCCGGCGCAGCCGGGTCTTGGCCTCGGCGGGACCGCGGGGGTCGGTCATCGTCGTGTCCGCTCCTCGTCCGACGCTCGGCCCGGGCGGCGCCCGGACGCGCCGGCCCTGGCGGGCCGGTGGTGCGAGGCTAGCCGCGCACCACCGCGGCGGGCAAGCGTGCCCGGGCGGGAATCCGCTGGTGGGAGCCCCCGATCCGTTAGCCTGAGCGCATGAGTGGAAACAGCAACCCCCGGACGGTCCGGAAGGCCGTCATTCCTGCCGCCGGGCTCGGCACCCGGTTCCTCCCCGCGACGAAGGCCATGCCCAAGGAGATGCTGCCGGTCGTAGACCGGCCGGCCATCCAGTACGTGGTCCAGGAGGCGGTCGACGCCGGTCTCCAGGACGTCCTGATGATCACCGGGCGCTCGAAGCGGGCGCTGGAGGACCACTTCGACCGGGTGCCGGCCCTGGAGCAC
Source organism: Kocuria sp. UCD-OTCP (assembly GCF_000349605.1). Classification (NCBI taxonomy): domain Bacteria; kingdom Bacillati; phylum Actinomycetota; class Actinomycetes; order Micrococcales; family Micrococcaceae; genus Kocuria; species Kocuria sp. UCD-OTCP. Next base: position 11,611 of record NZ_AOSQ01000022.1, read on the forward strand.
CAGCTCGAGGAGTCGGGCAAGACCGATCTGCTGCGGGCGGTGGAGCACGCCTCCGAGCTCGGCGAGATCCACTACCTGCGCCAGGCGGACCCCAAGGGACTGGGGCACGCGGTGCTGCGGGCGAAGATCCACATCGGTGACGAGCCCTTCGCGGTGCTGCTGGGCGACGACCTGATCGACGCCCGGGACGAGCTGCTCACCGAGATGATCGCCGTGCAGGAGCGCACCGGCGGCTCCGTGGTCGCGCTGATGGAGGTCCCGGCCGAGCAGATCAGCGCCTACGGCTGCGCGGACGTCACCGCGGTGGAGGGGGAGGACTACGTGCGGATCAACGGGCTGGTGGAGAAGCCGGCCCCGGAGGACGCTCCGTCCAACCTGGCCGTGATCGGGCGCTACGTGCTGGTGCCGGAGGTGTTCGAGGTGCTGGAGAACACCGCCCCCGGGCGCGGCAACGAGATCCAGCTCACCGACGCGCTGCAGACCCTCGCCCAGCGCGAGGGCGAGGGCGGCGGGGTGTACGGGGTGGTCTTCAAGGGCCGTCGCTACGACACCGGCGACAAGCTCAGCTACCTCAAGGCCAACATCATCCTGGCCTCGGAGCGCGAGGACCTCGGGCCCGAGCTGTGCGAGTGGCTCAGGGAGTACACCCGGACCCTGCCGGTCGGCTGAGAGACCGCGCTCCCGTGGCCGGACAGTTCCGGTGGCCCGTCACCGTCTCCTGGGGGGACCTCCGGCTGCGTCCGCTGGCCCGGGGGGACCGCCGGGAGTGGGACGTCGTGCGCGCCCGCAACCGGGACTGGCTCGACCCGTGGGAGGCCACGAACCCCGCACCCGGCGGGGCCCCGCCCACGTTCGGGCAGTTCGTGCGCACCCTCGACCAGCAGGCCCGGCAGGGCACGGCCCTGCCCTTCCTCATCACGGAGCGGGTCCCGGGGACGGAGCGGTTCGGTCTCGTCGGCCAGCTGACCGTCTCCGGGATCTCGTGGGGGTCGTTCCTGTCCGCGACCCTGGGGTACTGGGTGGACCGGGACCAGGCGGGTCGCGGCGTGGCCCCCATGGCGGTGGCCATGGCCACCGACTACTGCTTCCAGGGCCTCGGGCTGCACCGGATCGAGATCAACATCCGGCCGGAGAACACCAAGTCCCTGCGGGTGGTGGAGAAGCTCGGGTTCCGGGACGAGGGGCTGCGCAAGGACTTCCTGCACATCGACGGGCGCTGGACGGACCACCGCAGCTTCGCGCTCACCGCGCCGGAGGCGCCCGAGGGACTCGTCCGCCGGTTCACGGGATCGGACCGCCCCGCCGTGTGGCAGTGACCCGGCCGGGCGTGTCCACAGGGATACCCACAGGCGCGCCCCCGCGGTAGTAGGCTGTTCCTCACGGCCCGAGCCCGGGCCCCGGACACGCCGGCGCAGCGCGCCGGCGTCCCCCGTCCGCTCGATCCGGCGACCACGAAGGCAGGACCGCGACCATGATCTGGGTGAGCAGCTCGGCCGTGCTGGCCGTGGTGTGCGCGCTGTCGCTGTTCTGGGTCGCGCCGCGACTGCAGCGCCGCCGGGAGCTCCCCGTCGAGGCGCCGGCCGAGACGGCCGGCCCCGACGGTCTCCCCGCGCCGATCGAGCAGCCCCCACCCGCGTCCCGCCGACGAAGGAACATCATGGCGACCACCGACACCGTCCCCCGGCCCGCCGACGGCGACCCCGGACGCACCGGCAGAGGGCACCTGCGCATCAGGCGGGACCGCGCCGTGATCCTCCTCGCCGGGTGCGCCGCCCTCCTGGCCGCACTCGTCACCGCCGTGGTCGCACCGTTCTCCGCCGCGGTGAGCTGGCCGTGGCCCGTCTTCCTGCTGCTGCTCGGCGTCGGCGCCGTCCTGTCCCTGCGCTACCTGGCCGTCCAGGACCGGGCCGCCCGCCGTGCGTCGCGCCCCGCGGTCCGGGCGCCGGAGGCGGAGGCGGAGCCGCACGCCCCCCGCGAGGACGTCGCCCTGTTCGACAACGAGCACGTCGTGGCGGAGGAGGTCCGCGAGCAGTCGCGCCGGACGGCCGAGGACCTCGACCTGCCCACCCCCGAGGAGCAGCCCCGGATGCCCGCACCCGCCGCCTTCACGGTCGAGGAGCTGCGGGCCGAGGCGCTCCGCGTGGCCCGAGAGTCCGCACCGGCCGCCGCTGCCCGGACGTGGGAGCCGGTGCCCGTGCCGCGTCCGACCTACGCCGAGGCGCCCGTGGTCCAGCGCCCGGAGCCGGAGCCGCTGCCGGTGCCGGAGCAGCCCGCCGCCCGCTCCGCGAGCCTGAAGGACGCCGTGCGCACGGGCGAGGAGCAGCGCCGCGCCGCCCTCGACCTCGACGACGTCCTCAAGCGCCGCCGCGCCTGAGCGCACGCACCACCCGGCCCGGTCGACCGGGCCGCACGCACCGCCGCACGCCCCCGCCGGGGCGCGCGGCGGTTCGCTTCCCCGGGGGCCGTGCACGGCCCCGGTATCATCGCCGCAACGGCCGGCCGCCGGTTCCGGCGACCGGTGGCCCCGACCAGGAGGACACCCATGACCGCCGTCGCCCACCGCGAGGTCGAGCGCAAGTACGAGTTCCCGGAGGGCGCCGAGGCCCGGGTGGACTGGAGCACGCTGGAGGGGTGCACCGTCTCGGCGGAGCCCGTGGAGCACCGCATGGAGGCCGTCTACCACGACACCGAGGACATGGCCCTGGGGCGGCGCCTGGTCGCGCTGCGCCGCCGCCGGGGCGGGGCCGACGACGGGTGGCACGTGAAGTTCCAGGGCGCGGACGGACGCCACGAGCTGCAGGTGCCGCTGCTGCGCACCCCGGACCGGATGCCCGCGTCCGTGCGGAACCTCCTCGCCGGGCTGACCGGGGGACAGGAGCTGCGGCCGGTGGCGACCCTCCGCACCGTGCGGCAGGTGCACCGGATCAGCGACAGCACGGGGGCGGCGGTCGCGGAGCTCGCCGTGGACGTCGTGGACGCCGTCGACGAGCGCACGGGAACGGCGCGGTCCTGGTCGGAGTGGGAGGTCGAGCTCCTCGACGGCACGGTGCCCGAGGTGCGCCAGGAGCAGATCTTCGCCGCGGTCGAGGCCGTGGTCTTCGCGGCCGGCGGGAAGCCGTCCACCTCCCGGGCGAAGATCGCCCGTGCGCTCGGCGAGGACGACGACGCCCCGGCGGGGCCCGGCCGGAAGCAGGACGAGAAGCAGCCGGAGGGCAGGAGCGGCAAGAAGGCCGGGAGCGGCACGAAGAACAAGAAGAACAAGAAGAACAAGAACAAGGCGGGAAGGAAGGGGAAGCCGGCGGGCGGGCCGGACGTGCTGCGCGCGGTGCTCGGGGAGCTCGCCGAACAGCTGGTGCTCTGGGACTTCAGGGTCCGCCTCGACGTCCCGGACGCGGTGCACCAGATGCGCGTGACGTCCCGTTCCCTGCGCAGCGTGCTGAGGGCGGCCAAGCCGTTCTTCGACGGCGCGGCGGCGGAGGAGCTGGACGCCCGGCTGCGGGAGCTCGCCCGGACGCTGTCCGCGGCCCGGGACGCCGAGGTCACGGCGGAGCTGCTGGCCGGGCGCGTGGAGGCGCTCGAGGGGCGGGTGGGGCCGGCCGCGGCGGAGAGCCTGCGGCAGCGGGCCGAGGAGGAGGCACGGACGGCGGCCGCGAAGGTGCGCCGGCACGTCACGGGCCAGGAGCACCTGCGGCTCCTGGCGGACGTCCAGGACTTCGCCGCCCGTCCGCCGCTGACCGAGGAGTGCACCCGGCTCTCGGGGCGTGAGGTCGCCGACGCAGTGGTGCACCGGGCCCTGCGGAAGGTGGTGCGCGTGGCCGAGGCGGAGCTGGCCGGCGGCCCGGGCGGCGAGGGGCAGCTGGAGCACCTGCACGATGTCCGCAAGGCCGTCAAGCGCGTGCGCTACGTCGACGCCGTCCTCGGCCGGACCGGGCACCGGCCGGGCAAGCAGCTGCGGCGCGCGGCCCGGGACGCGGAGGACTACCAGGACGAGCTGGGCCGGATCATGGACGCCGCGGTGGTGGAGCGGTGGCTCGCGGGCACGGCGGCCGCCCTCGGGCGCTCCGGTGCGGACCGCTACGCCGTGGGGGCGCTGCACGGCGCCGAGGTCCTCCGCTTGCGGGCCGGGACCGACGGCGGGGCGGACGTGGTGGGGGTGCTCCTGTCCCAGCTGCGGGAGGACCTCGCCTGAGCGGCGCTCCGGACGCCACCGCGCGGACGCCTCCCGAGAGGCTCCGGCGGGGCGCGCCACGACCCGCCTGAGCCCTGCCGGAGCCGCCCCGGCCCCGTCTGCACCCGGGGCGGCGGGCGGCCGGGGCCGGCCTGTCCGGTTCCGTCGCAGTAGTCATGCCCGGGTCACGGGGACGGGGGGACGATGGTCGCAGTCGACGGGCCGTTAGCGTTCTCGCGCGTTTCCCGGCCCGGACTCGACTGCCCGGTCGGCCGGTGAGGACGGCCGCCGGGACGGCTTCCAGCACCCGAGGAGTGCGTGATGACCGAGCACACCCAGCCGGACGGGCCGACCCCGTCCGGGATCTCCCTGGTGATGTCCCGCCGCGGACTGCTGACGGCCGGCACCGCAGTGGCCTCCGCCGTCGCCGTCGGGGCCGTTCCGACGACGGCTGCCGCCGCTCCCAGCACCAACGGCGTCATCTACGGGGTCGAGGACGACAAGGACCTGCTGTGGTACCGCCACGAGGGCCGCAGCAACGGCACGCCGCGCTGGGCCAACAACGGCACCGGGCGCAAGGTCGGCAGCGGGTGGGACTTCGCCCACGTCTTCGCCGGCGGCGCCGGGGTCGTCTACGGGGTCGAGCACGACGGGGACCTCCTGTGGTACCGCCACGAGGGCGCGGCCGACGGCACGGCGCGCTGGGCCAACCGGGGCCGCGGGCGCAAGGTCGGCAGCGGGTGGGACTTCACCCACGTCTTCTCCGGCGGCGCCGGGGTCCTCTACGCGGTGCAGGGCAACGGTGACCTTTTCTGGTACCGCCACGAGGGGCGCAGCAACGGCACGCCGCGCTGGGCCAACAACGGACGCGGGCGCAAGATCGGCAACGGGTGGGACTTCGCCCACGTCTTCGCCGGCGGCGACGGGATCATCTACGCGGTGGAGCACGACGGGGACCTGCTGTGGTACCGCCACGAGGGACGCGGCGACGGCACGGCGCGCTGGGCCAACAACGGACGCGGGCGCAAGGTCGGCAGCGGGTGGGACTTCGCCCACGTCTTCGGCGGCGGAGGCGGGATCGTCTACGCGGTCGCGTTCGACGGAGACCTGTTCTGGTACCGCCACGAGGGGCGCAACAACGGCACGCCGCGCTGGGCCAACAACGGCACCGGGCGCAGGATCGGCAACGGGTGGAACTTCGAGCACGTCCTCTACGGGAACTAGCGAGCGGCTCCCGGCCCGCACGACGACGGCCCGCGCACGACGAATGCCCCCGTCCGGCGTTGTGCCGAGCGGGGGCCTTCGCCTCCGGTGGAGCTAAGGGGAATCGAACCCCTGACCTTTTCATTGCGAACGAAACGCTCTACCAACTGAGCTATAGCCCCGGAGCAACCGTTCCATCGTATACATCCCGCGCCGGTTTCGCATCTCGGGCGCCCGGCGCGTCCGGGGCGGTTCCCGCCGGTGGTCGGGGAGCAGGGCCGGCAGTGGGTAGATTGACCGGCATGGACGACGCGCCCGGACCCCACGACCCCGCAGCCGACGAGGCCGGCGAGACGGCAGACCTGGCGGTCGCCTTCGTCCCCGGCGTGATGCCCGGCAAGTGGTTCTTCCGGTGGCGGGACCGCAACCCCGGCCGCGTCCTCGCCGAGCGCCCGCTCGAGACGGACGCGTGGGAGGAGGAGCTGGGAGCGGGGCGCGCCCACGCGTGCTTCGTGCGGCTGCCCGCGCACCCGCGCCCCGGGGTCGACGACCTCGCCACGCTGCGCGAGGAGTACCGGGCGGTGGAGCTCTACGCGGAGCAGCAGGTCGTGGTGCTGCCCCGGGACCACGAGCTGACCCTGCTCGACGAGGTGCCGGTCGCGGAGCTCGTGGACGAGGTGCTGCTGCAGGAGCCGGCGACCCTCCCCGAGCGCCACCGGCTGCGCTCCCCGGAGGCTGTCGCCGCGGACGCGCCGCTGCCCCCGATGCGCCACGCCCGGGACGCCGTCGAGCTCGTCGCCGCGGGCCTGGGGCTGGTCGTCCTGCCCATGTCGCTCGCCCGGCTGCACCACCGCAAGGACCTCGTCCACCGTGTGGTGCCCGATGCCGCCACGGTCCCCGTGGCGCTGGTGTGGCCGCAGGACCTGACGGAGGAGCAGGAGGAGCTCGTGCAGGACTTCGTGGGCGTCGTCCGCGGCAGGGGGCTCAACAGCTCCCGGGGTGCTGCCGCACCGGCGTCCCCGGCCGCGGAGGACCGGCCGGCCGCCAAAGCGGGTCCGGCACGGGCCCCGTCGTCGCGCCGTGGGGGACAGCCCCCGCAGGGGGCGCGGCGGGCGGGCGCGCCCCGGGGCGGGGCGCGGTCCGGTCGCGGCGGGCCCAAGGGCGGCCGCCGGTCCGGCGGCCGTGGCCGGCGCTGAGGGCGCCTACTGCTGTCCGGGGGACTGCTGCTCGACGGCCACCGTGTAGGACCACAGCTCCGAGGCGGTGCCCACGGGCCGGGGGCGCTCGCCCTCCCCGGCGGGGCCGCCGTGGGACCGGGCGAAGTCCTGCGAGGACCGCCAGGCGTCGTAGGAGTCCTCGTCGGCCCACCGGGTGAGCACGAGCCACTGCGTGCGCCCGTCCGTGGGTCGCAGCAGCTCGAAGCCCTCGAAGCCCGCGACCCCGGCCATGGAGCCGCTGTGGGCGGCGAAGCGCCGGCCCAGCTCGTCGCCGGAGTCGGCCGGGACGGTGATGGCGTTGATCTTGACGATGCTCATGCGTCCGATCCTGGCACATCGCGCCGGACCGACCGGACCTGTCCCGTCTCCGGCGGACCGGGCGCCGCGACCCCGGCCTCGGCCTGCCGGATCACGGTCTGGTTCAGCAGGGGCACGTGCAGGCCCTCGCGGTCGAGCATCTTCTTGATCCGCAGCCGCAGCGCCCGGGCCACGTCCCACTGCTTGAGGGGGACCGTGCGGACGGCCACGCGCACGGTGACGGACTCCCCGGTCACGGCCTCCACGCCCCACACCTCCGGGTCCTCGGTGATGTACTCGCCGACCTTCGGGTCGTCCCGCAGCAGCCCCGCCTCGTGCAGGATCAGCTCCGTGACCAGCTCGATGTTCGTGTCGTAGGGCACCGGCAGGTCCAGCACGCAGCGGGCCCAGCCCTGGGACTGGTTGCCCACGCGCAGGATCTCCCCGTTGCGCACGTGCCACAGGGTGCCGTTGACGTCCCGGACCTGGGTCACGCGCAGCCCCACGGACTCCACGGTCCCGCTCGCCTCGCCGAGGTCGACGACGTCCCCGATGCCGAGCTGGTCCTCGGCGACCATGAAGATCCCGGACAGGTAGTCCTTCACGAGGGACTGCGCCCCGAAGCTCAGGGCCACCCCGGCGATGCCGGCGGAGGCCAGGACCGGGCCGATGTCGTAGTCGAGCTCCGAGATGATCATCACCAGGGCCACGGCCCAGATCACCACCGTCCCCACGGACGAGAGCACCGAGCCGATGGTGTGGGCGCGCTGGGACTGCCGCGCGCCGGCCAGTCCCGCGTCCTCGACCCAGCGCGGCCTGCCCCGCTCCATCCGGCGCACGATCCGTGACCGGGTGCCCTTCGCGATCCCCCCGGTGACCCGGCGGATCAGCAGCCGCACCACGGCGGCCAGGATCGAGGCGCCGAGCAGCACCAGGAGGATCCGCAGCGGCTTGTCGAGCCAGAACTCCCACACCGGGTCCAGGGCCGGCACGGGGGTGGACATCAGGAGGGGGGCAGGGAGGAGCATGGAGGAAGCGTAACCAACGACGTCCGCGACCCGTCAGCCGTCCAGCCGATCCGGAGGTGCGTCGGGCACAATGGTGGTCGCACCCGCCGGGCCCCGCCCCGCCCCGCCCACCGCCGAGGACCCATGACTGCACCCAGCCCCGCCCCGACCGCCGCCCCCGACCTCACCGCCGCCCCGGACGCGGCCGTCCTGGCCGCCCGGATCACCGGGGCCCAGGACTCCGGCGCCGAGACGCTGGGCGGGGTCGCCGGCTGGGCCGTCGACGTCATGGAGGCCATAGGCGCTCCTGGCGCCGGTCTGCTCGTCGCGCTCGAGAACCTCTTCCCGCCGCTGCCGTCCGAGGTGATCCTCCCGCTGGCCGGGTTCACCGCGAGCCAGGGCAGCTTCTCGCTCGGCGGGGCGATCTTCTGGACGACCCTGGGCTCGGTGGTCGGCGCCGTGGCCCTCTACTGGATCGGTGCCGCGCTCGGCCGCCGCCGGCTGCGGGCGATCGTGGACCGGATGCCCCTGGTCGACCTGCACGACCTCGACCGCACCGAGGCGTGGTTCGAGCGGCACGGGAAGGCCGCCGTCTTCTTCGGGCGCATGATCCCCGTATTCCGGTCGCTGATCTCGGTCCCCGCCGGCATCGAGCGGATGTCGTTCAGCGCGTTCGTCCTGCTCACCACGGCGGGGTCCCTGATCTGGAACACCATCTTCGTGCTCGCCGGGTTCTACCTGGGCGAGAACTGGCACGTCGCCGAGCAGTACGCCGGGATCTTCTCCCGGATCGTGGTCGTCACCGTGGCGGTCCTGATCGCGTGGTGGGTGCTCAAGCGGGTGCTGCGCAACCGCCGGGGCCTGTCCGACTCCGCCCGCCGCGAGCGCGGGCAGCAGTGACCGCGGCGGTCACAGCCACCGTTTGAACCGGAACACGACGTAGAGCACCACGCCCGTCACGAGCATCAGCCCCAGCGCCATGGGGTAGCCCCACACCCAGGACAGCTCCGGCATGAACCTGAAGTTCATCCCGTACACGGAGCCGATGATCGAGGGCGCGAACAGGATCGCCGCCCAGGAGGAGATCCGCTTCATCTGCTCGTTCTGCTCGATCGCGGCCTCGTTCTGCCGGGCGGCGAGCTGCGTGGAGTCCAGCATGAGGGCGTTGGTGAGGGACGCCTGGAAGGACTCGACCTTGTTGTTGACGAAGATCAGGTGGTCCAGGACGTCCCGCAGGACATGCTGGAGCTCCCGGGGCGCGCCGGCCCCGGCGAGCTCCTCGAGGAACTGCCGCAGCTCCAGCTCCAGCGGGGCGACCGCCCGGTGGAACGCGCTGACCTCCCGGGTGAGCTGGTAGATGCGCCGGGAGACGACGCCGTCCCCGGAGCCGGAGTACAGGGCGTCCGAGATCTCGTCGATGTCGTTCTCGAGCCCCTCGACCACCGGGTAGTAGTCGTCCACGGTCTGGTCGAGCACCGCGTAGAGCACGGCCTCCGCGCCGGTCACCAGCAGGGCGGGCTGCGACTCCACCCGGGTCCGGACCCGCCCGACCCGCCCGTGCTCGGACTGCCGGACGGTGATCACGAAGCCGGGTCCCGTGACGATGTGGATCTCCCCGAAGTCGACCGTCTCGGTGGCGTCCTGGTAGACGGCGGGGCGCAGCACCGTGAACAGGGTGCTCCCGTAGCGGTCGAGCTTGGGCCGCTGCTCGGCCTGCCGGATGTCCTCCACGGCGAGCTCGTGCAGGCCGAACTGCTCGGCCAGGGAGTCGAGCTCGTCCGCGGAGGGCCGGTACAGGCCGATCCAGACGAGGACGCAGTGCTCCCCGGCCTCGGTGCAGCGGGGGTCCTCGGTCCGCAGCCGGGCGAGCAGCCGGTAGGTCTCCTCGAGCGTGGCGGGGGACGCGATGCGCTGTCCGCCCCGGTAGACGGCGTTGTCGACGATGCTCACGCGCCCATTATCCCCGGGGGCCGATCCACCGGCCCGCCCGCCGCGCGCGCTGTCGGCGCCCCGCCCCGGGCGTTCCTAGAATGGGGGGCATGAGTTTCCCCATGGACACCCGGGTGGGTGCCTACGCCGTGATCGTCCAGGACGGGGCGGTGCTGCTCAGCCACTGGAACCCGCGCCACCCCACGCTGCGGGGGGCGTGGAGCCTGCCCGGCGGTGGCATGGAGATCGGGGAGCAGCCCGCGCAGACCGCGCTGCGGGAGGTGCACGAGGAGACCGGCTTCACCGTGGAGCTCGACGAGCTGCTCGGCGTGCACAGCCGCCACATGGACGCCGGCGAGCGGCTGGACGGCCGGGACCGGCCCTTCCACGCCCTGCGCGTGATCTACCGCGCCCACATCACCGGCGGGACGCTCACGTCGGAGCAGGACGGCTCCTCCGACGAGGCCCGCTGGTTCCCCCTGGCGGCGCTGCCGCAGCTGCCCCTGGTCGGCCTCGTGCCCGTGGGCCTCGAGCTGGCCGGGCTCGTGGCCGCGGGCCCCGCGGGACCGGGGGAGGGCCGGTGAGCCGCCGTGGCGCCGCCGCGGGCCTGCTCGCCGTCGCCGCGCTCACCGGGTGCGGCGGCGGGGCCCCGGAGCAGCCGCCGGCCACCGCGGCGTCCCCCGCCGCGGAGCCGGTCCGGATCGCGGCGGGACCCACCGGGCAGACGGCCGTGCTCGCCCACGTCTACGCCGGGCGGCTGCGGGAGGCCGGCTTCGATGCGAGCGTGGTCGACGCCGGGACCGAGCGCGCCGACTACCTCGGGGCCCTCGAGCGGGGGGAGGTGGAGGTCGCCGCGGACTACTCCGGCAACCTCTACCTGCACCTGCGCGGCCGGGCGCCGGTGGGCCCGGCCTCCGCGGCGCCCACGGGCGAGGCGACGCCCACCCCCACGCCGTCCCCGGACGCCGAGGACGGCGGGCTCGCCGAGGACCTCTCCGAGCTGCTGGGACTGGGGGAGGAGCGCGCGGACGACGACGACGTGCTGGCCGGGGTGCAGGACGTGCTGCCCGAGGGCCTGCGGACCCTCGAGCCGGCCCCGGCGGAGAACACGGTGGCGGTCGTCGTGACCCGGCCGACCGCCGTGGAGCACGAGCTCACCGACCTGGAGGACCTGGGCCCGGTGTGCGACGAGCTGGCGCTGGGCACCGACCTCGACTTCGCGGGCCGCTCCTACGGCCCGGAGGGACTGGAGGACGCCTACGAGTGCGTGCCCGGCAGGTTCGTGCCGTTCGGCGACCAGGACGACCTCGTGGACGCACTGCTCGAGGACCGGGTGCAGGCCGCGGCCCTGTTCACGGCCTCGCCCGCCATCGAGGACAACGCCCTCGTGGTCCTGGCCGACCCGCTCAACAACTTCGTCCCGCAGCGGGTGGTCCCCGTGGCGGCCGAGGACCTGCCGGACGCCGCCGCGGACGTCGTCGACGGGGTCTCCGCGCAGATCGGCACCGAGGACCTCGTGCTGATGACCCGGATGACCTCCGCCCGCGACCCGTACACGCCCGAGGAGGCCGCGCGGTACTGGCTCGAGGGCGGCGACGACACCTGATCGGCGCACCGACGGGTGCCCCGGACGGCGTGCACCCCGGGGGTAAGGTGTACCGCATGTCAGTGGTGAAGCAGTCCGACAAGCTCAAGAACGTCCTCTACGACATCCGCGGCCCCGTGCTGGAGCAGGCGGAGCACATGGAGGCGGAGGGCCACCGGATCCTCAAGCTCAACATCGGCAACCCCGCGCCGTTCGGCTTCGAGGCACCCGACGCGATCCTCGTGGACATGATCAAGAACCTGCCCCACGCGCAGGGCTACTCGGACTCCCGCGGCATCTACTCGGCCCGCACGGCCGTGGTGCAGTACTACCAGACGCGCGGGATCATGAACCTCGACACCGACGACGTCTACCTGGGCAACGGCGTCTCCGAGCTCATCACCATGACGCTGCAGGCGCTGTGCAACCCGGGCGACGAGATCCTCATCCCGTCCCCCGACTACCCGCTGTGGACGGCGTCGGTGGCCCTGTCCGGCGGCACCCCCGTGCACTACCGGTGCGACGAGGACAACGACTGGAACCCGGACCTCGAGGACCTCGCGGCGAAGATCACCCCCAACACCAAGGGCATCGTGATCATCAACCCGAACAACCCCACCGGCGCGGTCTACTCCCGCGAGGTGCTGCAGACCATCGTGGACCTCGCCGCGGAGCACGAGCTGATCCTGTTCTCGGACGAGATCTACGAGAAGATCACCTACGACGACGCCGAGATGATCAACACCGCGACCCTCACCGGTGAGGACGTGCTGTGCCTGACCTTCTCCGGGCTCTCCAAGGCCTACCGGGTGGCCGGGTACCGCGCCGGATGGCTGGCGATCACCGGGCCCAATTGGAAGGCCGAGAGCTTCATCGAGGGCATCAAGCTGCTCGCCAACATGCGCATGTGCGCCAACGTCCCGGCCCAGCACGCGATCCAGACCGCGCTCGGCGGCTACCAGTCGATCAACGACCTCATCCTCCCGGGCGGGCGGCTCAAGGCCCAGCGCGACCTCGCCCACCGGCGGCTCAACGAGATCGACGGCGTGTCCTGCCGGCAGGCCGACGGCGCCCTGTACCTGTTCCCCAAGCTCGACGTGGAGAAGTTCAACATCGTCGACGACGAGAAGTTCGCCCTCGACCTGCTCAAGGAGCAGAAGATCCTCGTCAGCCACGGCCGGGCGTTCAACTGGCCGGAGCCCGACCACTTCCGCCTCGTCACCCTGCCGTCCGTGGAGATGCTGGCCACGGCGCTGGACCGGATCGAGGAGTTCCTCGGCAGCTACCGCCAGTTTTTCGAAGTCCTTTTGCTTCTTCGGCTNTCGGCTCCTGCAAAAAGAAGTTCGAAAAGCCCGCCCCGCACTCCCAGGAGGTCCCGCATGAGCGCAGCCGACCAGAGCCCCGGCACCGGGTTCGAGCAGGACGTACGGCCTCTGCTGCGCGCCCGGCCGGGCCTGTCCCTGGACGCGGTGGACACCGGCTCCACCCCCGGGTTCCGGGGGAAGAAGCAGCAGGGCACGGCGCTGCGGGCCGCCCGGGACGCCGAGCTGTCCCGGCTGCAGCGCCAGATCTACGCCAACGCCACGGTGGGCGCCCGGCACCGGGTGCTCCTCGTCCTGCAGGGCATGGACACCTCCGGGAAGGGCGGCGTCATCCAGCACGTCCTGGGCGGGCTCAGCCCGCACGGCGTGCACACCCACGGCTTCGGCCGGCCCACCGAGGAGGAGGCCGCCCAGCACTTCCTCCAGCGGGTGCGGCGCCAGCTGCCCCGGCCCGGGGTGATCGGCGCGTTCGACCGGTCCCACTACGAGGACGTGCTGGTGCCCGTGGTGCACGACGTGCTCGACGACCGGCAGCTCGAGCGGCGCTACACCGAGATCCGGCACTTCGAGCAGGAGCTCGCCGACGACGGGGTGGTGGTCGTCAAGGTCTTCCTCCACCTGGGCCTGGACGAGCAGCGCGAGAACCTCCTCGCCCGCATGAGCGACCGGACGAAGCAGTGGAAGTTCGACCCCTCGGACCTCGAGGCGCGCAGCCGGTGGGAGACCTACATGGCCGCCTACGAGCGGGCCATCGACGCGACCGACGCCGATCACGCGCCCTGGTACGTGGTGCCCACCGACCGGAAGTGGTACGCCCGTGCCGTGGTCCAGGACCTGCTGATCTCCGCGCTCGCGGGCCTGCGGCTCGACTGGCCGGACCCCGGCTACGACGTCGAGGACGCGCGCCGGCGCCTCTCCGAGCTCTGACCCGCGCCACGGCGGACCGGGCGGGGCGGGCTCAGCCGCGCCCGGCGCCCTCGTCGGCGTCGCCCCCGTCGGCGTCCGCGCGCCGGCTCCGGGCCGCGTCGAGCCGCTCGCGGGCGCCGTCGAGCCACTGCTCGCAGCGGGTGGCGAGGGCCTCGCCGCGCTCCCAGAGCGCGAGGGACTCCTCGAGGGACGTGCCCCCGGCCTCGAGCCGGGAGACGACCTGCACGAGCTCCTCGCGGGCCTGCTCGTAGCCCAGGCCGGCGATGTCGGACAGGTCGGGTGCTGCGGGGTGGTCGGTGCTCGCCATGGGTGGCGCCTCTCGTTCGGAACGGTCGGGGACGGCGGTGGTGCCGGTGCCCCGTGGGTCAGGGGGAGCCGGGGTGCTCGCCCGGGCGCCGGGCGGAGACGGTCTCGGTGCGCACGCCGAGCTCGCCCGCGGCCAGGCGCACCCCCAGCAGGTCCCCGGCGCGCACGGCGGCGGCGTCGGTGACCACGGCGCCGGAGGCGTCCAGGACCACGGAGTAGCCGCGCTGCAGGGTCTCCTGGGGGGACAGCGCCCGCACCCGGGCGCGCAGGGAGCGCACGGCGTCCCGCTCCCGCAGGGTCCGGGAGTCCACGGCGGACAGCGCCCGGGTGCGCCACCGGTCCACGTCCTCCTCCCGGAGCAGGATCATGTCCTCCGGCTGGGCCAGGACGGGCCGGGTGCGCACGGCGGTCAGACCGGCGGCCTCCCGATCCAGGAAGCCCCGCACGGCGCGGTCCAGGCCCGCCCGGGCCCGGGCCACCCCGGCGCGCTCCTCGACGACGTCGGGGACGATCCGCTTGCCGGCGTCCGTGGGGGTCGAGGCCCGCAGGTCGGCCACCCAGTCGAGCAGCGGCTGGTCGTTCTCGTGCCCGATGGCGCTGACCACCGGGGTGCGGGCGGCCGCCACGGCCCGGATCAGGGACTCGTCGCTGAAGGCCAGGAGGTCCTCGAAGGAGCCGCCGCCGCGGGCGATCACGATGACGTCCACCTCGGCCATGGCATCGAGCTCGCGCATCGCCTGGGTCACGGCGCGCACCGCGCCGGAGCCCTGGACCGCGACCTCCCGCACCTCGAAGTCCACGGCCGGCCAGCGCAGGGACGCGTTGCGGATGACGTCCTTCTCGGCGTCCGAGTTGCGCCCCGTGACGAGGCCGACCCGGCGGGGGAGCAGGGGCAGGGGCTTCTTCCGGGCGGCGTCGAAGAGCCCCTCCTCGGCGAGGGCGCGCCGCAGCCGCTCGAGCCGCTCCAGCAGGTCGCCCAGGCCCACCGGGCGGATGCCGCGGCCCAGCATGGACAGCCGGCCGGTCTTGGCCCAGAAGTCCGGCTTGAGCTGGGCGACCACCCGCATCCCCTTCTCCAGGGGACGGTCCAGGTGGGCGGTCTCGTTGGCGAAGAGGGTCACGGGCACGGAGATCTCGGCGTCGACGTCCCGCAGGGTCACGTAGGTGACCCGGGCGCGCCGGTTGAGCTCGATGATCTGCCCCTCGACCCACGTGGGCGCGCAGCGGGCGATGTAGGCATGCAGGTTCTCGGAGAGCATCCGCAGCGGCCACGGGTTCTCCGGGGTGGTCCGGTCCGCCCGCTGCGGCAGCTCCCGCTCGCCGCCCGCCGGGGCGTCCTGCTGCGGCTCCAGATACGTCATGCCTCATGCTTACCACCCGACGGGGACACCCGTGCACGCGCTCCGCCCGTGCGTACAGTGGTTCCGTGAGCCTCTCAGCACCCCCCGCCCCCGGACACCGCTCCGCGCCCCGTTCCGCGCCCCGCCCCCGACGACGCGCCACGACCGTCCTGCGCACCGGCCTCGGCACCGTCCTGGGCCTCGCCGCCGCGTCCCTCGTGGCGCTGCTCGTGCCCCTGCACTGGGCCCAGGACACCCTGGTCTCCCGCGACGGCTTCACCCGGGTGGTGGGCACCCTCGCCGAGGACCGGCCGTTCCAGGAGGAGCTGGCCCGCACCGCGGTGGGGCAGGTGGCCGACCGGATCGTGGGGGAGCGGGCCACCGGCGTCGGGTTCCTCGACCGGATGCTCGAGGACGCCGCCCGCCGTGCGGCCGACGTCGCCGCGGACCTCACCGCCGACCCCGCCTACCAGCGCGCGTGGACGGAGGCGCTCACCCGCACCCACGAGGCCAACGTCCCCGTGGACGGCGCGGTGGAGGAGCCGCCGAAGGACCTCGTGCTGGACATCGCCCCCGTCCTCCGGGAGGTCGACGCGGCCGTGCAGCGGGCCGTCGGCGTGGACGTCGGGCTGGCGGAGCGCGAGAGCCGGATCACCGTCCCGGGGTCGAACACCGGGCGCCTGATCGAGGCGGGCACCCGGGTCACCGACCTGGCCGTGCCGCTCACGTGGACCGCCGCGGTGCTCGCCGTGCTCGCGCTGCTCGTGACCCGGCACCGCTTCGCCGTGCTCGCCGTGCTGGGGCTGGGGACCCTGGCCGGACTGGGCGTCGCGTGGCTGCTCGTGGAGCAGGGCGTGCAGCGGGCCTCCGGCATGCTCGGCGGCGACCCCGTGGTCCGGCTCGCCGCCGACCGGGCCGTCCTCCTGCTCACCGACTCCCTCGGCGAGCAGATGGTCACGGCCGCCTGGGCCGCCGGGATCACGGGCGTCGTGGGCCTCGTCGGGGCCATCCTCGTGTCGGGCGGATCACGGCGCAGGCCCCGCCCCACCGCGTAGCATGGAGGCCATGCCGACCACCGTTGCGCTCTCCATGCCCACCGTCCCCCGTTCCCGGCGCTCGCCGGAGGACGTGGCCGCCGCCGCTCCCGTGGCCGGACCGAAGAAGGTCCTGCTCGCGTCCCCCCGCGGCTACTGCGCCGGCGTCGACCGCGCCGTCATCGCCGTGGAGAAGGCGCTCGAGCACTACGGCGCCCCCGTGTACGTGCGCAAGGAGATCGTGCACAACAAGTTCGTGGTGAGCACCCTCGAGGAGCAGGGCGCCGTGTTCGTCGAGGAGACCGACGAGGTCCCCGAGGGGTCCCTGCTGATCTTCTCCGCCCACGGCGTCTCCCCGGCCGTGGTGGAGTCCGCGAAGTCCCGCGAGCTGCGCACCATCGACGCCACGTGCCCGCTGGTCACCAAGGTCCACCGCGAGGCCGTGCGCTTCGCGAAGAGCGACTACGACATCCTCCTGATCGGCCACGACGGCCACGAGGAGGTCGAGGGCACCGCCGGCGAGGCCCCCGAGCACATCCAGGTGGTGAACAGCCCCGACGAGGTCGGCCAGGTCGTCGTCCGCGACCCGGAGAAGGTCGTCTGGCTCTCCCAGACCACCCTCAGCGTGGACGAGACCCTGGAGACCGTGCAGAAGCTGCGCGAGCGCTTCCCCTCCCTGCAGGACCCGCCCAGCGACGACATCTGCTACGCCACCTCCAACCGGCAGACCGCGATCAAGAAGATCGCCCCGGACGCTGACCTCGTGATCGTCGTGGGCTCGGCGAACTCCTCGAACTCCGTGCGGCTCAAGGAGGTCGCCCTCGAGTACGGCGCCCGCCGCGCCGAGCGCGTGGACTTCGCGAACCAGGTGGACGAGTCCTGGTTCGAGGGCGTCGCCACCGTGGGCGTCACCAGCGGGGCCTCCGTGCCGGAGGTCCTCGTCAAGGACGTGCTGCGCCTGCTCGCGGACTACGGCTACGGCGAGGTCGAGGAGGTCGTCACCGCCGAGGAGGACGTGCTGTTCTCCCTCCCCAAGGAGCTGCGCGCCCGGCTCACCGCGGCCGGGGACACCTCCCACCGGCTCGGCGGCCGCGGGGCCCGCCCCACCCGCTGAGCCGCAGGGCCCGCCCCACCCGCTGAGCCGCGGGCGGACCCGTCCGCTCAGCCCGCCGCGCGCTCGTCGAGCTGCCCCGGTACGCCGCCGTCCGGGGCGGTGCGGCCCGGGCGCTCCGCCGGCTCCGGGAGCTGCACCGCCTCCGGCGCCGGCGGCAGCTGCGCCGCCTCGGTGAACTCCGGCGCCGTGAGCGGGCGCGGCGCCACCACGAGCGGACGCGTGGTGAGCCGATCGTCCTCCGCGAGCGTGGGGTCGAGGTCGTTGATCCGCCGGGCCGTGGGGAACACCCGGGTCTCCACGGAGCCCGTCAGCCGGTTGTAGGTCTCCACCGACTTCTGCAGCGACCGGCCCATGTCGTCGAGGTGCTTGCCGACCGTGCCCAGCCGCTCGTAGAGCTGGCGGGAGAGGTCGAAGAGCTCCTTGGCGTTCTCCGTGAGCCCGTTCTGCCGCCACGTGAACGCCACGGCCTTGAGCGAGGCGAGCAGCGAGACCGGCGACACGATCGCCACGTTGCGGCTCGCGGCGTGGTCCAGCAGGGTCGGGTCCGCGTCCAGGGCCGCGGAGAGCGCCGACTCGGCGGGCAGGAAGCACAGCACCAGTTCGGGGGAGGCGTCCCGCGCCTCCCAGTACTTCTTCGACGCCAGCGCGTCCACGTGCCCGCGCACGGCCTTCGCGTGGCCGGCCAGCTGCGCCCGGCGCCCGGCGTCGTCCTCGGCGTCCTGGGCGCGCAGGTAGGCGGTCATGGGCGCCTTGGCGTCCAGGACGATGTCGCGGCCCCCCGGCAGGTGCACCACCATGTCCGGGCGGATCGCGCTGCGCTCGCCGTCCGCGGTGGTGCCGTTGGAGGCGACCTGCTCCCGGAAGTCGACGTGCGCGGTCATCCCCGCGGACTCGACCACCCGGCGCAGCTGCACCTCGCCCCACAGGCCGCGCGCGGAGCCCGAGCGCAGCGCAGAGGATAGGGAGGTGGTCGCGGTGCGCAGGTGGTCGCCGACCTCGCGGGTGTGGGCGAGGGCCTGGGTGATGCCCCCGTACTGCTCGGCCCGGTCCCGCTCGAGCGCCGTCACGTGCTCCTCGACCGAGCGCAGCTGGTGGGCCACCGGCGCCAGGGCCCGCAGGACGTTGTTGTCCTGCACGGAGCGGGCGTCGGCGTCCCGCAGCCGGTCCTCGAGCTGGGCGCGCGCCTCGACGGCCGCCGCCCGCTCGGAGGCCAGGTCCACGAGCCGGTCCTGGACGGCGGCGAGCTCGGCCTGCAGCCCGGCCCGCTCCTCCTCGGCCGCCCGAACCTCCCGGGCGGCACGGACCCGCGCCACGGCGGCGCCCAGGAGGGCGCCCACCAGCAGGGCGAGCAGGACGAGGACGACGACGAGGCTGACGGTCATGCCCAGCAGTGTGGCACGCCACCCGGACACCGCACGGCAGCGGCGCTCACCGCCCCGCTCCCCGCCCCATTCCCCGGAGTGTCGCCCGGTCAGCGCCGGACCGTGGTCCGGCGCACGGCGAGCAGCACCACGGCCACGAAGACCGCCGTCCAGAGCCCGGTGTTGAGCAGCAGCGCCCACAGGGGGTCGGACTCCACCGGCGGGCCGCTGGTCGCCACGACGTCGCCCTCCACGAGCGGATAGCGGGCGAGTCCGGCCAGACCGTAGAGCGGGGTGAACCGCGCGATGTCGAGCATCACCCCGGTGAGCGGGACGAACAGGTTGCCGAAGAAGCTGAGCACCACGAGCATCCCGGAGGCCGCCCCCACGGCGGACTCGGAGCGGAACAGCAGCCCGGCCGCCAGACCGTAGAGGGCGAACACCGAGGAGCCGGCCACGACGATCGCCGCCGTGGCGGGCCAGCGCCAGCCGCCCAGCTCGGCACCGGTCAGGGCGCCCACGGCGTAGACCACGAGGACGGGCAGCACGGCCATGGCGAGGGCCACGGCCACCTTGGACAGCACGTACCCGTGCCGCGGCGCCGGCGTGAGCCCGATCTGCCGGCCCCACCCGCGGGCCTGCTCCACGGCGGCTGAGCCGGCGATCGAGGTGGTCGCGGTGACCGCCCCGTAGACCGCCATCGAGATCATGTTGTAACCGCCGGCGTTGCCGTGGCCCACCGGGAGGTCGGAGAAGTCCCCCAGCGCCGTGAACATCACGTAGAGCACGGCGGGCAGGACCACGATGAAGAAGGTGTTCTCGACCATGCGCACGTTGCGGCGCAGGTCGTGGGCGGCGTAGGCGATGCTCATGGTGCTGGTCCTCCGGGGACGGGGGAGTAGGGGCGGGGAGTCGGGACGGGGGGAGCGGGGCCGGTCAGTCGGCGGTGAGGCCCAGGAAGGCCTCCTCGAGTCCGGCGTGGGTGATCTCGAGCTCGCTCGCGCCCGTGGTCGTCAGCAGGTGGCGGGCGATGGCGTCCGTGTCGGGGCCCGTGAGCCGCCGGCGTCCGCCGGCGGGCTCCAGCGCGGTCGCCCCCGGGACGACGACGGGCCCGGGCCCCTCCCAGCGGAAGCTGACCACGCGGTGGCCCGCCAGGGCCTGGACCTCGGCGGTGGGGGCGTCGGCGACCACCCGCCCGCCCTTGAGCACCACGGTGCGGGCGGCGAACTCCTCGGCCTCGTCGAGGTAGTGGGTGGCGAACACGACCGTCCGGCCGCGCTCCGCCTCGGCGTGCATCGCGGCCCAGAACTCCCGCCGGGCGCCGACGTCCATGCCCGCGGTCGGCTCGTCGAGGACCAGCAGGTCCGGCTCGGGCAGCAGGGCCAGCGCGAAGCGCAGCCGCTGCTGCTCGCCGCCCGAGCACTTGGAGACCTTCCGCCGCGCGAACCCGGCGGCCCCCGCCCGGCCCAGGGCCTCGTCCACGGGCAGCGGGTCCCGGTGCAGGGTCGCGACCATCGCGACCGTCTCGCGCACGGACAGGTCGTCGAGCAGCCCCCCGGTCTGCAGGACCGCGCCGATCCGCCCGGCCCGCACGCTCTCGCGCGGGGCGGCGCCGAGGGTGCGCACGGTGCCGTCGTCGGGGTCGGTGAAGCCCAGGACCATGTCGAGGAGGGTGGTCTTCCCGGCGCCGTTGGGCCCGAGCAGCGCGACGACCTCGCCGCGCTCGATGCGCATGCTCACGCCGTCCACGGCGCGGACGCGCTGCTCGCCGCGCCCGAAGCCCTTGTGGACGCCGGAGACGTCGACGGCCGGGGAACCGGCTGACGGGCCGGCGGGGCTCGGATGCGGCGATGTGCGGGAGGCCGGGAAGGACGTCATGCTCCGACTCTGCTCCACCGCGCGCCGTCCCGGAAGCCCCACGGGCCACGACACGCCCACGACCTCGGCCAGGGACACCGGGGGCGGCACGGCGTGCCGGCGCCGTGCCCGGTAGGATGGTCTCCCGTGGCTCTTACTATCGGAATCGTCGGACTGCCCAACGTCGGCAAGTCCACCCTGTTCAACGCGCTGACCCGCAACACCGTCCTGGCGGCGAACTACCCGTTCGCGACCATCGAGCCGAACATCGGCGTGGTCAACCTGCCGGACCCGCGGCTGGACCGGCTCGCCGACATCCACGGCTCGGACCGGATCCTGCCCGCCACCGTGTCCTTCGTGGACATCGCCGGCATCGTCAAGGGCGCGTCCGAGGGGGAGGGCCTGGGCAACCAGTTCCTCGCCAACATCCGCGAGGCGCACGCGATCGCCCAGGTGGTCCGCGCCTTCGACGACCCGGACGTCATCCACGTCGACGGCGAGATCAACCCCGCCTCGGACATGGAGACCATCAACACCGAGCTGATCCTCGCCGACCTGCAGACCCTCGAGAACGCGATCCCGCGCCTCGAGAAGCAGGTCAAGATCAAGAAGGCCGATCCCGCCAAGCTCGCCGCCATGCAGCAGGCGCAGACGATCCTCGAGCGCGGGGACACCATCTTCGGGGCGGCCGAGAAGGAGAAGCTGGACGTCGACCAGCTGCGCGACCTCAGCCTGCTCACCGCCAAGCCGTTCATCTACGTCTTCAACGCCGACGACGGGGTGCTCGGCGATGAGGCCAAGCAGCAGGAGCTGCGCGAGCTCGTGGCGCCCGCCGACGCTGTCTTCCTCGACGCGAAGCTCGAGTCCGAGCTCGTGGAGCTCGACGAGGAGGAGGCGAAGGAGATGCTGGAGATGTCCGGGCAGGACGAGGCCGGTCTCGACAAGCTCGCCCGCACGGGGTTCCACACCCTCGGGCTGCAGACCTATCTCACCGCCGGGCCCAAGGAGTCGCGCGCCTGGACCATCCCCGTGGGCGCCACCGCCCCGCAGGCCGCCGGCGTCATCCACACCGACTTCGAGCGCGGCTTCATCAAGGCCGAGATCGTCTCCTTTGAGGACCTCGACGCCGCCGGGTCCATGGCCGACGCCAAGGCCGCCGGCAAGGTCCGGATCGAGGGCAAGGACTACGTCATGCGCGACGGCGACGTGGTGGAGTTCCGCTTCAACGTCTGAGCCGGGCGGGTGCTCCGCGCCAGCGGAGATCACTCCGGCCCGGGGCGCCTGCGGTTCTGCTTGGTCTCGGAGCGGCGGCGTTTTCCTTCGAGACGGCGACGGCGCGAGCCGTGGGTGGGCCGGGTCGCTCGCCGGACGACCGGGGGAACCACCGCGCCGCGCAGGAGTGCGGCGAGGCGCTGTCTCGCCGCGGTGCGATTCTGTCGCTGGGAGCGGTGCTCGGCGGCGCTGACGGTGAGCACGGTGCCCGAGAGCCTGCCGGCGAGCTGATCGAGGGCACGTGCGCGCTGCGCGTCGCTCAGGGCCGTCGTCGTGGCCAGGTCGAGCGAGAGCTGCACCCGGGAGTCGGTGGTGTTGACGCCCTGGCCGCCCGGCCCGGAGGCGTGCGAGAACTGCTCGACCAGCTCACCCGCCGGCACCTTGAGGCCGCGGGGCGCGCCGGGGCCCGGGGGCACGTGCAGATCGTCCACCCGACGATTGTCCCGCACCGGCGACGCGACACGTTCCGTTCGGTCTCGGTGGGGAATGTCCCGGTTGCTCGGGCGAGGTCTGCGGCCGGGTGCGCCCCTCAGCCGCAATGGCGGTTCGGCGCGCGGCCCGGCACGTCCTGACTACTGCCCGAGGGGCTCACCGGTGATGCTGTCGACGATGCCGTTCTCGATGCCCTCGCACCGCGACACCCCGGCCGGTGTGACGGGTTCGTAGTGGATGCAGAAGGCGTCGTAGTAGGGCATCCCGTCCTGCCAGGCCGCGTAGGCCTCGTCGTAGGTGAAGTCCTGGTCCGGCAGCGCCCCGGGCATCGGCGGCGGGGTGGCCCCGGGGGTCGTCGACGGGGTCGGCGGGACCGGCTGCGTCGCCTCCGCGGTGCCGGTGGCCCCGGTCGTCGGGGAGGGGGAGGCGCTGGGAGACGCGTCGGGCTCGTCGGTCCCGCCGCTGTCGGGGGTGGTGCACCCGGTGACCAGGGCCAGGGACAGGGCGACCAGTCCCAGTCGCCCGATGGCCGGCTTCTGGTGGACGTTCTGCGGGGGGTTCGGTGACATGGCCGTCTCTCCGGTGGGGGCGGGGGATCCGTTCATCACTTTAGGGAATGCGGGGCGGTCAGCCCGCGTGCGACTCGCACGCAGTGCGGCAGATCATGCCTCCGGGCGCGGAGAAGACCTCCGACCGCGACGTCGAGGCGTTCTCGACGTCGCGGTCGGAGATCTTCGTCGTGCCGGCGGACCGAACCGGGCCCTTACCGCGGGGTCTCGGCGGCGTCCTCCGGCGGTGCTTCCGCCTCGAGGTAGTCCTCGACGTCCACGAGCACGGCGGGACCGGCCTGCGCCGCCTGCAGCGCGACGGCGAGGCTCGCCACGTCGTCCTCGTCCAGGGGCTGGTCGGGCAGGTCCACGGCGTAGCGCGCCTCGCCGTCGACCAGCACGGGCGTGATCTGGGCGGTGCCGCTGGTGAGATCGACGACGGTCGCGGGGGCGACCACCTCGAGGTCCTCGGGCGCCGGGCGGTCGTCGGGGAGTGCGGGGGAGCTCATGGGAACCGTCCTGTCGTTCGGGGTGCTGTCAGGCTACTGCCTGTTGCCGCCCGCGCAATGGGCCGACCCGGTACTGACGTCATGAGACACCCGCCGGCGGCCGACGGCGACCGCCGAGGCGGCGGCGGGGGTCAGCGCAGGGCGCGCTTGATGTCGGCGCGCTCCTTCTCGAGCTTGCGCACCCGGTGGCCCAGCTTGAAGAGCCGGACGGAGCCGACGAGACCCATGATGAGGGCGCCGGCGACCGCCGCGAGCAGCATGGCGACGCCGAGGGGGAGGCTGAACTGCCAGCCCAGGTAGTTGAAGTCCGCCGGGACGTTGTTCTGCAGGATGAAGACCAGCAGCAGGATCAGGATCAGCAGGCCGAGGATCAGGGCCGTCCACGCGGCGCCCGAGACGCCCTGCTTCTGGTGCCCGTCCAGGGCGGGGTCCGTGGCCGTCTGCGGCCGGACGGCCGGTTCCCGGCCGGGCGCCGGCCGGTCCGCGGCGGACGCGTCCGCGGCGGGGACCCGCGGCTCGTCCCCGGGGGCGGGATCGGGCCGGAGCGGGTCGGAGGATGCTGGGGTGCGGGCCATGACGGTTCTCTCCCTGGTCGCGGACGGGTCGCGGTGACCCTGTGCTCCTCACGGTAGTCCCGGTCGGCGCGCCGTTGAAGTCCCGCCGGTGCTCAGCGGGTCGTGCGCGTCCGCCGGAGGAAGCGGCGCACCTCGGCGGCGACCAGCGCGAGCGTGTCCTCCTGGCTCACGGGCCCGGACCGGCGGACCGCCAAGGCGTGGTCGGCGCCCTCCACCGGGACGACGTCGACGGCCGGCGCGCCGTCCGCGGCGGCCGCGACCTCGTCCGCGGAGCCGAAGGCGTCCCGCGTGCCCTGCAGCACGAGCACGGGGACCGTGGGCCGGAGCAGCTCCTCGGCGCGCGAGCGCTCCGCGCGTCCCGGCGGGTGCAGGGGGAAGGCCAGGCAGACGACGGCGGACGCGCCCACGGCGGCGGCCGTCCGGCACGCCACCCGGGCCCCGGCGCTGCGGCCCCCGACGACCAGGGGCAGTCCGTCCGCCAGACCGGTCACGGCCGGCGCGGCGGCCAGCCACCCGGTGTCGAGGGCGGCCGGACGGGGAGCGATCCTCCGGCCGGCGAGCACCCACGGCTGCTCGTGGCGCACGACCGTGACGCCGTGGAGGGGGAGCTCGTCGGCGAGGGCGGTGAGGTCCGGGGCGCCGGCGCCCCCGCCCGCGCCGTGCCCGAGCCACAGCAGCGCGACGGGGTGCTCGGCGGGGGAGACCAGCAGGCGTCCCGGCCCGCTCTCGGTGGGCACGGTGAGCTCGGTCGATCGGGGCATGGCCACCACGGTAGCCCGGCGGGCGCCCGCGGCCGGCCCGTGGTGCCCGGCGGCGGCGGTGCGGCCTAGCATGTGGTCATGGCCTCCCCGAACGCGACCGGCGGCGCCCGGCCGAGCCGGGCGGACCTCGAGGCCGCCCGGGGCGCGACCCTGCCCGACCTGCTCGGCCCGGACGTGCGGCTGCTGATCTGCGGCATCAACCCGAGCCTGTGGGCCGCGGCCACGCAGGCGCACTTCGCCCGGCCCGGCAACCGGTTCTGGCCGGCCCTGCACGACGCCGGGCTCACCGGCCGGCTCGTGGACTGCGCGGCCGGGATGAGCGCGGAGGACCGGGAGCACGTCCTGGGCCGGGGTCTCGGCATCACGAACCTGGTGCCCCGGGCCACCGCCCGGGCCGACGAGCTGGACCCCGCCGAGTTCGTGGCCGGCCGGGAGCGGCTGGGCGAGCTCGTCGCCGGGCTGCGCCCCGCCGTCGTCGCGGTCGCCGGGGTCACCGCCTACCGGCACGCCTTCGCGGACCCGGGAGCCCGGCTCGGGCGCCAGGACCGGGAACTGGCCGGGGCGCAGCTGTGGGCGCTGCCGAGCCCGAGCGGGCTCAACGCCCACGCGTCCCGGGCGAGCCTCGCCGCCGCGTTCGCCGAGGCCGGGCGGGCGGCGGGCCTCCCGGTCGCCCCGACACCGCCGTGACCCGGTCACGGGCGCCGCGTCCGCGTCAGACGAACAGCAGCAGGCTCACGGCCATGACCGCCATCCCGGCGACCAGCCCGTAGACCGACAGGTGGTGCTCGCCGTACTCCTGGGCCGTGGGCAGCAGCTTGTCCAGGGAGATGAAGACCATGATCCCGGCCACGCCCGCGAACACGACGCCGAAGAGGACGTCGTCGAGGAAGGGGAGCAGGACGAGGTAGCCGAGCACCCCGCCGACGGGCTCCGCAAGACCCGAGAGGAACGCCCAGCGGAACGCCCTCCGGCGGCTGCCCGTGGCGTGGTGGATGGGCACCGCCACGGAGATCCCCTCCGGGATGTTGTGCAGCGCGATGGCCACGACCACCGGGATCGCCACGGACGGCTCCTGCATCGCGGCCACGAAGGTCGCGAAGCCCTCCGGGAAGTTGTGGATCGCGATGGCCACCGCGGTCATCGTCCCCATCCGCAGGAGCCGGCGCTGCCGCCCGGCGTCGTCGTGCGGGTACTCGTGGGGGTTGACGCGCGTGGGCACCAGCCGGTCGATCACCGCGATCAGCAGGATCCCCGCGAAGAACCCGCCGGCGGTGGCCCACGCCCCCGAGCGCTCCCCGAGCTCCGCGACCAGGGCCACCTGGGCCTTGACGAAGATCTCGATCATGGACACGTAGATCATCACCCCGGCCGAGAAGCCGAGGCTCACCGCGAGGAACTTGGCATCGGTGCGCCGGGTGACCAGGGCCAGGAACGCGCCCACACCCGTGGCCAGCCCCGCGAACAGCGTCAGGCCGAAGGCGAAGAGCAGCTCGTTCACGACCGGGTCGGCTCCGTTCCTGGGCGGGGGTGGGCGCTCGCAGTCTAGCGAACGGCGGGTGCGCCCCGGCGGTGCGCCAGAATGGTCCGGTGACGACCTCCTCCGCGCGTGCCCCGGGTGCCGGCGGCCGCCCGGCCGGTGTCCCCGCCGGGCTCGCCGACCGGTACACCGCCGCGTGGGAGCTGGTCCCCGACGGGCGGGCGCGGGACGACGGCGGGGCCCTGGTCCTGCCGGTGCGCACCCGCGCCGGGGAGCCGGCCCTGCTGCGGCTCTCCCCGCCGCGGCCCGGCGCCGAGCACGAGCACCTGGCCCTGCGCGTGTGGGCCGGGCGCGGGGCCGTGCGGCTGCTCCGGGCGGAGCCGGCGGACCGGGCGCTGCTGCTCGAGCGCACCGCCGACCGGGACCTGCACGAGCTGCCGGTGCTCGAGGCATGCCGCGTGCTCGGCGAGCTGACCCGGGTCCTCGCCCGGCCGCCGCGGCCCCCGTTCCCGCGCCTGTCGGAGACGGCCCGGCGGTGGCAGGCGGAGCTGGAGGGGGCCGTGGACCTGGACGCCCGGTTCCCGCGGCGCTTCCGGCTCCAGGCCGTCAGGAGCCTCGAGCGGCTCCGGCGCGACGAGCTGGACGCGGCGCTCGTGCACCAGGACCTGCACCACGGGGCGGTCCGCGCGTCGCCGCGCGCCCCGTGGCTGGCCGTCGGCGCCGACGCGATGGTCGGCACCCCGGAGTTCGCGCTGGTCCCCGCCCTGTGGCACCGCACGGAGGAGGCCGGGCACGGCGGGGCCCTGGCCGCGGCCCTGGCGGACCGGATGGAGGCCCTCGCCCTGGCGGCGGGGGCCGACGAGGAGCGCCTCCGGGCCTGGACGCTCGTCCGGTGCGCCGTGGCGGCCCGGGACGAGGCGCGCCGCCCCACCGGCGCCCCGCACCGCGAGGTCAGCCGGCTGGTCCAGCTGTGCAAGGCCGTGCAGCGGGGCGCCTGAGGAGCCGTCCTCGCGCCCGGGCTCAGGAGGTGGGGGAGCGGCGGAAGCCCAGGTCCGCGGCGAGCGGGCGCCACGCCGCCACGAGCAGGGTGAGCGCGGTGGGCACGAGGACCGGGAAGCCCGCGGCCAGGTAGCCCAGGGCGCCGAGCACCCCGCCGGCGAAGAACAGCCCCACGAGCGCGGCCAGCAGCCGGAGCTTCCCGGCGTCGCCGGTCACGGGGTCCGCGTCCGCGAGCCGGTTGCGGTAGAGGAACTTGCCGAGCTCGATGCCGATGTCCGTGACCATGCCCGTCACGTGGGTGGTGCGGATCTGGGCGCCCGAGATCTTGGTGATCACCGCGTTCTGCAGGCCCATGGTGAACGCGAGCACCGGGACGAACAGCAGGTCCCGGTGCGCCCAGGTCAGGCTCTCGGCCAGCAGCCCGAAGACGAGCATGAGCAGGCCCTCGAGCAGCAGGACGTTGGCGTAGCGGCTGTGCAGCCCGCGGCGCCGCGCCCAGTTGAACATCAGCGCGCAGCACGCGGCCCCGGCCGTGAAGGCGAGGACGGCCAGGACGCCGACCGCCACGAGCCGCAGGTCGCCCAGCACGAGGTGGTCGGCGACCATCGCGGTGAGCCCCGTCATGTGGGAGGTGTACACGGCCACGGCCACGAAGCCCACGGAGTTGAGCACCCCCGCCACCAGGGCGAGCAGGTAGGCGAGGTGCCGGTTGAGAGCGGGCGTGCGGCGGGGTCCCGCAACGTTGAGCAGGTAGCGGTCGATCCGGGCCCTCATGCCGCGAGCCTAGTCCGGGGACCGCCGGGCGGCGTCACGGGGCCCGCAGCGCCACCGGCGGGACGAGAATGGGGGCGTGGCCACCGAGCGCGTGCGCCAGGACCCGTCCCTCCGCACGGCGGGCGAGCTCCTCGCCGAGCTGGACGTGGAGCCCGCCCTCGGGCTGAGCGCGGAGCAGGCCGGGGCCCGGCTGGCCCGGTACGGGCCCAACGAGCTGCGCACCGCCCCGCGGGTGCCGCGGTGGCGCAAGGTCCTCGCCCAGTTCCAGGACCCGCTGATCTACCTGCTCCTGACCGCGATCGCCGTGTCCGTGGTCGCCTGGGTCGCGGAGGGCGCCCGCGGGGTGCCGGTGGACGCGGTGGTCATCGCCGTGATCGTGGTGGCCAACGCGGTGCTGGGCCGCCTCCAGGAGGGCCGGGCCGAGGACGCGGTCGCGGCGCTGGCCGTGCTGACGGCGGCGAACTCCACCGTGGTGCGGGACGGGCGCCTGACCACGCTCCCCTCGGCCCAGCTGGTGCCCGGCGACGTCCTGGCCCTCGCCGAGGGGGACGGCGGTGGGTGCGGACGCCCGCCTGCTCTCCGCCGCGTCCCTGCGCGTGCAGGAGGCGTCCCTGACCGGGGAGTCGGAGGCGGAGCTCAAGGACCCGGCCGTGCTGCCCGCCCCGGCCCCGCTCGGGGACCGGCGGAACATGGTCTACAAGGGCACGGCCGTGGTCTCGGGGGTGGGCCGCGCGGTGGTCGTGGCCACGGGCATGGACACCCAGGTGGGCGCGATCGCCGAGATGCTGGAGCGCACGGAGGCCGAGCCCTCGCCGCTGCAGCGCGAGATCACGGCCGTGTCCCGGTCGCTGGGCCTCATCGTGGTCGGCGTCGCCGTGGTGGTCATGGCCACGGTCGTCCTGGTCAGCGGGGTGCGCGGCGTGCAGGACCTGGTGACGGTCCTGCTGCTGGGCGTCTCCCTCGCGGTCGCGGCCGTCCCGGAGGGCCTGCCCGCGATCCTGTCCCTGGTCCTGGCCATCGGGGTGCGGGCGATGGCCCGCCGACAGGCCGTGGTCAAGGACCTGCACTCCGTGGAGACCCTCGGCGCGGCCACGGTGATCTGCTCCGACAAGACCGGCACGCTCACCCGCAACGAGATGACCCTCAAGGTGCTCGTGACCCCGTCCGGCACGGTGGAGCTCTCGGGCACGGGGTACTCCCCGGAGGGCGAGGCCAGGGTCGTGACCGGGGGCGCGCCCGCCGCGCAGGTCCTGCAGGAGGCGCGGGGCGTGCTGGTGGGCGGCGCGCGCGCCAACAACGCCCAGCTCAACGAGGCCGCCGGCGTGTGGACCGTGCACGGCGACCCCACCGAGGCGGCGTTCCTCACCGCCGTGCACAAGCTCTACGGCGCCGCCGACCGGGCGGACGACTTCTCCCGGGCCCAGGAGATGCCGTTCACCTCCGAGCGCCGGATGATGTCCACCCTCGAGATCGAGACGGACTCCGGGCACCGGTACCTGTTCACCAAGGGCGCCCCGGACGTCCTCATGGACCGCTGCACCGGGGTGCGCGTCGGGGACGCCGTCGAGCCGTTCGACGCCGCGCGACGCCGGGACGCCGCCGCGGCCGTCGAGGAGCTGTCCGGGCAGGCGTTCCGCACCCTGGCGGTCGCCGGCCGGCGGGTCCGGGAGCGCGAGGCCGCGGAGCTCGGGGAGGCGGCGGAGCGGGACCTGGTCTGGCTCGGCGTGGTGGGCGTCCTCGACCCGCCGCGGGAGGAGGCCGCGGCGGCCGTGGCGCAGGCCCGGGCCGCCGGGGTGTGCACGATCATGATCACCGGCGACCATCCGGTGACGGCCGCCCGGATCGCCGCGGACCTGGGGATCGTGCCCCCGGGCTCGCCCGCGCTCACCGGGGCGCAGCTGGACGGGCTCACCGGGGAGGGCTTCCTCGACGCCGTGCGGGACGTCTCGGTCTTCGCCCGGGTGGCCCCGGGCCACAAGCTGCGGATCGTCGACGCCCTGCAGGCCCAGGGCCACGTCGTCGCCATGACCGGGGACGGCGTCAACGACGCGCCGGCCCTCAAGGCCGCCGACATCGGCGTGGCCATGGGCATCACGGGCACGGAGGTCACCAAGGAGGCCGGGCGGATGATCCTCGGCGACGACGACTTCGCCACCATCGTGGTGGCGATCCGGCAGGGCCGGGTCATCTTCGAGAACATCACGAAGTTCCTGCGCTACCTGCTGTCCTCGAACCTGGGGGAGGTGGCCACCGTGTTCTTCGGCGTGCTCCTCGCCGGCGCCCTGGGGCTGACGGACGCGGCCGGCGGCGCGATCGCCGTGCCGCTGCTGGCCACCCAGATCCTGTGGATCAACCTCGTCACCGACTCCGGTCCGGCCCTGGCCATGGGCGTGGACCCCGAGATCGACGACGTCATGGCCCACCCGCCGCGGCGGCCCGACGAACGGATCCTCGACGCGCCGATGTGGGGGCGGATCGCGCTGCTCGGCCTGGTGATGGGCGCCTCGACCCTGCTGACCATCGACATCTTCCTCCCCGGGGGGCTGGTGCCCGGCCAGGACTCCGTCGACGTGGCCCGCACCGCCGGGTTCACCGCGCTCGTGCTCGCCCAGCTGTTCAACGCCCTGAACTCCCGCTCCGAGCTCGCGAGCGCCTTCCACCGGCTGTTCGTCAACCCCTGGCTGTGGGGTGCCCTGGCCCTCGCCGCCGCCCTGCAGGTGCTCGTGGTGCACGTCCCGGTCCTCCAGGTCGCCTTCGGCACCGCACCGCTGGACCTCGCCCACTGGGCCGTCGCGGTGGGCATGGCGTCGCTCGTCCTGTGGGTCGAGGAGCTGCGCAAGCTCGTCCGCCGGGCCCTGGCGCGCCGGGGCTGACGGGGCCGGTGCCCGCCGGCACCGGCGCGGTCAGTCGGGCCGGCGGCCGAGGGCCTCGACGGTCTCGGCGGCCAGGGCGATGCCGGCGCCGCTGTAGAGGTTGAAGACCGTCCGGACCCCGTGCCCGCGCAGCTCCTGCACCTCGTCGTCGTACTGCGCCACGGCGGCCACGACCCCGTCGAAGCCCGTGGCGCTCAGCTGCTGGAGGGCCACGAGGTTGGAGCCGTGGAAGGGCATCGCCAGCACGGCGACCTGCACGTGGCCGGTCGCGATCACCCGCTCCCAGAACTCCTGGTCGGTCGCGTCGGCCTCCTGGACGTCGATCCCCTGCGCCCGCAGCCGCTCCACGCGGTCCGTGGCGTTCTCGATGCCCACCACGGAGAAGCCGTGCTCCTCGGAGAGCTCCCGGTAGGCCGCCTGCCCCACCCGGCCCATGCCGAGCACGAGCACCGTGGCGTGGCTGATGTCGATGGGACGGTCCTCCGGGTGCAGCCGGTCGTCCGGGTGCTCCGGGAGCCGCCGGGCGAGAGTGCTGGTCAGGGAGGAGCCGCGCCGGTTGACCAGGGCCGAGACCACGAAGCTCAGGGCGACCGCCACGGAGAGCATCACCAGCCAGTCGCCGTCGAACATCCCGGCCGAGACGCCGATGGCCCCCACGATGAGGGCGAACTCCGAGTGGTTGCCCAGCGCGAGGCCCGTCCGCAGCGACGTGCGGCGGCGCAGCCCGAACATCCACAGCAGCAGCACGAACAGCATCGCCTGGATTGGCAGGAGGCCCAGGAGCAGCACGCTCATGGCGAGCATCTCGAGGGTCGGCATCCCGTGGAAGCCGATCGAGACGAAGAACGCGACCAGCAGGAGGTCCTTGAGCGTGAACAGGGTGCGGGACAGCTCGCCCGCGTTGGCGTGCGAGGCCAGGAGCATGCCGACGAGCAGCGCCCCGAGGTCCCCCTTCAGGCCCACGGCCGAGAAGGCGATGTAGCCGGGCACCAGGGCCATGGCGACGCCGAACAGGGCCTGCAGCTCCCCGTGGCCGATGCCGTCCCAGATCCGGCGGAACACCCACGCCGCCGGCAGCAGCAGCACCAGGGCCAGGGCCCACGGGCTCGGCGGGTGCTCGCTGGTGACGGTGATGAACGCGACGGCGGCGACGTCCTGGATGATGAGGATGCCGATCGCCACGCGCCCGTAGAGCAACGTTGTCTCGCTGCGCTCCTCGAGGACCTTGAACACCAGGACCGTGCTCGAGAAGGACAGGGCGAACCCGGCCAGCAGCAGCGCGCGGAGGTTCTCGCCCGGCAGCTGCAGCCCCACCAGCATCAGCAGGCCCAGGAGCCCCGCCCCGAGCGCCGTGCTCAGGACCAGGTGGATCCCGGCCGTCCCCCAGACCTCCCGGCGCAGCAGCGACCGGGCGTCGAGCTTGAGACCGATGCCGAACAGCATGAGGGTCACGCCGACGTCGGCCAGCTGGTCGAGGGCAGGGAGCCGCTCCACGCCCAGGCCGTTGAGCACGAAGCCGGCCGCGAGGAACCCGATCAGGGGCGGCAGCCGCGCGAGGACGGCCAGGGCACCGGCCCCGAAGGCGACGACGAGATAGATGGCAACCGTGGACACAGTCAGCTCCCTCGCCGGCCGGTGGTGTGGTCCCTCCAGTCTAGGGCGGGCGCCCCCGGGGACCGGCGCGGCCCCGAGCGCCTACAGTGGTCGCAGCACAGCGCAGCGAGGGAAGGACCGGAGCATGCACGAGAGCCAGCGGCCCGGCGCCGCCGCGTCCGCCCCGACGCGCTCCCAGCGGCTGGACCGGCTGCCGTTCACCACCGAGCACCGGAAGCTCCTCGTCGGCTCCGGCGTCGGCTGGGCCCTGGACGCCATGGACGTGGGCCTGATCTCGTTCGTGATGGCCGCGCTCGCCCAGGAGTGGGGCCTGGGCTCCGGGGAGCTGTCCCTGCTCGCCTCGATCGGCTTCGTGGGGATGGCCGTGGGCGCCAGCCTCGGCGGGCTGCTGGCCGACCGGCTCGGCCGGCGCCAGGTCTTCGCGCTGACCCTGCTGGTCTACGGCACGGCCACGGGCGCGTCCGCGCTCGTCGGGTCCCTCGCCGCGCTGGTGGTCCTGCGGTTCGTGGTGGGCCTCGGCCTCGGCGCCGAGCTGCCCGTCGCCTCCACCCTCGTCTCCGAGTACGCGCCCCGGCGGATCCGCGGCCGCGTGGTGGTGGTCCTCGAGTCCTTCTGGGCCGTCGGCTGGATCCTCGCCGCCCTCGTGGGCTACTTCGTGGTGCCGTCCTCCCCGGACGGCTGGCGCTGGGCGCTCGTCGTCGGGCTCGTGCCGGCCCTCTACGCCGTGGTGGTGCGCCGGGCCCTGCCGGAATCCGTGCGCTTCCTCGAGCACCGGGGCCGGACGGACGAGGCCGAGGCCGCGGTGCGCCGGTTCGAGCGGGCGCGGCCGCTGGGCCGCTCCCGGGCCGAGACCCCCGAGCAGGCCCGGGCGGCCGAGGCGCACGGTCCGCGCCCGGCGGAGGACGCGAGCGGGATCTGGGCCCCGACCCTGCGGCGGCGCACGGCGGCGCTGTGGACCGTCTGGTTCTGCATCAACTTCGCCTACTACGGGGCGTTCACCTGGCTGCCCACCCTGCTGCTCCAGCAGGGCCTCACGCTGACGACCTCCTTCGGCTACGTCCTGGTCATCACGCTCGCCCAGCTGCCCGGCTACGCCGCGGCCGCCTGGCTCATCGAGGTCTGGGGCCGCCGGATCACGCTGGCCGTGTTCCTCGGGGGCTCCGCGGTGAGCGCCCTGCTCTTCGGCATCGTCTCGATGGGCAGCATCGTGCTCCCGTGGCAGGTGATCGGCTCCGGCATGGCGCTGTCCTTCTTCAACCTGGGCGCGTGGGGGGCCCTGTACGCGATCGGCCCCGAGCTCTACCCCACCGCGCTGCGCGGGACGGGGACCGGGGCGGCGGCGGCGTTCGGCCGCGTCGCCTCGATCCTCGCCCCGCTGGCCGTGCCGGCGCTGCTCGCGCTCGGCGGGGAGCGCTACGACGTCGTCACCGTCTTCGCCGTCTTCGGCGCCGCCTTCCTCGTGGCCGCCCTCTCCGCGTTCGCCCTGCCCGAGCAGCGGGGACGGGCCCTGCAGTGAGCTCCCCGGCCGTCCTGACGGACCGCGAGATCGGCCTCGCCCGGCTCGCGGCCCACGGGCTCGTGCGCCCGGAGGACGTGGCGCCCGAGGACGTGGTGCGCGCCCTCGGGGCCGTCCAGGCCCAGGACCTGCCCGGCGCCCTGGTGTCGGTCGCCCTGCGGCGGGCCGGCGGGTCCGACGGCCTGCGGCAGGCCTTCGACGACGGCCGGATCGTGCGCACGTGGCCCATGCGCGGGACCCTGCACCTGGTGCCCGCCGAGGACCTGCGCGCGTGGCTGGCGGTCCTGGGTCCCCGCACCGTCGCCTCGACGTCCGCCCGGCGCCGGGCCCTGGGCATCGACGAGCGGCTCGACGCGGCCCGGGAGAGCGCCCTCGCCGCGCTGCGCCACGGCCCGCAGCCCCGTGAACGCCTGCACGCCGCGTGGGAGGAGGCCGGGCTGCTGGGCGAGCCTGGCCGGGCCTACCACCTGATGCTCGCCCTGCACCTGGACGCGACCCTGTGCCTGGGCCCGCTGACGGCGGACGGCCGGGACCAGCTCGTGGTGCCCGTCGCGGACTGGGTCCCCGCCGCGGGGGAGGAGGCGGCCGTGCCCGGGGCGGCCGCCGGCGGCACCCCGCCCGTCGTCGCCCGCTGGGTGCGCCGGTACCTGCGCGGCCACGGCCCGGCCTCCGTCGCGGACGCCGCCCGGTGGGCGGCCCTGCCGCGCTCCGCGGTGCGCGCCGCGCTGGCGGGGGCCGACGGTGTCGTGGCGGTGCACGACCGCGCCGGCCGCGAGCTGTGGTGCGCCACCGAGGTGCTCGAGGGCCCCGCACCCGGCGGGCGCCGCGCCGCCGGGGTCTTCCTGCTGCCGCCCTTCGACGAGTACGTCCTGGGCTACGGGGACCGCTCCCACGTGCTGGCCCCGGCCCACGCGGCGCGGATCGTCCCCGGCGGCAACGGGGTCTTCAAGCCCACCCTCGTGGCGGGCGGGCGGATCGTGGGGACCTGGGGGCGCGTGCGCCGCGCCGGTGGAGCCGAGCTCGTGCTCGACCCGTTCGAGGAGCTCTCGGCGGCCCGCCGCACGGCCGCCGAGCGGGCCTTCGCGCGGCTGCCGGCGCTCTGAGCCGAGACGAAGCCGGTATGGGTCCGGGGGCCCGGGAGGTGGTCCGGCTCACCCGGCGCTCGATAGGGTGAGGCCATGATCAACCCCGCCCGCCTGCACTCGGACCTCTCCCGCCTCGGCCGCGAGACCGAGATGTTCCTGGCCACCACCGCGTCCCTGTCCGACGACGAGCTGGCCGCCCCCTCGCTGTGCGAGGGATGGCGCCGCGCCGACGTCGTCGCCCACCTCGCCTCCAACGGGCGCGCCCTCGTCAAGCTCGTCGACTGGGCCGTGACCGGGCAGGAGCAGGCCCCCTACGCCTCGATGGAGGCCCGGAACCAGGACATCGCCGAGCTGGCCGCCCTGCCCCGCCAGGAGCTGGTCGAGAAGGCGCGCGAGTCGGCCGCCTACTTCGCCGAGCAGGCCCAGCGGCTGACCGGTGAGCTCGCGGTCGAGGAGGTGCACCTGCACGGCAAGGTGATCCCCGCTACCTCGATCGTGGCGCTGCGCATCGCCGAGGTCGTCGTCCACCACCACGACCTCGACACCGCCTGGACCATCGAGGAGGCCGACCCCGACTCGCTGCTCAACGCCCTCGAGGCCGCCGTGCGCACCATGCGCGCCAAGGGCGCCCCCGGCATGACGCTGGTGACGGAGGAGCGCGACGAGTGGGTGATCGGCGACGGCGCCCTGCGCGTCGAGTCCGACCGGGAGGGCCTGCTCGAGTGGCTGGCCCGCGGCGACGGCGAGAACGTCGAGGCCGACGGCCCGCTGCCGGTGCTGCCCTCCTGGTGACCGGACGCCCCGTGCGCAGCTGGTGGCTCGCGGCGCTCGTCGTGCTCGCGACCGGCGCCGCCGCCGCCGTCCGGCTCGGGCGCGGCGAGCTCGGCGAGGCGACGATCGCCGTGCTCGCCGGCGCCGTGGCCGTCGCGCTGTGCTCCCCGCTGGTCTTCCCGCGCCGGGGCGCCGCCCCGGACGCGGTGACCGTCTACTACCGCCCCGGCTGCGGTTACTGCCTGCGCCTGCGTGCGTCCCTGGGCTCCCGCGCCAGGCGCGCCCGCTGGGTGGACATCTGGGCGGACCCGGACGCCGCCGCCTACGTGCGCTCGGTCAACGGGGGCGACGCGACGGTGCCGACCGTCGTCGTCGACGGCGTCCCGCACACGAACCCTTCCCCCGCCACGGTCCGGGCGGCGCTGGAGCACCGGGCCTGACCGGACCCCCGGCGCGCTCCACGTCCCCGGACGGATCGGCGCCCGCCCCGGGACGGGGACGAGGCGCCGCGCCGGACGGGCGGACGGGGGGAGTCGGCGGGGTCACAGCCGCCCGGGGTGCCGCCGGGGCGGCGCCGCGGGGTAGAATGGTCTACGGCCCGCTGAGCGGGCGCTCCCGCCCGGGTCCCTCCGGGTGCGCGGCGGCGCCCCGGCCGCACCCATCGGGAGGGCTGCACCTCCCCCCGCATCTCCACCCGAAGAGAGACCCACGCGTATGCCTGTCACCTCCACCACCGCCCAGCGCGCCGACCTCCGCAACGTGGCCATCGTGGCCCACGTCGACCACGGCAAGACCACCATCGTGGACGCGATGCTCCAGCAGACGCACGCGTTCTCCGCCCACGGTGAGGTCGAGGAGCGCGTGATGGACTCCGGTGACCTGGAGCGCGAGAAGGGGATCACGATCCTCGCCAAGAACACCACGGTGTTCTACGACGGTCCCTCCGCCGAGGGGGAGACCATCACCATCAACGTCATCGACACCCCCGGCCACGCCGACTTCGGCGGCGAGGTCGAGCGCGGCCTGTCCATGGTCGACGGCGTCGTGCTGCTCGTGGACGCCTCCGAGGGCCCGCTGCCGCAGACCCGCTTCGTGCTGCGCAAGGCCCTCGAGGCCAAGCTCCCCGTGATCCTCGTGGTCAACAAGGTCGACCGCCCGGACGCCCGGATCGAGGAGGTCGTGCACGAGTCCATGGACCTGCTGCTGGGCCTGGCCTCGGACATCTCCGAGGACGAGCCGGACCTGGACCTGGACGCCGTCCTGGACGTGCCCGTGGTCTACGCCGCGGGCCGTGACGGCCGGGCCTCCCTGACGCAGCCCGAGAACGGCGGCCTGCCGGACAACGAGGACCTCGAGCCGCTGTTCGCGACCATCATCAAGCACGTCCCCGCGCCCTCCTACGACCCCGAGGGCGTGCTCCAGGCGCACGTGACCAACCTGGACGCCTCCCCGTTCCTGGGCCGTCTCGCCCTGCTGCGCATCTTCAACGGCACCCTCAAGAAGGGCCAGACCGTGGCCTGGGCGCGCGCCAACGGCGAGCTCAAGAACGTGCGGATCTCCGAGCTGCTGGCCACCAAGGGCCTGGACCGCGTCCCGGCCGACTCCGCCGGCCCCGGCGAGATCGTGGCCGTGGCCGGGATCGAGGACATCACCATCGGCGAGACCCTCACCGACCCGGAGAACCCGCAGCCGCTGCCCCTGATCACGGTGGACGACCCCGCGATCTCCATGACCATCGGCATCAACACCTCCCCGCTGGCCGGCCGCACCAAGGGCACCAAGGTCACCGCCCGCCAGGTCAAGGACCGCCTCGACAAGGAGCTCGTCGGCAACGTCTCGCTCAAGGTGCTCCCCACCCAGCGCCCCGACGCCTGGGAGGTCCAGGGCCGCGGCGAGCTGGCCCTGGCGATCCTGGTGGAGCAGATGCGCCGCGAGGGCTTCGAGCTGACCGCGGGCAAGCCCCAGGTCGTGACCAAGACCGTCGACGGCAAGGTGCACGAGCCCTACGAGCACATGACGATCGACGTCCCCGACGAGTTCCTCGGCGCCGTGACCCAGCTGATGGCCGGGCGCAAGGGCCGCATGGAGGCCATGGCCAACCACGGCACCGGCTGGGTGCGGATGGAGTTCAAGGTCCCCGCCCGCGGGCTGATCGGCTTCCGCACCCGGTTCCTCACCGAGACCCGCGGCGCCGGCATCGCGTCCTCCTACGCCGACGGCTACGAGCCGTGGGCCGGGGACATCGAGTACCGCACCAACGGCTCGATGATCGCCGACCGCGCCGGCGTGGTCACCCCGTTCGCCATGATCAACCTGCAGGAGCGCGGGTCCTTCTTCGTGGAGCCCACCTCCGAGGTCTACCAGGGCATGATCGTGGGCGAGAACTCCCGTGCCGACGACATGGACGTGAACATCACGAAGGAGAAGAAGCTCACCAACATGCGTGCGGCCTCCTCCGACACCTTCGAGAACCTCACGCCCCCGCGCAAGCTGACCCTCGAGGAGTCCCTCGAGTTCGCCCGCGAGGACGAGTGCGTGGAGGTCACCCCGGACGCCATCCGCATCCGCAAGGTGATCCTCGACGCCAACGAGCGGATGAAGGCGCACCGGGCCCGGGCCCGCGCCTGACCCCGGACCGCAGCAGCACCGCGCAGCAGGCCCGGCCGTGACCCAGCCCGTCCCGTACTACCCCGAGCAGGGCGTCCTCGTGCGCGAGGACGCCCTGCCGGGGCTGCTGCCCCCGGGCCTGCGCCCGGAGGACGCCCGGCTCCTGTTCGTGCACGCCCACCCCGACGACGAGTCCATCGCCACCGGCGCCACCATGGGCCGCTACGCGGAGCTCGGCGCGCGGGTCGTGCTGCTCACCATGACCCGCGGCGAGCGCGGCGAGGTCATCCCCGAGCCGCTGCACGCCCTCGAGGTCGGCCGGCAGGGGTGCACCGACGACGGCACGGCCCTGGGCCGCCACCGGGTCGGCGAGCTCGACGCCGCCGCGGCCCGCCTGGGCGTGGCCGAGCGCTTCTTCGCGGGGGAGCCCCCCGCCCTGGACCCCGCCGTGGGCTTCGCCGGCGGCACGGGCCACTACCACGACTCCGGCATGTCCTGGGGCCCGGACGGGCGGGCCGCCCCCGCCGAGGACTCCTCGCCGCACAGCCTCACCGCGGCCGCGGCCGACGAGGCCGCCGCCCACGTCGCCGCGGCGGTCCGGGCCGTGCGCCCGCACGTGCTCGTCACCTACGACGACGACGGCGGCTACGGCCACCCCGACCACGTCCGCACCTCCGCCGTCGCGGTGCGCGGCGCCGAGCTGGCCGCCCGTCCGGGCGCGGACGCCGACGGGGAGCCCGTCGACCCCTGGCACACCCCCCTCGTGTGGGCCGTCGAGGGCGAGGCGCGGTCCGAGGACCCGCGGCCGCAGGCCGCGGTGCACGGCTCCGCCGGGCGCAAGCGGGCCGCCATGGCCGCCCACGCCACCCAGCTGGTGCTCTCCGGGGACGGCTCGCGCTTCGCCCTCTCGAACGGGGTGTGGCAGCCCTTCAGCGCCCTCGAGACCTACCGGCTGCTCGCCGGGGACCCGGACGCGGTCGCCGCGGAGGAGGAGACGCCCGGTCGCGCCCGGGCATCCGTGCTCTCGGCCCTCGTGACGTCCGTCGCGGCCGGGGCCGTGGCGGCGTCCGTGGCCACGGTGCTGCACAGCGCCGTCTGGTACGCGCCCGCCGGGTGGTGGCTCCCGTGGGGGCTGCTCTTCGCGACCGCCCTGCTGCTCAGCGTGTCCCTGTGGGTCGGCACCGCGACCCGCCGCGTGTGGGCCGCCGCCGTGCCGGGGCTGACCGGCTACCTCGTCTCCTGGCTCTTCGCCTACGGCGGGGACGGTTCCGTGATCGTCGTGACTGACCCCGGCACGCCCGTGGGGATCCTGGGGCTGGCCTGGTTCGGGCTGGTCTTCGCGACGACCCTGCTGTCCGTGCTCGTCACGGCCCGGTGGCTGCGCGCCCGGCGGCGCAGGACCGGCGCGGGCTGAGCCCCCCCGGCGCCCGCCTGGGCGGAGCCCGGTGCTCAGGCCCCCCGGGGCCGGCGCCGCGGCGGCGCGGGCGGGACCACCCGGGCGGCCCGGATCCCGCCGGCGCCGATCAGCACGTCCCCCCGGCGGGTCCGCACCGTGACGGACTCCTCGTCGGCGGCCAGCAGCTCGCCCAGCGCGTCGGTGAGCGGCAGCCCGGAGGCGTCGTCGGCCGGCAGGGCGTAGCGCACGCTCACGCGCGTACCAGCCGGCAGGCCGGTGAGCAGGCCCAGCGCCGAA
Organism: Kocuria sp. UCD-OTCP; assembly: GCF_000349605.1. NCBI lineage: Bacteria > Bacillati > Actinomycetota > Actinomycetes > Micrococcales > Micrococcaceae > Kocuria > Kocuria sp. UCD-OTCP. The sequence goes on from NZ_AOSQ01000022.1 coordinate 51,784, forward strand.
GATGACGTCCCGGACGGCGATGTTGAGCCGGATGTCGGATGCTCCATGGCTGTCATCCTAGCCAGGGCACCGTGGCTAGACTGGTCGAAGCAATCCCAGGAGAAAGGTTCGAACCGCCGTGACCTACGTCATCGCCCAGCCCTGTGTCGACGTGAAGGACAAGGCCTGCGTCGAGGAGTGCCCCGTCGACTGCATCTACGAGGGGGAGCGCTCGCTCTACATCCACCCCGACGAGTGCGTGGACTGCGGTGCGTGCGAACCGGTGTGCCCCGTCGAGGCCATCTACTACGAGGACGACACCCCCGAGGAGTGGGCCGACTACTACAAGGCGAACGTCGAGTTCTTCGACGACCTCGGCTCGCCCGGTGGCGCCGCGAAGCTCGGCAACACGCACACGGACCACCCCATGATCGCGGCGCTGCCCCCGCAGAACCAGGACGTCGCCCTGTGACGCAGGGGGACCGTTCCTTCGGCCTCGCCCTGCCCGACTACCCGTGGGACACGATGGCCCCGTACCGGGCTGTCGCCGCGGAGCACCCCGGTGGGGTCGTGGACCTGTCCATCGGCACGCCCGTGGACCCCACGCCCCTGGTCGTCCAGGACGCGCTGGCCGCCGCCGCCGACGCCCACGGCTACCCGACCACCCACGGCACCCCCGCCCTGCGCGAGGCCGTCGTCGCCTGGTACGCGCGGCGCCGCGGCGTGACCGGCCTGGACCCCGCCGCGGTCATGCCCACGGTCGGCTCCAAGGAGCTGGTCGCCTGGCTGCCGCTGCTGCTCGGCCTGCGCCCCGGCGACGTCGTCGTGCGGCCCACGGTCGCCTACCCGACCTACGACATCGGGGCCCAGCTGGCGGGCGCCGAGGCCGTGGCCGCGGACGACCTCGACGAGCTCGACGACGACGTGCGCTCCCGCGTGCGCATGGTGTGGCTGAACTCGCCCGCCAACCCCACCGGCATCGTCCGGGACGCGGCGTCGCTGCGGCGGGTGGTCGACCAGGCCCGCGCCCTCGGGGCCGTGGTCGCCTCCGACGAGTGCTACGCCGAGCTCGGCTGGGGCGCCTGGGACGTCCAGCAGGGCGGCGCCCCGGTCCCGTCGGTGCTCGACCCCCGGGTCAGCGGCGGGGACCACTCCCTGCTGCTGTCCGCGTACTCCCTGTCGAAGCAGTCCAACGCCGCCGGCTACCGGGCCGCGTTCCTCGCCGGCGACCCCCGGCTCATGGCGAGCCTCGTCAACTCCCGCAAGCACGCCGGGATGATCGTGCCCGCCCCGATCCAGGAGGCCATGCGGGCCGCCCTGGGCGACGACGCCCACGTCACCGCCCAGAAGGCGCTCTACCGGTCCCGCCGCGAGCGGCTCGTCCCCGCGGCCGAGGCCTTCGGGCTGCGGGTCGAGCACTCCGAGGCCGGGCTCTACCTGTGGTGCACGGCGGGGGAGGACACCTGGACCACGGTGCAGCGCTTCGCGGAGCGGGGCGTCGTGGTGGGCCCGGGGGTGTTCTACGGCACGGCCGGCGAGGGGTACGTGCGTCTCGCCCTGACCGCCACCGACGAGCGCATCGACGCCGCCGTGGAGCGGCTCGGCCGCGCCTGACACGGTCCCCGGCGCCGCCGGGATTGGTCGCGGCGCGGACGGAGCAGGTAGGTTGGACCCTGACGATCGCTGTGTCCCGGGACACGGCCGTGCTGCGCCGACGGTGGCGCCCGGCGCGGCGACCACGGGCACCGGACACCGACATCCACTCGCGGAGGACGAACATGACTGAGTCTGCACAGAAGACCGGGACGGCCCGGCTCGACTACGGGAACGGAAGCCCCCTCGAGCTGCCCCTCCAGGACGCCACCGAGGGCAACCGCGGCTACGCGATCACGAACATGCTCAAGGAGACCGGCAACGTCGCCTTCGACCCCGGGTTCATGAACACGGCGAACGCGCGCTCCGCCATCACCTACATCGACGGCAACAACGGCATCCTCCGGTACCGGGGCTACCCGATCGAGGAGCTCGCCCAGCACTCCAGCTTCATCGAGACCGCCTACCTGCTCATCTACGGCGAGCTGCCCTCGCCGTCCGAGCTCGAGGACTTCGACACCCGGATCCGCCGGCACACCATGGTCCACGAGGACCTCAAGAGCTTCTTCAACGGGTTCCCGCGCAACGCCCACCCGATGCCCGTGCTGTCCTCGGCCGTCTCGGCGCTGTCCACGTTCTACGGGGACTCCCTCGACCCGTTCGACCAGGAGCAGGTGGAGATCTCCACCATCCGGCTGCTCGCGAAGGTGCCCACCCTGGCCGCCTACGCCTACAAGAAGTCCAAGGGCGAGCCGATGCTCTACCCGCAGAACGACCTCAGCTACACGGAGAACTTCCTGCGCATGTGCTTCGGCGTGCCCGCCGAGGACTACGAGATCGACCCGGCCATGGCGAAGGCCCTGGACGTGCTGCTGATGCTGCACGCGGACCACGAGCAGAACTGCTCCACCTCCACCGTCCGGCTCGTGGGCTCCTCCCACGCCAACATGTTCGCCTCGGTCTCCGCGGGCATCAACGCCCTCTACGGCCCGCTGCACGGCGGCGCGAACGAGGCCGTGCTCGCGATGCTCAACCGGATCGAGACGCAGGGCGTGACGCCCGAGGACTTCATGGAGCAGGTCAAGAACAAGGAGTCCGGCGCCCGGCTCATGGGCTTCGGCCACCGGGTCTACAAGAACTACGACCCCCGGGCCCGCATCGTCAAGGACTACGCCCACGAGATCCTCGAGAAGCTGGGCGGCAACGACCAGCAGCTCGAGATCGCCATGCGGCTCGAGGAGAAGGCCCTCGCCGACGACTACTTCGTGGAGCGCAAGCTCTACCCGAACGTCGACTTCTACACGGGCCTCATCTACAAGGCGATGGGCTTCCCCGAGAAGATGTTCACCGTCCTCTTCGCGATCGGCCGGCTACCCGGCTGGATCGCCCAGTGGCGGGAGATGATCGAGGACCCGGAGACCAAGATCGGCCGCCCGCGCCAGCTCTACGTGGGCGAGGGCGAGCGGCACTACCCGCAGCGCTGAGCAGTCCCGGCACCGGCGGACGCCGGGCCCGTCCCCTTCGCGGGGCGCGGGCCCGGCGTCCGCCGTTCCGCGCCGGCGCCCGCCCCGGTAGCGTGGTCGCATGAGCGAGCAGCGGCACACCCCGGACCGGATCACCGAGCTCGGCCCGGACGACGTCTTCGTCTTCGGCTCCAACGCCCGGGGCGCCCACCTCGCGGGCGCGGCGCGCACGGCCGTCGAGCGCTTCGGCGCCGTCCCGGGCCGGGGGCACGGCCTGCAGGGGCGCTCGTACGCGATCGACAGCATGAGCGGGCTCCCGGAGCTCGAGCGGGAGGCGGCGGCGTTCGTGGCCTTCGCCCGGGAGCACCCCGAGCTGACGTTCTGGCTCACCCGGGTGGGCACGGGCATCGCCGGCCACGACGAGCGGCGGGTGGCCGCCCTGTTCGCCGACGCCCCGCCGAACGTGGTCCGGCCCCGGGGCTGGTGAGCCCCGGGGCCGGACCGGCGCTCAGGCGCCCGCGGCGTAGCCCTCGGGGTTGCTCCGCTGCCAGTTCCAGTGGTCCCGGCACATCGTGTCGAGGTCCCGGTCGGCGGACCAGCCCAGCTCGGCCAGGGCCGTCGACGGATCGGCGTAGGACACCGCGGCGTCGCCGGGCCGCCGGTCCGTGATCTCGTAGGGGATGCTGCGCCCGGAGGCCCGCTCGAAGGCGGCGTGCACCTCGAGCACCGAGTAGCCCTTGCCCGTGCCCAGGTTCCAGGTGCGCACCCCGCCGTGCTCGGTGATGTGGTCCAGGGCCCTGAGGTGCCCGTCGGCGAGGTCCACCACGTGGATGTAGTCGCGCACGCCCGTCCCGTCGGCGGTCGGGTAGTCGGCGCCGTACACCTTCAGCTTCTCGCGCCGGCCCACGGCCACCTGGGCGATGAACGGCAGCAGGTTGTTCGGCACGCCCGAGGGGTCCTCGCCGATCCGCCCGGACTCGTGGGCGCCCACCGGGTTGAAGTAGCGCAGCAGGGCGACGTTCCAGGACGGGTCCGACGCGGCGAGGTCCACGAGCATGTCCTCGATGTGCTCCTTGGTCCGCCCGTACGGGTTCTGCGCGTCCATGGGCTGCTTCTCGGTCAGCGGCATCTCCTCGGGGGCGCCGTAGACCGTGGCCGAGGAGGAGAACACGATGGACCGGCAGCCGTGGGCCCCCATGGCGTCCAGCAGGTTGAGGGTGCCGGCCACGTTGGTGCGGTAGTACCACAGGGGCAACTCGGCCGACTCGCCGACGGCCTTGAGCCCGGCGAAGTGGATCACGGCCTCCGGGCGGTGCTCCGCGAACAGGGCGTCGAGTCCCGCGGGGTCGAGGAGGTCGACCTCCGCGAACGCCTCGACGGCGCGTCCCGCGAGCTCCTCGACCCGCTCCAGCGAGGTCCGCGAGGAGTTCGCGAGGTTGTCCATCACGACGACGTCGTGCCCGGCCCCCAGCAGGGCGAGGACGGTGTGCGAGCCGATGTAGCCGGTTCCCCCGGTGACGAGAATCTTCATGGCCCCAGCGTATCGGCCGGGCCGCGGCGGTCCCGTCAGCGGCTCGCGAGGACCACCACGACGTCGTCGGGCGGGGGAGCGCCCTCCGGGTGCGCCTCGGCGGCGTCCACCCACCCCGGGGCGGGCGCGAAGCGGGCGGTGCGCTGGTCCGCCCGGACCCAGCTGCGCCCGTCGAAGGACACCTCGGCGACGCCCAGCGCGTCCGCCTGCGCGACCGCCCAGTGCGCCGCGGCCCAGCCCGCCGGCTCCCCGGGCGCCGGCACGACCACCCGGTCGCCGTCCGTGCGCGGGGCGGGCACCGCCGTGCGGAACGCGTCGCGGAGGGCGTCGGCCGCCCGGCGCGGGTCCCCGGGGTGCTCGGGGTCGTGGAGCACGCAGTTGAGCGAGCCCTCCGTGGCGCCGGTCAGGCTGCCGGCGAAGGCCCGGGCGAGGCCCTCGTGCCGCGCGTACGCCTCGGGGTGCCCGGAGCGCTGGACCGCCTGCGCGGCGTCGGTGACGGACATCGTCCGGTAGTCGAGCTCGGCGAGGCCGTCGTAGAAGGCGGCCGTGGCGTGGGCCGGGTCCATGATCTGCTCGACCGTGCCCCAGCCCTGGGAGGGGCGCTGCTGGAACAGCCCCACGGAGTCCCGGTCCCCGTAGTCGATGTTGACCAGCTGCGACTCCTGCATCGCGGTCGCCAGGGCCACGACCGCCGCGTACGGGTCGGTGCCGCGCGCCACGGACTCCGCGGTGATCAGGGCGGCGTTGGCGGACTGCTCCGCGGACAGGGCGTGCCGCTGCCGCTGCCCGTCCCCGTCCGTGCTCGCGACCACGCACCGGGGCTCCCCGGCAGAGGGCCGCCCCGCGCGCAGCTCCACGGCCACGAGGACCCCCGCCGCGAGCACGGCGCCGACGAGCAGGAGCACGAACAGCGGCAGCCGCAGCGACCTGCTGCGGCGGCCGGGGACGGGGGAGGACACGGGCGCTCCTGGGCGGACGGGAGGACGGGCGGGGGGCGACGGGCGGGCAGGGACGGGTGGACGGGCGACGCCGCGCAGGGCGGGGCGGGCCCGTCCTGCGCGGCGTCGGGCGGCGGGGCGGGGCCCGACGCGCTCAGTTGGCGTGCAGCGCCGCGTTGAGCTCCACGGTCCCGCCGGCGCGGGGCAGCACCTCGACGGCGCCGGTGAGGGAGTTGCGGCGGAACAGCAGGTTGGACAGGCCCGAGAGCTCCGAGGCCTTGGCCGTGGACCGCTCGCCGTCGGAGTGCACGCTCACCCGGGTGCCGGCGGTGACGTAGAGGCCGGCCTCTACCACGCAGTCGTCGCCGAGGGAGATGCCGACACCGGAGTTGGCGCCGAGCAGCACGCGCTCGCCCACGGTGATCCGCTCCTTGCCGCCGCCGGAGAGGGTGCCCATGATGGAGGCGCCGCCGCCCACGTCCGTGGCGTCGCCCACGACCACGCCGGCGCTGATCCTGCCCTCGACCATGGACTGGCCCAGGGTGCCGGCGTTGAAGTTGACGAAGCCCTCGTGCATCACCGTGGTGCCCTCGGCGAGGTGGGCGCCGAGCCGGATCCGGCTGGCGTCGCCGATCCGCACGCCCGCGGGGACCACGTAGTCCACCATTCGCGGGAACTTGTCCACGCTGTGCACGGTCACGTGCCCGCCGGAGGCCTTCATCCGGAGCAGCGCGAAGGTCAGCTCCTCGGCGAGCACGGGCCCGCGGTCCGTCCAGGCGACGTTGGCGAGCAGGCCGAACACGCCGTCGAGGTTCAGGGTGTTGGGGCGCACGAGGCGGTGGGAGAGCAGGTGCAGGCGCAGGTAGGCGTCCGCGGCGTCGGCGGGCGCGGCGTCGAGGTCGATCGAGGTCTCGACGATCTCGCTGCGGACGTTGCGGTCGGGGTCGGCGGTGGCCGCGAGCCGCAGGTCCGCGTCGAGGGAGGTGTCGACCGCGTCGGAGAGGGACGGGGCGGGGTACCAGACGTCGAGGACGGTGCCCTCCTTGGGGCCCGAGGCCACGACGGTGGCCAGGCCGAGTCCGGAGGCGGGACGAGAGGTGGAAGAAGTCATGGCCTCCATCCTACGGGGGACGCCGGGACGGGGCCGACGGGCGGCTGCGGCCTCCCCGTTATGCTGGCAGCCATGATCGCACCGGAGCTGGACCTCGCCGCGGACCCCGCCGACCTGACGGCCGCCCTCATCGACATCGCGTCCGTCTCGGGCTCGGAGGGTCCCCTGGCCGACGCCGTCGAGGCCGCGCTGCGCCGGCTCCCGCACCTCACCGTGCACCGGGACGGGGACGCCGTGGTGGCGCGCACCGACCTCGGCCGCGCCGAGCGGGTGGTGCTCGCCGGCCACCTCGACACCGTGCCCCTGCCGACCGCGCCCGGCGCCCGGGGGACCGTGCCCGCCACGTGGACGGGGGCCGACGGCGACCGGGTGCTCTACGGCCGGGGTGCCACCGACATGAAGGGCGGCGTGGCCGTCCAGCTCGTCCTGGCCGCGGCCCTGACGGCGCCGAACCGGGACATCACCTACGTCTTCTACGACCACGAGGAGGTCGACGCCGACGCGAGCGGGCTGGGCCGGCTCCAGCGCCACGCCCCCGAGCTGCTCGAGGCGGACTTCGCGGTGCTGCTCGAGCCCACCGACGGGACCGTGGAGGGCGGGTGCAACGGCACGATGCGCTTCCGCATCACCACCACCGGCCGTGCCGCCCACTCGGGGCGGTCCTGGATCGGGGAGAACGCGATCCACAAGCAGGCCGACGTCCTCGCCCGTCTGGCGGCCTACGAGCCGCGGACCGTGGCGGTGGAGGGGCTCGAGTACCGCGAGGGGCTCAACGCGATCCGGATCGGCGGCGGCGTGGCCGGCAACGTGGTCCCGGACACCGCCCACGTGGAGATCAACTACCGCTTCGCCCCGGACAAGAGCCCCGAGGACGCCGTGGCGCACGTGCGGGAGGTGTTCGCCGGCTACGAGATCGAGCTCACGGACCTCTCCCCGGCGGCGCGCCCCGGCCTGGACCGTCCCGCGGCCGCCGCGTTCGTGGCCGCGGTGGGCCAGGAGCCCAAGCCCAAGTACGGCTGGACGGACGTGGCCCGCTTCTCGCAGATGGGCGTGCCCGCCGTGAACTTCGGCCCCGGCGACGCCCTGCTGGCCCACACGGACGACGAGCACGTGAGTGCCGACGCGGTCCGGGAGTGCTGCCGGGCCCTGGCCGCGTGGCTCACGGCCTGAGCGGCGTCAGACGGTCGTCTCCTCGGCGGCCATGGGCCCCTCGGCCGGCTTGGTCCGGCCCGCGGTGCGGAAGCTGAGGAACCGCGACAGCCACGCGGCCAGCAGGGTCAGCAGGTAGTTGATGAGCACGAAGACCAGCGCCACCACGAACAGCGTCTGCAGGATGTTGCCGTCCCCGGAGCCCAGGCGCCGAGCGCTCGCGAGCAGCTCCGGGTAGGTGATGATGTAGCCCAGCGCGGTGTCCTTGAGGATCACCACGAACTGGCTGACCATCGAGGGCAGCATCGCGGTGAGGGCCTGGGGGAGCTCGATCATCCGCAGGGACCGGGAGGGCGTGAGCCCGATGACCAGGCCCGCCTCGCGCTGGCCCTTGGGCAGCTGGTGCACGCCGGAGCGGATGAGCTCGGCGATGACCGACCCGTTGTAGAACATCAGGCCCAGCACCACGGCCCAGAACGGCACGTTGGCGGGCTCGACCAGGCCGGCGCGGCCGATGCCCAGGTAGAAGAAGATCATCATCACCAGCACGGGCACGGCCCGGAAGAACTCGACCACCACGGTGCAGACGAAGCGCACCGGGGCCAGCTGGGACAGCCGGCCGAGACCGAAGACCAGGCCGAAGGCGATCGACAGGGCCACCGCCAGCAGCGCGGCCCGCAGGGTCTCCCACAGCCCCGGGAGCAGGAAGTTCTCCCAGGCCCGGGCGGTGAGCAGCGGGGTCCACCGGTCGGCGTCGAGCTGGCCCTGCTCGGCGAGCGCGCCGAGCACGACCCAGGCGAGCGCGGCGATCAGCAGGACTCCCGCCACGTTGAAGAGCAGCGTGAGCCGGCGGGCACGCGGCCCCTGCACGTCGAAGAGGACGTTCTGGGTCTTGGCCATCAGCGCTTCACCGCCAGCTTCCGGGAGGCCCAGGTGGTCAGCAGGCCCACCGGGACGACGATCAGGACGAAGCCGAGCGCCACCACCAGGAAGATCGCGATGATCACGTCCGGGCGGAACTCGATCATGGTCTTCATGAGGGAGGAGATCTCGGTGACCGACGCGGCCGCGGCCACCGTCGTGTTCTTCGTCAGGGCGATCAGGGTGTTGCCGAGCGGGGTGATCGCCCCGCGCAGCGCCTGCGGGAAGACGATCAGCCGGGCCGCGGGCAGGAAGCTCAGCCCGATGGCCCGGGCCGCCTCGGCCTGCCCGGCCGGCACCGTGTTGACGCCGGAGCGGATGGCCTCGCAGACGAAGGCCGCGTGGTAGAGGCTCAGGCCGATCACGGCGTAGAGGAAGAAGTTCCGGTTGAAGTCCGAGGAGAGGTTGATGCCGAGCTGGCTCCACACGCCCAGGACCAGGAACACGAGGATGATCGTCAGCGGCGTGTTGCGGAACAGGTTCACGTACGTGGTGCCGAGCAGCCGCAGGGACGCGATGGGTGAGATGCGCATCAGGGCGATCAGGGCGCCGAGGACCGCCGAGCCGATCGCGGCCCAGAAGGTCAGCTGCAGGTTGACCCAGAACGCGCCCGGCACGTCGTACTGGGCGAACAGACTGGCGAAGTCGGTCAGATAGTCGTTCACGGGAGCTCCCGGGGATCGGGCAGGTCCTGGGTCACGGAAGGCCCCTTCGTCGCGGATCGGTCGGCGTGCTGCGCGGTCGCGGTCCCGTGGCCGGCCGGTCGCCGGCCGGCCACGGGGTGCTCACGCGTCCGGGGTCACTCGCCGCAGGGCTCGGGCTCCGGCGGGTTGAGCTCGGCGTTGTAGGTGTAGTCGGCGCCCTCGGTGTTGGCCGTGACGGCCTCCTCCCAGGCGCCCTCGTCGATCATCTTGGTGATGGCCTCGTTGACGGCCTCGCACTGGTCGGAGCCGTCGGGCAGGCCCACGCCGTAGCGCTCCTCGGAGAAGGTGTTGCCGACCACCTTGAACTTGCCCTGGTTGGCGTCGGTCGAGGCGAGGCCGGCGAGGATGATGTCGTCGGTGGTCACGGCGTCCACCTGGCCGGACTCGAGCGCCGTGAGGCAGTCGGCGTAGCCGGGCTGCTCGACGAGGTTGGCGCCGGGCTGGTCGTCCTTGACCTTCTGCGCGGAGGTCGATCCGGTCACCGAGCACAGGTTCTTGCCCTCGAGGTCGTCGGGGCCGGCGATCGAGGAGTCGTCGGTGCGCACCAGCAGGTCCTGGCCGGCCACGAAGTAGGGGCCGGCGAAGTCCACGGTCTGGTCGCGCTCCTCGGTGATCGAGTAGGTCGCGAAGATCATGTCCACCTGGTCGTTGGAGAGCATGTTCTCGCGGTTGGCGGAGGGGGACTCGACCCACTCGATCTGGTCCTCGGAGTAGCCGAGCTCGGTGGCGACGTACTTCGCGACGTCGACGTCGAAGCCGGTGTACTCGCTGCCGTCGCGGTAGCCGAGGCCGGGCTGGTCGAACTTGATGCCGATCCGCACGGACTCGCCCGAGCCGCCGCCCTCGCCGCCTGCACCGGACCCGCCGTCGTCGCCACCTCCGCACGCGGTGAGGGTCAGGGCCGCGGCCGCGGCCATCGCGGCCAGTCCGAGGGGCTTGCTGCTGCGCATGGTGTGCTCCTTGCTGTGGAGGTGGTGGCGTGGGTCGGAGGGTCGGGGGACGGTCAGTGGCCGAGGATCTTGCCGAGGAAGTCCTGGGCGCGCTCGGAGCGGGGGTTCGTGAAGAACTCCTCGGGGGTGTTCTCCTCGACGATCATGCCGTCGGCCATGAACACCACGCGGTCGGCGGCCTTGCGGGCGAAGCCCATCTCGTGGGTGACCACGATCATCGTCATGCCCTGCTTCGCGAGGGCGACCATGGTGTCGAGGACCTCGTTGATCATCTCGGGGTCCAGCGCGGAGGTGGGCTCGTCGAAAAGCATCACCTTCGGCTCCATGGCCAGGGCGCGGGCGATGGCGACGCGCTGCTGCTGGCCGCCGGAGAGCTGCGCGGGCAGCTTCTCGGCCTGGTTGTCGACCCCCACCCGGGTCAGCAGCTCCATGGCCTGCTTCTTCGCCTCGGCCGCCGACCTGCCCCGCACCTTGACGGGCCCCAGGGTCACGTTCTGCAGGACCGACTTGTGGGCGAAGAGGTTGAAGGACTGGAAGACCATGCCGACGTCGGCGCGCAGCTTCGCGAGGGCCTTGCCCTCCTCGGGCAGCCGCTTCCCGTCGATCAGGATCTCGCCGTCGTCGATGCTCTCGAGCCGGTTGATGGCCCGGCACAGGGTGGACTTGCCGGAGCCGGAGGGGCCGATCACGACCACCACCTCGCCGCGCTTCACCTCCAGGTTGATGTCCCGGAGCACGTGCAGGTCCCCGAAGTGCTTGTTGACGTGCGTCATGCGGACCAGGGCCTCGGCCGTCCCCGCGGTGGAGGAGGCCGGAGCGGCGGCCGGCGGAGTGGCGTGTGACATACCGGAAAGATATCCCAGATTCGTTCCGTGTGATGCCGAACACGTTGCAATCGTGTTAATTGCTTACCCGTCCGTAGAAATGTTGCGGCGCCCCGTCCCGCCCGGCGGCGCATAGCCTGGAGGGCATGACCGAGATCCTCGTGGTGCTGTCCGGGCTCGTGCTGCTGCTCACGGTCGTGGGCGTCGTGGTCCTCGGCCGCGACCGCCTCGCCGAGCGGGTCGTGCCCGCCCGGGACGGGATCGCCGTGGCGCGCGCCCCCGGGGCGCCGCTCGTGCTGCCCGAGCACCCGACGGCGGAGGACGTGGAGCGGATCGCGTTCTCCGTACGGCGCCGCGGCTACGACCCCGCGGAGGTCCACGCCGTGCTGGCCCACCTCGTGGACCGGCTGCCGCCGCCGGAGGACCCGCCGTCCCGCCCGGTGCCGGGGGCGTGAGCGGCCGGACGGCCGTGGCCCTCCGGACGGCCGTGGCCCTCCGGTGGACCCGGGCCCCCTGGTGGGCACAGGCCCTGCTGGTCTGGGCGGCCTCCCGGCTCTGGGCCTGGGCCGTGTTCACCACGGTGGGCCGGCAGCAGGGTCCCGGTCCGTGGGGGGACGGCGCCCTGGGCTACCTCGAGTTCACCGGGACCTGGGACTCGGACTGGTACGAGCGCATCGCCCGGGAGGGCTATCCCGCGTCCCTGCCCCGGGACGCGGCCGGGCAGGTGCAGGAGAACGCCTGGGCGTTCTACCCGGTCTTCCCGATGGTCGTGCGGGTGGTCTCGGCGGCCACCGGCGCGGGGTGGGACGCGGCCGCGTCGGCCGTGTCCCTGGCCGCGAGCCTGGGCGCCGTCCTGCTCGTCCACCGGCTGTTCCTCCGGCTCGCCCCTCCGGCCACCGCCCTGTGGGGTGTCGCGTTCGTCGCGTTCAGCCCGGTCGCCCCGGTGCTGCAGGTCCCCTACGCCGAGTCGCTGCACCTGCTGCTGCTCGCGGGCGCCCTGCTGCTGGTGGCCCGGGGGAACCACCTGGCGGCCGCCCCCGTGGTGCTCCTGATGTGCCTGACGCGCCCGGCGGGGGTCCCCTTCGCGGCGGCCCTGGGGATCACGTGGCTCGTGCGCTCCGTGCGCCGGCACCGGGCCGGGGAGCTGCGCCGCGCGGCGGAAGCCGTCGACGGGCTGTTCGGCCTCGCGGTCCTGGCGTGCGGCGCGGCTCTCGCCTGGCCGGCGATCGCGTGGGCCGTCACGGGCGAGCCGACCGCGTACACCGACACCGAGACGGCGTGGCGGGGCGGGGGAGGGCTGGAGCCGGTGGTGCCCTGGTTCGACGCCGCCGCCGGGCTGTTCGGCCCCGTGCTCGGGCTCGCCGCGCCCGTGCTGCTGGTCGCGGGCGGGACGGTGCTGCTGGGCACCCGCGTGGTGCGGGAGCGGCTGGACCTGCTCACGCGCGTGTGGCTGGCGAGCTACGCCGTGTACCTGCTCCTCTTCCTGCACCCCCAGAGCAGCACCTTCCGGCTGCTGCTGCCGCTGTTCCCCCTCGCCCTGCCGCTGGCCGCGGTCTCGGACTCGCGCGCCTACCGGGTGGCCTGCGTGGTGTTCGGCGCGCTGCTCCAGCTCGTCTGGGTCGGCTGGCTGTGGCACTGGAAGCAGCTGCCCGGGGGCGGGGACTACCCGCCCTGATCCCGTCCGCACCCCGCGCCGGGCACGCCGACGCGGACCCCCGGGCGCCGGGGTGGTCCGGGTCCACGGTTGCGGCTCGGATAGGATGGGAGCCACACCAATCGAGGAAGAGGAGTTCCCACATGGCGGCCATGAAGCCGAGAACCGGTGACGGACCGATGGAGGTCACCAAGGAGGGGCGGAGCCTGATCATGCGGGTGCCGCTCGAGGGCGGCGGACGGCTGGTGGTCGAGCTGAAGCCGGCCGAGGCCGCGGAGCTCAAGGAGTGCCTGGCCGGCGTCACCGAGTGACCACCGGCGCGGACGGCGGGGGGCCCGGCACCACGTGGTGCCGGGCCCCCCGCCGTCCGGACCCGTCCGGTCAGCGGCGGACGGCCAGCAGCAGCCCGGAGCCGGTCGTCAACAGGGCGGTGCTGAAGCGCTCGTCCTCCCGGAACAGCCGGTGCACGGCCCGCATCGTCCGGGTGTTCTCCNCCGGCACCACGTGGTGCCGGGCCCCCCGCCGTCCGGACCCGTCCGGTCAGCGGCGGACGGCCAGCAGCAGCCCGGAGCCGGTCGTCAACAGGGCGGTGCTGAAGCGCTCGTCCTCCCGGAACAGCCGGTGCACGGCCCGCATCGTCCGGGTGTTCTCCTCGCGGTTGGCCGGCTGCGCCACCTTGTCCTGGGACAGGGCGTCGTTGACCACGAGCATCCCGCCCGGGCGCAGCAGCCGGACGGCCTCCTCGGCGTAGTCGAGGGTCCCCTCGGGGTCGGCGTCGAGGAACACGAGGTCGTAGGCGCCGGCGCTCAACCGTGGCATCACGAGGGACGCGCGGCCGGGGATCGTGCGGGTCCGGCTCGTCGGGATCCCGGCCTCCCGGAACGTGTCGCGGGCCGCGCGCAGCGCCCGGATGTCGGTGTCGATCGTGGTCAGCACGGACGTGCCGGGCAGACCGCGCAGCAGGGCGAGACCGGACACCCCGGCCCCCGTGCCCACCTCGACCACGGTGGCGGGCCGGGCCGCCGCGGCGAGCACGGTCAGGGCGGCGGCCGTCCCCGGGGTCACCGGGGGGATGCGCAGGGCGAGGGACCGCTCCCGGGCGCGGTAGGCGAGCTCGTCCTCGGCGGCGAACGCCTCGGCGTACGACCAGCTCGTCGTCTTGTCCGCGCCCATGGTCCGCCCTTCGTCGCTGTAGTGGATGCGCGCCATCCTACCGGCTGGGCCCGTCCGTCCGGCCACCGTCCAGTCGGCATCCAGCTTCCCGGTCGATCATGGAGACGATCACGACGTCTTCCACGGACCTGTTCGCGGGCCTCCTCACGGAGCGGTCCGTGCACCCGCTCCCGACGCCGACCGCGGCACGGGACCGGGCACGGGCCCACCCGGAGCCCGCCGCCCGACCACCGCACGAGGAGGACCGATGCCCCGCCCGGACCGCACCGCGCCGGCCCGCCCCAGCAGCGCGGTGCCCGTGGCCGCGGCCACCGTGAGCGCGGTGCTCACCCTCGTCCTGGGCTCCGGCTACGCGGTCGGGCGCACGGTCGTGATGCAGTCCGCGCACAGCGCCGAGGAGCGGGTGCCGGTCTCGGCGTGGCACGGCACGCACGGGGTGCTGCACGCGGACGAGGTGTCCGCGGACCTGCTGCGCACGGAGGGCTGGACGCTGCCCACCCTGGCCGCGGACGGCTACCGGGTGGGCTCGATGACCCGCGGAACCCTGTCCGGGCACCCGGTCGTGGCCGTCAGGCTGCACCGCGGCGAGGACGAGGTCGTCGTGGTGGAGCAGCGCGGGGGGGTCGACCGCGAGAACCCCATGGACGGACTGACCGGGCTGCCCGTGAGCGCCGAGGGCCTCGAACGCGTCGCCGTGGAGGGCGTGCCGCTGTGGGTGGACGCCGGGCCGCCGTGGCGGGCGGTGCTCGTCGGGGACGAGGTCGTCTACACCGTCTCGGGGGACTCCGGACCGTCCGCGATGGCCCACACCGTGGGCCTCGTCGTGGCCGACGAGCGGGGGCGCGTGGTGGAGCCGTCCCCGGGGGACCCCGGCGTCGTCGAGACGGTGCTGGTCGGCCTGCGCGAGATCTTCGGCTGACCGGCCACCGGCTCCCGGACTGGTAAAATCACTTCCTGTGCTCGGCATCAACGGCGGCGAAGCGATCATCCTGGTGCTCCTGGCCCTGTTCATCATCGGGCCGGAGCGGCTGCCGGAGTACGCGGAGAAGCTCAAGGAGCTGGTCAAGGCCGCCAAGCGCTACGCGACCGGCGCCACCGAGGAGCTCAAGGAGACCCTCGGGCCGGAGATCGCCGACGTCGACTGGCGCAGGCTCGACCCCCGCCAGTACGACCCCCGCACCATCGTGCGCCAGGCCCTCCTGGAGGACGACGAGCCGGCGGCGCCCGCCGCACCCCGGCCGCGCCCCGGCCCGGTGCTGACCCGCCTGGCCCCCGGCGAACGGGCCCCCTTCGACACCGAGGCCACCTGAGCCGGCCCCCGCACACGCCGAGCGCGGGGCCGGCGGTGCGTCAGCGCGGTCCCAGGCCCAGCGGCCGTCCGGCGAGCCCGCGCGGGCGGGCGCCCATCGCGTCGGCGACGGCACGCAGGGCGACCGCGGCGGGCGAGCCCGGCGCGGACCACACCACCGGGCGGCCGGCGTCCCCGCCCTCGCGCAGGGCGACGTCGAGCGGCACGGCGCCGAGCAGCGGCACGTCGTAGCCGAGCCGCCGGGTCAGGGACTCCGAGATCCGGGTGCCCCCGCCGGCGCCGAAGAGCTCGAGCACGCTGCCGTCCGGCATCGGCATGCCCGCCATGTTCTCCACCACCCCGGCCACCCGCTGGCCGGTCTGCACCGCGAGCGCCCCGGAGCGCTCGGCGACCTCGACCGCCGCCTGCTGGGGCGTGGAGACCACGAGCACCTCCGCGGACGGCAGCAGCTGGGCCACGGAGATCGCGATGTCGCCCGTGCCCGGCGGGAGGTCGAGGAACAGGTGGTCCAGGTCGCCGAAGTGCACGTCCGTGAGGAACTGCTCCACGGCGCGGTGCAGCATCGGCCCGCGCCAGGCCACCGGCTGGTCCGGGTCCACGAACATCCCGATCGAGATGACCTTGAGCACCCCGGGGCGCCCGGTGTCCTCCCGCGCCTCCTCGGGGACGTCCACGACGGGGGGCAGGATCATGTCCCCCACCTGGGTGGGCGCCCGGTCGATGCCGAGCAGCCCGGGCACGGAGAACCCGTGGACGTCGGCGTCCACGATGCCGACCGACCGGCCGCGCGCGGCGAGCGCGGCGGCGAGGTTCACGGTGACCGTCGACTTGCCGACGCCGCCCTTGCCGCTGGTCACCGCGTGCACCCGGGTCAGGGAGGACGGGTCGTTGAAGGGGACGGTCCGGGTGTGGCCCACCCGGTCCTTCAGCGCGGTGCGCTGCTCGGGGGTCATCACCCCGATCTCGACGTCCACGGTGCGCACCCCGGCCACGGTCCCCACGGCGTCCCGGACGTCCCGCTCGATGGTCGAGCGGAGGGGGCAGCCGCTGATCGTCAGCAGCACGTGCACCGCGGCGTGGCCGGCGTCGTCGAGGCGGGCGGAGCGGATCATCCCCAGCTCGGTCACGGGCCGGCGCAGCTCCGGGTCGAGCACGCGGTCGAGCGCCGCGCGCAGGTCGGGGTGGAGGGTCTCGGGGGCGAGGACGTCGTCGGGGCGGGGCTCAGGCACGGGGGTTCCCTCGGGTCTCGGGGGCGGTGGGGCGGTCGGGGTTGCGGCTCCTGCGGCGGGCGCCCCGCCGCGGCGGGGCCCCCGGCTCGTCGGCGTCCGGGGCGTCGTCCTGGGACTCCAGGATCTCCTCGAGCACCGAGCGCAGCTCCGAGCGCACGAAGTCGCGGGTGGCGACGTCGCGCAGCGCGATCCGCAGCGAGGCGATCTCCCGGGTCAGGTACTCGGTGTCGGCGAGGTTCTGCTGCGCCCGGCGGCGGTCCTCCTCCTGGGTCACCCGGTCCCGGTCGTCCTGCCGGTTCTGCGCCAGCAGCAGCAGGGGCGCCGCGTAGGAGGCCTGCAGCGAGAGCATGAGCGTGAGCAGCGTGAAGTTGAGGTCCTTCGAGTCGAACTGCAGCTCCCGGGGGGCGATGGTGTTCCAGCCCAGCCACAGGGCCACGAACACCGTCATCCACAGCAGGAACTGCGGGGTGCCCATGAACCGGGCGAAGCCCTCGGTCATCCGCCCGAAGGCGTCGGGGTTCGGCCGGAACCGGTCCAGCAGTCCCGGCCGGTGCTCGCGCGGCTGGTCGAGGGCGTTGCCGCGGGTGCCGACGCGGGGGCGCCGGGGCTCGCGCTCACTCATACCGCTTGCCCACCTTCCGGATCGGGGTCCCGTCGTCGGCGGTGCGCCAGTCCTCGGGCAGCAGGGCGTCGAGGACGTCGTCGATCGTGATCGCCCCGACCACCCGGTCGTGGTCGTTGACCACCGGGATGATCGTGAGGTCGTAGGTCGCGAGCTCGCGCGCGACGTCCTGCAGGGAGGCGAGGTCGGAGACCGGCTCGAACGAGCGGTCGATGAGGTTGCCCACGGCCTCGGGCGGGGGATAGCGCAGCAGCTTCTGGGTGTGCACCATGCCGAGGTACTTGCCGGTGGGCGTCTCCAGCGGCGGGCGGGAGATGATCACGGCCGCCGCGACCGCGGGGCTGAGCTCCTCCTGGCGGATGTGCGCGAGCGCCTCGGCCACCGTGGCCTCCGGCGGCAGGATGATCGGCACGGGGGTCATGAGCGAGCCGGCCGTGCCCTCCTCGTACTCCAGCAGGCGCCGGACGTCCTCGGCGTCCTCGGGCTGCATCCGCGCGAGCAGCTCCTCGGCCTGGGCCTCGGGCAGCTCGTTGAGCAGGTCGGCGGCGTCGTCGGGCTCCATCTCCTCGAGCACCGTGGCCGCGCGGTCCGGTTCCATGTTGGTGAGGATGTAGACCTGGTCCTCCTCCGGGAGCTCCTCGAGGACGTCGGCGAGCCGGTCGTCCTGGAGCTCGTGGGCGATCTCGAGCATGCGCTTGGCCGACATGTCGTGGAGCTCGTCCGCGAGGTCGGCGGGCTGCTGCTCCTCGTGGGAGGCGACCCACTGGGTGGCCGGCTGGTGGCCCGCGGCGGAGGGGTCCCCCGCGTCCTCCCAGTCGATGATCAGCGTCTCGTTGCGGCGGCGCATCAGGCCCCCGCCCGTGCCGGTGCGGCGCACGAAGAGCTGGGTGATCAGCCAGTCCCCGGTGTTGCGCTTGCGCTCCATCGCCATGTCCTCGACCGTGGCGGAGCCGGAGCCGTCGCGCAGCACCACGGTCCGGTCGAAGACCTCGCCGACGGCGAGGGTCTCCGCGCCGCGCTGCTCGAAGCGGCGCAGGTTCACGAGCCCCGTGCTGATGATCTTCTCCGCGTCGATGCTGGTCACGCGGGTCATCGGCACGAACACCCGCTTCTTGCCGAGGACCTCCACCACGAGGCCGACCACGAGGGGCCGGCGGGAGGAGCGGCCGTACCGGGAGCTGCCGCGCATGAGCACGACGACGTCGCGCAACCGCCCCAGACGGTCCCCCAGGGGGTCGAACACGTCGAGGCCGATCAGGCGCGCGATGAAGATCTTGTCGATGTGGCTGCTCACCGTACAAGACTACCCACCGGCTCCCCGGGCCCCCTCCCGGGGCCGGGGCCGGGGTGCGGGGTCGTGGTCGCGGCCCGGGTCGGGGCACGGCGGGGGAGCGGATGGGGGAGAATGGGGGCATGAGCTCGCCACGGTCCCTGCCTCCCGCCAGCCCCGCCGTCCGCGGTCTGCCCCGCGGGGAGGTGATCGGGCGCTACGCCACGTACGCCGACGCGCAGAAGGCCGTGGACCACCTGGCGGACGAGCAGTTCGAGGTGGACCGGATCGCGATCGTCGGCAACGACCTGAAGTCCGTGGAGCAGGTGACCGGCCGGCTGAGCTATCCGAAGGTCGCGGGCCAGGGCGCGCTCAACGGCATGGTCTTCGGCGCGTTCCTCGGGATGATCCTGTCGCTGCTGGGCGGGGAGCAGTGGCTGTCCACGCTGCTCGTGTCGGTGCTGATGGGCGGGGCCTTCTGGATGCTGCTCGCCACCATCACCTACGCCATGCAGCGCGGGAAGCGGGACTTCACCTCGACCAACCAGATCGTCGCCACGTCCTACGACGTCGTGGCCGCCCCCGAGGTGGCCCAGCGCGCCCAGCAGGTGCTCCAGGGGCTGCGCGGGCTGCAGAGCCTGCCGCGGACCGCTCCCGCGCCGCGGCCCGCTCCGCAGCAGGGTCCTCCGCAGGGGATGCGGCAGGGCCCCCCGCAGCCCGGGACGCCGGGGCGGCCCCCGGCGGGGGCCCCGTGGCAGCGGCCCTCCCACGGCGCCTTTTCGCGGGCCTTTTTGATGGCGCAGANAGCCCGGGACGCCGGGGCGGCCCCCGGCGGGGGCCCCGTGGCAGCGGCCCTCCCACGGCGCCGCCCCGGAGCCGGCCGGCGGACCCGCGGGTCCCGCGCCCGCGGTCCCCGCGGCGGGCCAGAGCGAGCGTGCCGACGCGCCCGGCCGCTCCGCGATGTTCCAGGACCTGCCCGACGGCCGGCCCCAGTACGGCATCAGGCTCCCCGCCGGGGAGCCCGACGGGGACGCCGCCGGTCAGGACGCGGCCCCGGACCGGTCCGGGCCGCCGACCGGCGGGAGCACGTCCACCGACGCCTCCCGCTGACGGCCGCCGGCTCAGCTGGGGTCGACGCCCTCCCGGGCGTGCCACAGACCGGTCATCCACGCCTCGACCTCGTCCGGGGTGCGGGGCAGCCCGGACGAGAGGTTGACGTTGCCGTCCTCGGTGATCAGGACGTCGTCCTCGATCCGCACGCCGATCCCGCGGTACTCCTCCGGCACCGCGAGGTCCTCCGCCTTGAAGTAGAGGCCGGGCTCGATGGTGAACACCATGCCGGGCTCGATGACCCCGTCCACGTACAGCTCCCGCTTGGCCTGCGCGCAGTCGTGCACGTCGAGGCCCAGGTGGTGGCTCGTGCCGTGCGGCATCCACCGCCGGTGGTGCTGGCCCGCCGCGGAGAGCGAGACCTCGGCGGGCACGGGCAGCAGGCCCCAGCTCTCCAGCCGCCGGGCCAGGACCTCCATGGCGGCGGCGTGCACGTCCCGGAACCGGTTGCCGGGCACCGCGGCGTCGAACGCGGCGTCGGCGGCGTCCAGGACCGCCTGGTAGATCCGCCGCTGCACCTCCGAGTAGCGGCCGTTCACCGGCAGGGTGCGGGTGATGTCAGCGGTGTAGAGGGAGTCGGCCTCCACGCCCGCGTCCACGAGGATCAGCTCCCCCGGGATCACCCTCCCGGTGTTGCGGATCCAGTGCAGGACCGTGGCGTTGTTGCCGCACGCCGCGATGGTGTCGTAGCCGAGGTCGTTGCCGTCCGTGCGGGCGCGGGCGAAGAAGGCGCCCTCGACCATGCGCTCGCCGCGGTGGCGGTGGCCCGCGGCGGCCGGCAGCACGTGCACGATGTCGGTGAAGCCCGCGATGGTCGCGTCCACGGCCTCGCGCAGCTGCCCGACCTCGTGGGCGTCCTTGACGAGCCGCAGCTCCGAGAGCGCCTCGGCGAGCTCGCCGTCGAGGGCGTCCGAGGACTCGAGGTCCACCCCGGTGTTGATCCGGGAGGTGTCCACCAGGGCGTCGACGTTCAGGTCCACCTCGCGCACGAGCCGGACCCGCAGGCCGCCCAGGGCGGTGGGCCCGGCGTTCTTGGTGACCGCGTCCTCGAGGCCCCCGAGGTCCCGGGTGCGCAGCCCGTAGGCGGCGCCCAGTTCCTCGAGGGTGGGGCGGGGGCCCACCCAGAACTCGCCGTTCTTGGCGTCGGCGTAGAACTCCTTCGAGTCCCGGCCGGCCATGGGGTGGAAGTACAGGGTGGCCTCGTGGTGGCCCCCGTCGTCGCCGGCGCCCTCCTGGACGGGCTCGAGCACCAGCACGGCGTCGGGCTCGTGGTCCACGCCCAGACCCGTGAGGTGCGCGAACGCGGAGTGCGGCCGGAAGCGGTAGTCGGTGTCGTTGGAGCGGACCTTGAGCGGCCCGGCGGGGAGCACGAGCCGCTCGCCGGGGAACCGCTCGGAGATCCGCCGGCGCCGCTCGGCGGCGAAGTCCGCGACCGGGGCCCGCTCCACCTCGGTGGGCTCCGCCTCCGCCCACTGGGACGCCATGAACTGCTGGAAGGCGGCGGAGTCGGGGCGCTGGGACCGGTTCTCGACCCGGTCCGAGAGCGGCTGCGCCGCGTCCTGGGGTGTGGTGCTGTGCTCTGTCATGATTCCTTTCCTCGCGTCGTCGGTCTCATCGTGCCACGGGAGGCGGCGGGCCGTCCGGCCCGGACCGGTATCGTGGAGCGGGTGAAGATCGACCTGCACACCCACTCGTCCGACTCCGACGGCACGGAGAGCCCGGCGGACGTGGCCCGCGCGGCGCACGCGGCGGGCCTGGACGTCTTCGCCCTCACCGACCACGACACCACGTCCGGGTGGCAGGCGGCCGGGGACGCCGCGGTGGCCCTCGGGGTCGCCTTCGTCCCGGGCATGGAGATCTCCTGCACCACCGAGGACGGGATCTCGGTGCACCTGCTGAGCTACCTGCACGACCCGCGGGAGCCACGGCTGCTCGCCGAGATCGAGTCCTCCCGCTGCTCGCGGCGCACCCGGGCCGAGCGCATGGTCGAGCTGCTGTCCGAGGACTACCCGATCGACTGGGACGTGGTCCTGGACCACGTGCGCGAGGGCGCGACCGTGGGCCGCCCGCACATCGCCGACGCGCTCGTCACCGTGGGGGTCGTGGAGAACCGCACCGCCGCCTTCGCCTCGGTGCTGCACAGCCGCTCCCGCTACTACGTCCCCCACTACGCCCCGGACCCGGTGCACGCGGTGCGCCTCGTCCGGGCCGCCGGCGGCGTGCCCGTCTTCGCCCACCCGCTCGCCGCGGCCCGCGGCCGGGTGGTCGGCCCGGAGGTCTTCGAGGCCATGATCGACGCCGGCCTCGGCGGGCTCGAGGTCGCGCACCGGGACAACCCCGACGACGCCCGGGCCCGGCTCGTCCGGATGGCCTCCGAGCACGACCTGGTGGTCACGGGCGCGAGCGACTACCACGGGGCCGGCAAGCCCAACCGGCTGGGCGAGAACCTGACGTCCGTCCAGTCGCTCGTGCGGATCGAGGAGCAGGCCGGCTCCGGGGTCCCCGTGCGCTACCCCTGAGGGCCCCGCCGCCTGCCGGGCGAGCCCGTGCTCAGTCCCACACGGTCGCGCCCGGCAGGCGGGCGCGCATGACCTCGATCGCCTCCGGGTTGCGGTCCACGCACACGAACCGCCGGTCCAGCTGCCCGGCGGCGGCGCCGAGCGTCCCGGAGCCGGCGAAGAAGTCCAGGACCCAGTCCCCGGGGGCGGAGCTCGCGGCGACCATCCGCCGCACCAGGCCCACGGGCTTCTGCGTGGGGTAGCCGGTCTTCTCCCGGCCGGTGGGGGAGACGATGGTGTGCCACCACACGTCCGTGGGCAGCTTGCCCAGCCGCACCTTCTCCGGGGTCACCAGGCCCGGGGCCATGTACGGCTCCCGGTCGACCTCGGCGCTGTCGAACAGGTACCGCTCGGGGTCCTTGACGTACACCAGGACGTTGTCGTGCTTGGCGGGCCAGCGGCGGCGGGAGCGCCCGCCGTAGTCGTAGGCCCAGATGATCTCGTTGAGGAAGCACTCCCGCCCGAAGATCGCGTCCAGCATCACCTTCGCGTAGTGCACCTCCCGGTAGTCCAGGTGCAGGTACAGCGTCCCGTCGTCGGCCAGCACCCGCCACGCCTCCCGCAGACGGGGCTCCAGGAACCCCCAGTAGTCGGCGAACGCGTCGTCGTAGCTGCGCAGGGCCCCCAGCACGGTCGTGTAGGAGCGGCCGGCGAAGCCGGTGCGGTCGCCCTCCCCGGCGGCGGCCGGGGTCACCGTGGACTCCCGCCGCCGCTGGGTGCGGCCCGTGTTGAAGGGCGGGTCCACGTAGATCATGCGGAAGGCCCCGCCGGGCAGCCGCCGCAGGAGATCCAGGTTCTCCGCGGCGACCACCGCGTCGGGGCCCTCGGCGTCGAAGGCGAAGGGGCTCACTCGCCGGCGGTGCCGCTCTGCTCCGGCGAGGCCGCGCTGCTGCGGCGGCGCCGGCGGCGCCGGGTGGTGCCGTCCGAGGTGCGCTCCACCGAGGTCTCCCGGGGCGCCTCGGGAGCCGTCTCGCGCGCAGCCGCCCGGGGCGCCCGGGCGTCCTCGCGCGGAGCGGACGACGTCGCGGCGTCGTCGCGGCGGCCGCGGCCGCCGCGCCCCTCACCGCGGCCGGACCCGCCGCGGTCGCCGCGGCCGGAGCCGCGCCCCTCGCCGCGGCCGGCGCCGCGGTCGCGCGAGCGCCCGTCCCGGCCCTCGCCGCGCGGGCCGCTCTTGCGCCCGCCGGGCTCGCCGAGGTCCTCGAGGACCTCGGCGCCGAGCCCCTCGTGGGTGCGCCTGGAGCGGGGGAGCCGGCCCTTGGTGCCCTTCGGGATGCTCAGCTCCTCGTACAGGTGCTCGGAGGAGGAGTAGGTCTCGCGGGGCTCGGGGATGCCGAGCTCCAGGGCCTTGTCGATCAGCCGCCAGCGCGGGATGTCGTCCCAGTCCACGAACGTCACGGCCGTGCCCTTGTTGCCCGCGCGGCCGGTGCGGCCGGTGCGGTGCAGGTAGGTCTTCTCGTCCTCGGGGCACTGGAAGTTGATGACGTGCGTGACGTCCTCGACGTCGATGCCGCGGGCGGCGACGTCCGTGGCCACGAGCACGTCGACCTTGTTGTTGCGGAACGCGCGCAGCGCCTGCTCGCGGGCGCCCTGCCCCAGGTCGCCGTGCAGCGGGGCGGCGGCGAAGCCGCGGGTGATCAGCTCGTCCGCGAGCTTGGCCGCGGCCCGCTTGGTCTTGGTGAACACGATCGTGCGCCCCCGGCCCTCGGCCTGCAGGATCCGGGCCACGACCTCGTCCTTGTCGAGGTGGTGCGCCCGGTAGACCACCTGGCGGATGTCCTTCTTGGTGGCGCCCTCGTCCGGCGCGGCGGCCCGGATGTGCATGGGCTTGGTCATGTAGCGGCGGGCCATGGCCACCACGGGCCCGGGCATCGTCGCGGAGAAGAGCATCGTCTGCCGGACCTCGGGCACGGCCGAGAGCAGCTTCTCGACGTCGGGCAGGAAGCCGAGGTCGAGCATCTCGTCGGCCTCGTCGAGCACCACGGCCCGCACCGCGGACAGGTCGAGGTGGCGCTGCCGGTTGAGGTCGATGAGCCGGCCGGGGGTGCCGACGACGACCTCGACGCCCGCCTGCAGCTGCTCGATCTGGGGCTCGTAGGCGCGGCCGCCGTAGATGGTGGCCACCCGGGCGTCGCGGGTCCGCGCGGCGGTGGCCAGGTCGTGGCCGACCTGGACGGCGAGCTCGCGGGTGGGCACCACGATGAGCGCCTGCGGGGCGCCCGGCTTCTTCAGCTGGTCCCACCCCGCGTCGCCGCGGCCCACGACGCGCTGGACCACGGGGATGCCGAAGCCGAGGGTCTTGCCCGTGCCGGTCTTGGCCTGCCCGATGATGTCCTGCCCGGACAGCGCCACCGGCAGGGTCATGGCCTGGATGGGGAAGGGGTGGACGATGCCCTCGGCGGCGAGGGAGTCCACGATGTCCTGGCGCACCCCGAACTCGGCGAAGTCCTGGGGCAGCGGCTCGGGGTGCTCGGTGGTCTCGACGACCACCTCGGGGGTGCCGTCGAGGACGGTCCCGTCGTCGGGCGCGGCGGCGTCCGGTGCGGTGTCGGTGATGTGGTCGGTCACGGTCGGTTTCCTTACGACTCGGGCACGCCCGCTGAAGGGAGGGGACCTCGGGGTCCGGCCTCCGGGCCGCCGTGCTGGCGGGCGCCGGGGGGCGTGCGGTGGGTGGAAGCCGATCGTGAGCGTGCGCCGCCTCGACCGCGCGGGCCACGGGAGCGTGGCGCCCGGGTCCGGTCCTGCGCGAGGCCGCCGTGGGGGGCCTGTTCGCGGGGAGCGGGGGCGAGTAGGTGTCTGTCGTTCGTGGGATCGCGGGTACGACCGGTCATCCAGTGCACTCAACAGTGTAGCCCGACGACCGCGCACGCTCCGTGCGGTCGCCGGGCCGGGTCCGCCGTGCCGGGCGGAGGGGGTCTCAGCCGTCCTGGGCGAAGGGGGTGAAGCCGACCGCCCGCTTCTGCTCCGCGCCGACGGCGGCGTAGCCGATGACGCCCGCGGGGACGACCGTCACGTTGCCCTTGGTGTCCGTCAGGGTCAGGGGGGACCCGGAGGACAAGGCCGCGGTGATCAGCTCCACGGCCTCCGGCGCCTCGAGCGCGGAGTCGACGACGATCTCCCGGGCGACGTGCTGAACACCGATCTTGATTTCCATGGTTCCTCCTGGTCGGGGCTGCGGGATGCGTCCCGGCCAGTCTAGGAGGGCGCTACTGCCAGTCCTCGTCGATGATCGAGATTCCGCCCCAAGCTAAACGGAAGATCTGGCGCTGGGCCTCGGCCCGGCCGCCGGTGCCCGGGTTGCGGATCCAGTGCACCGCGGCGGTCTGCGCCATGCCGGTGAGGGAGCGGGAGACGAGCACGGCGTGCGGGTGGCTCAGCCCCGCGTTGGGCCCGAGGACCCCGGCGATCGAGTCCGCCACGGCGAGGTGGAAGCTCTCGAAGCGCTCCGCGACCTCCGGGTCCGCCAGCAGGTCGGACTCGAAGATCAGCCGGTGGGCCTCCGGATTGGCCTCGACGAAGCCGAAGTAGACGTCCAGCATGGACTCGACCCGCTCGCGGTTCACGTCGCTGCCCTGCAGCGCCGTGACGAGCCCGAGCGAGAGCTCCTGCAGGTAGTGGTCCACGAGGGCGAGGTACAGCTCGCGCTTGCCGGGGAAGTGCTGGTAGAGGACGGGCTTGCTCACCTGGGCGGCGTCGGCGATGTCGTCCATGGACGACCCGTGGTAGCCGTTCGAGGAGAACACGGTCAGCGCCGTCTCGAGCAGCTGCCGCCGGCGGGCCTCGCGCGGGAGGCGCGCCGGGCGGCCTCTCCTGGTCTCAGTCATGAACCGTTCCTCCTCAACCGGTCGGCGGCGCCGGCCGAACGAATGCTGCCCTACCCCGCGGCCTGGGACCGGGTGGCGGCTTCCGGCGGCGCCCCGGCCGCCGGTGGTGCGCTCTCCTCCGCGGCGGGCGCGGGGACCTCGATGCCGTACAGCGCCGCCAGACCGGTGATGTACTCGTCCTGCCGGCCCTGCGCGGCGAGCTCGCGCGCGCGGACGGTGGGGGTGTGCAGCAGGGAGCGGACCATGCGCCGCATCGCGAGCTCGATCTGCTCCTGGGCGGCCGTGCATCCGTGGTGGGAGGTGACCTTCTCGAGCTCGGCGTCCAGGACGGCCATGGTGTGCTTGCGCAGGGCGACGATCGCGGCGTCCATGTCCCGGGCCTCCTGGCTCGCGGCGAACTCCTGGGCGGCGCGCTCGACGATCCCGCTCGCGGCGTCGACGGACTCCCGGGTCTCGTCCGGGGCGGCCACGCGCACCGACTCGAGGGTGATGAGCTCGACGCCGGGCAGGTCCGCCACGGCGGGGTCGAAGTCGCGGGTCAGGGCCAGGTCGACCACGGTGCGGGACCCGGCGGGGAACGCGGCGGCGCCCATGGGGGCGGAGCCGCCGCTGCAGCCGATCACGACGTCGGCGCGCTCCAGGGCCGCGGCCAGCTCCGCGGTCCCCACCGGGGTGCCGCCGCGGTTCTCGGTGAACTGCTCCGCCCGGCCCGACGCCGAGTACACCTCGATGTCCGCGCAGCCGCGGTCGCGCAGGGCCGCCATGGTCGCCCCTGCGTAGGCGCCCGTGCCGAACACGAGGGCCCGGCGCGACGTCCAGGTGCCGGACGTGACGTCGTCGGCGAGGTCCAGGGCCACGGAGACGATGGAGCGGCCGCGCTCGCCCAGGGCGGTCTGCGTGCCCACCTTGCGGGCGGTGCGGGCGGCCGCCTCGAACAGCCGCTGGAGCTTGCCGGAGACCGTCCCCGCCTGCTGGGCGTCGTTGAGGGCGCGCCGGACCTGCCCGGTGATCTCGCGCTCGCCCACCACGGCGGACTCCAGCCCGGAGACCACGGTGAAGAGGTGGCGTGCGGCGCCGGAGTCGGTGAAGGCCCGCAGGGAGTCGGCCACGAACTCGGGGTCGAGCCCGGCGCGGGAGCCGATCTGCTCGGCGAGCTCGGCCAGGACCCGGTCCAGCGCCGCCCCGGACGGGACGCCCGGCGTGTCCTCGAGCTCCCCGTAGATCTCGAGCCGGTTGCACGTCGAGAGGGTCACGGCGCCCCGGAGCGGGCCGCTGCGGACCATCTCCTCGGACAGCCCGAGCGCACCGGTGCTGAGACGCGCAACGGTGTTCAGATCGACGTTCTGATGGGAGGCGACGAGAGCGAAGAGGACCACAGTGCATTCATACTAGACGGTCACCGCGGATCCGCGCCTCAGTGACGTCCGAGAGGCCGCTCACGTCCGTCACCGACCGGCCCCTCCCGGACCCCGGTGACGCTGCGTCGGTAAACGACGTCGGTGTTCCTTGGCACAATGGGAGCACTATGCCTACCACCCCTGAGACGGCGAGCACGCCGGACACGTCGACCGCAGCCGTTCCCGGGCACCCCACGGGCGGCACCCACCCCTCGGCGGCGTTCCGGCGCCTGACCGGATCGCTCGGGGCGCTGCCGCAGGGCCATCCGCTGCGGGCCGCCGGCACACTGGACGCCCCGCTGCTGCAGGCCCTCACGGGCCGCGCGCCCGGCCGCCGCCCGGTGTGGTTCATGCGGCAGGCGGGCCGGTCGCTGCCGGAGTACCGGTCCCTGCGCCAGGGCACCGCCATGCTCGACGCCTGCCTGGACCCCGCGATGGCCGCCGAGATCACGCTCCAGCCGGTGCGCCGGCACGACGTCGACGCCGCCATCTTCTTCTCCGACATCGTCGTGCCCATGCGCGTGGCCGGCGTGGACGTCGAGATCGTCCCGGGCCGCGGTCCCGTCCTGGAGCGCCCCGTGCGCACGGCCGCCGACGTCGCCGCCCTGCCGGAGCTCACCGAGGGCTCCCTCGACCCGATCCGCGAGGCCGTCGCCCGCACCGTCGCGGAGCTCGGGGCGACCCCGCTCATCGGCTTCGCCGGGGCGCCGTTCACCGTGGCCGCCTACATGGTCGAGGGCGGGCCCTCCCGGGACCACCTGCTGCCGCGCACGATGATGCACGCCGACCCGGCGGCCTGGCGGGCGCTCGCCGAGTGGGCGGCCCGGACGTCCGGGGCGTTCCTGCGCGCCCAGGTCGAGGCCGGCGCCTCCGCCGTGCAGCTCTTCGACTCCTGGGCGGGCTCCCTGTCCCTGGCCGACTACTCCGCGCACGTGGTGGAGCACTCGGCGGCCGCGCTGCGCGCCGTCGAGGACCTCGCCGTGCCCCGGATCCACTTCGGCACCGGCACCGGTGAGCTGCTCGCCGCGATGCGGGACGCCGGCGCGGACGCGGTGGGCGTGGACTACCGGATCCCGCTGGCCGAGGCCAACCGGCGGCTCGGCGGGTCCACCGTGCTGCAGGGCAACATCGACCCGGCCCTGCTCACCGCCCCCTGGCCCGTGCTCGCCGAGCACGTGCGCGAGGTGCTGGCCGGCGGGGCCACGGCGCCCGGGCACGTGGTGAACCTCGGCCACGGCGTCCCGCCGGGCACCGACCCGCAGGTGCTGACGGACCTCGTGTCCTTCGTCCACGACCAGCCGCTGGAGCAGACCCCTCGCGGCGGCAGGCCGTGAGCGCGGAGCGGGACGGCCGGCCCGCCCGCCGGACCCCGCCCCGATCCGCCCTTGTGGTGGGCGGCGGCGTCTCCGGGCTCGTGGCCGCCCGCGACCTGGCGGCCCGCGGGCTGCGCGTCACCCTGGTCGAGGCCGAGGACCACCTCGGGGGAGCCGTCGGCGCCCACCAGGTGGCGGGCCTCGTCCTCGACTCGGGCGCCGAGTCCTTCGCGACCCGCTCCCGGGCGGTCCCCGACCTCCTGGACGAGCTCGGCCTCGGCGAGCGCGTGGTGCACCCCAACCGCTCCGGCTCGTGGCTGTTCCTGCCGGAGGGCGCCGTGCCCGCCCCCGACTCCGGGATCCTGGGCATCCCCGCCGACCCGACCGCCCCCCGGCTGCGGGCGGCCCTCGGCCGTGCCGGCATGCTGCGCGCGAGCCTCGACCGCCGGCTGCCGGCCTTCGTCGGCATGACCGAGCGCTCCCTCGGCGGCCTCGTCCGGGCGCGGATGGGGGAGCGGGTGCTGGACCGGCTCGTCGCGCCGTTCGCCACGGGCGTGCACTCCGCCCACCCCGACGACCTCGACGTCGACGCCGTCGCCCCCGGTCTGCGGCGGGCCCTGCGCGAGCACGGTTTTCGAATCGGTTTTGGTGTCCTCCGTNGACCAGGACCAGAAAAGAGATTCGAAAACGTGGCCGGGCTGCGCGGCGGCATGAACGCGCTGTCCGAGACCCTCGTGCACGACCTCGAGCGGGCGGGCGTGAAGCTCGTCACCGGCTACGACGTCATCGCCCTCGACCGCGACCCCCGGCGCGAGGGCTGGATGGTCATCCAGCGCCAGCCGCGCTTCGGCCACAAGACCGCCGTGGCGCGCGGGGAGCTGCTCGTGATGGCCACCGACGGCACGACCGCCGTCCGGCTCCTCGCCAGCCACGAGGAGGGGCTCCAGCGGTTCGCCCCCGGGGCCGGGCCCCAGGTGGCCCTGGCCACGCTCGTGGTCGACGAGCCGCGCCTCGACGGCGCCCCCCGGGGCACCGGCCTGCTCGTGAGCGAGGACGCCCGCGGCGTGCGCGCCAAGGCCCTCACCCACGCGAGCGCCAAGTGGGACTGGGTCCGGCAGGCGGCCGGCCCCGGTCGGCACGTGCTGCGGCTCTCCTACGGGCGCGCCCAGCCCGACGCCACCGCCGTGCCCCCGGAGGTGGCCCTGCCCGACGACCAGCTCATCCGCCTGGCCCTCTCCGACGCCTCGACCCTCATGGGCATGCCCCTGCGGCCCGCCCAGCTCGTCGGCGCGGACATCGTGCGCTGGCGCTCCGCGCTGCCCCGCACCGGCGTCGGGCACGCCCGGCGGGTCGCCGACTTCCGGCGGGCGCTCGCGGCGCTGCCCGACGCCGTCGCGGTCGGCGGGTGGCTCGCGGGCACGGGCCTCGCCTCCGTTGTCGCCGACACCCGGGCCCAGGTCCGCGCCCTGCTCGCCGAGGCGGGCGTCCCGGACGACGCCGCGCCGGCCGCCACCGAACCGGCACGCACCCCACCGACCAGCACCCGACGAAAGGACTGAGCCTTGTCCCACGACACCAGCCCCCACGAGCACGGCGGTCACCCCGCAGCCACGCCCGAGCCGACGCAGGACGGCGGCGCGGAGCAGCTGCACTGGGCCGTCTGGTCCGTGTTCGCCCGCCCCGCCGGCGGCGCCGCGGCCCGCACGGCCGGCGACGACGCCTCCGCGGCCGCCGAGTTCGACGGCGTCGTCGAGCAGCTGGCGGCCGAGGGCGTGACGCTGCGCGGCGCCTACGACGTCTCGGGGATGCGCGAGGACGCCGACGTCCTCACGTGGCTGCACGGCGACGACCCCCAGGCGCTCCAGTCGGCGGTCCGCCGGCTGCGCCGCACGGAGCTCCTGGCCGGCACCGCGCAGGCCTGGAACGCGATGGGGGTGCACCGGGACGCCGAGTTCACCCGGAACCACTCGCCGTCCTTCGCCCGCGGCGTCGCCCCCGAGGACTGGGTCTGCGTCTACCCGTTCGTGCGCTCCTACGAGTGGTACTACATGAACGCCCAGCGCCGCGCCGAGATGCTGCGCAACCACGGCATGGCGGCGCGCGACTACCCCCAGGTCCTCGCCAACACCATCGCGTGCTTCGGGCTCAACGACTTCGAGTGGTTGCTCGCGCTCGAGGCCCCCGAGCTGGTCGACCTCGTCGACGTCATGCGGGCCTTCCGCAACACGGAGGCCCGGCTGCACGTGCGCGAGGAGACACCGTTCTACACGGGCCGCCGGATCCGCTCCGAGGAGCTCGCGGAGGTGCTCCGATGAGCGCCGAGAACGCCCTGTCCCGCGCCCGCGCGCACGCGCCGGAGCACTACGACGCCGTCGTCCTCTCGTCCTTCGGCGGGCCGGAGGGGCAGGACGACGTCCTGCCGTTCCTGCGCAACGTCACGAAGGGCCGCGGCATCCCCGACGAGCGGCTCGAGGAGGTCGCCACCCACTACCGGGCCAACGGCGGCGTCAGCCCCATCAACGCCCAGAACCGCGCGCTGCGCTCCGCCCTCGAGGCCGAGCTGCTCGGCCGGGGCCTGAGCGTGCCCGTGCTGTGGGCCAACCGCAACTGGGCGCCCTACGTGGCGGACGTGGTGCGGGAGTGCCACGCGCGCGGGCTGCGCAAGCTCCTGGTGCTCGCCACCAGCGCCTACTCCAGCTACTCCGGCTGCCGCCAGTACCGCGAGGACTACGGCGTGGCGCTCGAGGAGCTGGGCCTCACGGACGAGATGCAGGTCGACAAGGTCCACCAGTACTACGACTCCGAGGGCTTCGTGCAGCCCTTCGTCGAGGGCCTCCGGGAGGGCCTCGCGCAGGTGCGCGACCGGCTCGGCGCCGACGACGGCAGGATCGCGGTCCTGTTCTGCACCCACTCCATCCCCACGACCGACGCCGAGGCCTCCGGGCCGGCGCGGATGGACTTCGAGGAGGGCTCCGCCTACGTCGCCCAGCACCTGGCCGTGGCCCGGACCGTGCTCGAGCGCGTCGGACCGGAGGAGCTCGGGGACCACACCTGGGACCTCGTCTACCAGTCCCGCTCCGGGCCGCCGCAGGTGCCGTGGCTCGAGCCGGACGTCAACGACGCCCTCGAGGAGCTCGCCGAGCGCGGTGTCGCCGGCGTGGTCCTCGTGCCGCTGGGCTTCGTCTCCGACCACATGGAGGTCAAGTGGGACCTCGACACGGAGGCCCTGGAGACCTGCGAACGGCTCGGCCTCCCGGCCGTGCGCACCCCCACCGCGGGCACCCACCCGGCGTTCGTGGCCGGGCTCGCGGACCTCGTGGAGCAGCGCGTCGCCGGGCGCGCCGCCCCGCCGCGGCTCTCCGCGTGCGCCGAGGGCACGTGGTTCGACGACTGCGCCCCGGACTGCTGCGTCAAGGTGCTGCGCGGCGCCACCGGGCCCCGTCCCACCATCGCGCAGCGCCCCCAGGGCGAGCCCCTCCCGGTCGCCCTCGACGAGGCGGGGGAGGTGCGGTGGTCGTGACGGCCGCGGCGCAGGGGCTCCCGGTGCTGCGGGTCGGGACCCGCGGCTCCCGGCTCGCGCTCACCCAGACCACCACGGCGGCCCGGGCCGTCGCGGCGGCGGGCGGGCTGGAGCCGGAGCTCGTCACGATCCGCACCGAGGGCGACGTCCTGACCGGGCCCCTGTCCCAGATGGGCGGCACCGGGGTCTTCGCCACGGCCCTGCGGGCCGCGCTGCTGGCGGGATCCGTGGACCTGGCCGTGCACTCCCTCAAGGACCTGCCCACCGCTCCCGTGCCGGGCCTCGAGGTCGCCGCGGTGCCGGAGCGGGAGGACCCCCGGGACGCGCTGTGCGCCCGCGACGGGCTGACCCTCGCCGGTCTGCCCGCCGGCGCGAAGGTCGGCACCGGCTCCCCGCGGCGAGCGGCGCAGGTGCGCGCCGCTCGCCCTGACCTGGAGATCGTCGACATCCGCGGCAACGTGGGCACCCGGCTGGGGCGGGTGGCCCCCGGCGACCTCGACGCCGTGGTGCTCGCCGCCTCCGGGCTGCGGCGGCTCGGGCTGGAGGACGCGATCACCGAGCTGATCGACCCGTCCGTCATGCTCCCCGCCCCCGGGCAGGGCGCCCTGGCCCTCGAGTGCCGCACCGAGGACGCCTCGGGGGACACCCCGCTCGCCGCCGCCCTCGCCGCGGTGGACCACCTGGAGACCCGCCTGGCCGTGACCGCGGAACGGGCGCTGCTGACCCGGCTCGAGGCTGGCTGCGCGGCCCCCGTGGGCACCTTCGCGCGGATCGAGGACGGCGTGCTCGTGCTCGACGTCGTCGTGGCCGACCCGGACGGCAGCCGGGTCATGCGCCGCAGCGGCCGCACCGCGGAGCGCGGCGTCGACGACGCCCGCGCCCTCGGCCACCGGCTGGGCGACGAGCTGCTCGCCGACGGCGCCGGCCGGCTGGCCCGGTTGACGCTCTGAGACCCGTGCCGCACCCCGGCCCCGCCGACCGCTCCGCCGACCCGGCCGCCGCCCTGCGCGGGGCCAGGGTCGTCGTGACCCGTTCCGCCGACCGGGCCAGGGAGCTCGTGGCGCTGCTGCACGGGCACGGGGCCCGGGTCCGGCTCGCCCCGCTGCTCGAGGCCACCCTCCCCGGGGACACCGGTCCCGTGGCCGCCCTGCTGGACCGGGCGGCGGACCCGGGGGCCGCCGCCGGGTCCTGGCTGGTGGTCACCTCGGTCACCACCGTCCGGGCCCTGCGCGCGGTCGCGGGGGAGCCGTCCGGCACGGCACTCGGCGACCGGTTCGCGGCGGCCCGGCGGGCCGGCCTGCGCGTGGCCGCGGTGGGGGACGCCACGGCCGCGGCCCTCACGGCGGCCGGGCTGCGGCCGGACCTCGTGCCCGGCGCGGTGCACTCGGCCGCCGGGCTGCTCGCCGACTGGCCGCCGGAGCCGGCTCCCGGCACCGTCCTGCTGCCGCTCTCCGCCCGGGCCCGGCCCACCCTCGAGACCGGTCTGACCGCGCGGGGGTACGGGGTGCTGACGGCCACGGCCTACGAGACCGTGCCCTGGCCGGCGCCCGCGCCCCTCGTGCGGCGGGCCGCGGCCCAGGGGGAGGCCGACGGCACGGACGACGACGCGGTCGACGGCACGGACGACGACACGGATCGCGGCGTGGACGGGCGCGTGGCCGAGCTCCACCGGTCCGACCTGCTGCAGGTCCTGGCCGCGGGCGAGGCCGACGCCGTGGTGCTCACGGCGCCGTCCCACCTCGCCGAGCTCGTGCGCGACGACCCCGACGTCCTGGCCGGCACCGTCCTCGTGGCCATCGGCGAGCCGACGAGACGCGCCGCCGCCGAGCGCGGCCTGCCGTCCGTGGCCGCGTCCCTGCCCACCCCGGAGGGGATCCGCGACGCCCTCGCCCGGGCCCTCACCGCACCCGCGGCCTCCCGGGCGGCCGCGGGGGCGCCCGCCCCGACCCCGACGCCGGCGGCTCCGCCGCCGGCCGCACCGACCACACCGATCCCGACGACACCGATCCCTGCGACCGAGGAGACGAACTCCGTGACCCACCGAATTCCCCGCTACGACCTGGTGTCCCGCCCCCGCCGCCTGCGCACCACCCCGGCCGTGCGCCGGCTCGCCGCGCAGACCAGGGTCCATCCGTCCGACCTCATCCTGCCCGTGTTCGTCCGCGAGGGCCTCGCCGAGCCCGCCCCGCTCGGCTCCATGCCGGGGGTCGTCCAGCACTCCATGGACTCGCTCCGGCGCGCCGCCGCCGAGGCCGTGGCCAAGGGCCTCGGCGGGTTCATGATCTTCGGCGTGCCCGCCGAGCGGGACCCCGAGGGCAGCGCCGGGTGCGACCCCGAGGGCATCCTGAACCGGGCGCTGCGCGCCGTGCGCGCCGAGGTCGGCGACGACCTCGTCGTCATGGCCGACCTGTGCCTGGACGAGTTCACCGACCACGGGCACTGCGGCGTCCTGGCCGAGGACGGGACCGTGGACAACGACGCGACCCTGGAGATCTACGGCCGGATGGCCGTGGCCCAGGCCGAGGCGGGCGCCCACGTGCTCGGGCCCTCCGGCATGATGGACGGCCAGGTCGGCGTGATCCGCTCCGCCCTCGACGAGGCCGGGCACCCCGACGTCGCCGTCCTGGCCTACTCCGCGAAGTACTCCTCCGCGTTCTACGGCCCGTTCCGCGAGGCCGTGGACTCCCAGCTGCAGGGCGACCGCCGCAGCTACCAGATGGACCCCGCCAACCGCCGGGAGGCGCTGCACGAGCTGCAGCTGGACCTGGACGAGGGCGCCGACATGGTCATGGTCAAACCGGCCATGAGCTACCTCGACATCCTCCGCGACGTGGCCGAGGTCTCCCCGGTGCCCGTCTCCGCGTACCAGATCTCCGGCGAGTACGCCATGATCGAGGCCGCCGCCGCCAACGGCTGGATCGACCGCCGGGCCGCGATCCAGGAGTCCGTGCTGTCCATCCGCCGCGCGGGCGCCGACTCCGTGCTCACCTACTTCGCCGTCGAGCTCGCGGACTGGTTCCGCGAGGAGAACGGCCTCTCCTGACCCCCACCGTCCCCCGAGCCGGCACCCCCGGCGGAAGGAAGCAGACAAACCCATGAGCGTTTCCCAGGAACTCTTCGACCGCGCGCGCAAGGTCATGCCCGGCGGGGTCAACTCCCCGGTGCGGGCCTTCGCGTCCGTGGGCGGCACCCCGCCCTTCATCACCGCGGCCAAGGGCCCGTACCTCACCGACGTCGACGGCCGCGAGTACGTCGACCTCGTCAGCTCGTGGGGGCCCGCCCTCGTCGGGCACTCCCACCCGGCCGTCATCGAGGCCGTGCACGAGGCCGTGGAGCGCGGCCTGTCCTTCGGGGCCACGACCCGCGGGGAGACCGAGCTGGCCGAGCTCGTGGTCGAGCGGATCGGCGCGATCGACGAGCTGCGCATGGTCTCGACCGGGACCGAGGCGGCCATGACCGCGATCCGCCTGGCGCGCGGCGTGACCGGCCGGGACCTCGTCGTGAAGTTCGCCGGGTGCTACCACGGGCACGTGGACTCCCTGCTGTCCGAGGCGGGCTCCGGCGTGGCGACCCTAGCCCTGCCCGGCTCCGCCGGGGTCACCGCGGCCACCGCGGCCGAGACCCTGGTGCTGCCCTACAACGACCTCGCCGCCGTGGAGGAGGCCTTCGCCGCCCACCCCGGCCGGATCGCCGCCGTCATCACCGAGGGCGCGCCCGCCAACATGGGTGTGGTCACCCCCGGCGAGGGCTTCAACGCGGGCCTGCGCCGGCTCACGCGCGAGCACGGGGCGCTGATGATCTTCGACGAGGTGCTGACCGGGTTCCGCGTGCACGAGGCCGGCTACTGGGGTCTCACCGCCGCGGGCGAGGACGGCTGGGAGCCCGACCTGTTCATGTTCGGGAAGGTCATCGGCGGCGGGCTGCCGGTCGCCGGCGTGGGCGGGCGGGCCGGGGTCATGAACCACCTGGCGCCCCTGGGCCCCGTCTACCAGGCCGGGACCCTGTCCGGGAACCCGGTGGCGATGGCCGCGGGCGCGGCGACCCTGCGCACCGCGGACCGGATCGCCTACCAGACCGTCGACCGGCGCTCGGCGCAGCTGCAGGAGGCGGTGCGCGCGGCGCTGACCGAGGCCGGGGTCGACCACTCCATCCAGTCGGCCGGCAACCTGTTCTCGGTGGCCTTCGGCACCTCCGCCGCCGGCGTGCACGACTACGCGCAGGCCAAGGCGCAGGAGACGTTCCGCTACCCGGCGTTCTTCCACGCGATGCTCGACCAGGGCGTCTACCTGCCCCCGTCGGTGTTCGAGGCGTGGTTCCTCTCCGCCGCGCACGACGACGCCGCGATGGACCGGATCGTCTCCGCCCTGCCGGCCGCGGCGCGCGCGGCCGCCGAGGCCCGGCCGGCCGCCTGACCCCGGCCGCCGGGGCCCGGCCGGCCGCCGTCCCGGGGAGCGCTCAGGCGTCCTCGGGGCGGCGGAGCGGCCACGCGCCGTCGACCACCGCGTCCGGGCGGGTCCGGCGGAAGTACTCCTGGAGGCTCGCGGCCTGCTCGGCCGCCCACCCCACCTGGTCGGCGTGCAGCGCGGCCGCCGGGCGCACCAGCTCGGGGAAGCGGCGGGCCATCAGCACCGCGAGCCGCTCCGTCGCGACCGAGTCCGCCGCCGAGGTGTGCGCCGCGGTGAGCTCGACCCCGTACTCCTCGCACAGCGCCCCGAGGGTGCGCTTGCCGCGCCGGTACCGGTGCACCTGCTTGTTGAGGACGTAGGGGTCCAGCACCGGGAAGGGCTGCGGGACCTCCACCCCGTGGCGCCGGCCCTCGTGGGCGAGGACCGTGAAGTCGTAGGAGGCGTTGAACACCAGCACGGGCGTGCCCGCGGCGAAGAGGCCGGCCAGGACGCCCGCGATCTCCGCGATCACCTCCGCGGCGGGCCGGCCCTCGGCNCGGCATACGAGATGTGCGGACGTGACTGGAGTTCAGACGTGTGCTCTTCCGATCTAGGCCGGCCAGGACGCCCGCGATCTCCGCGATCACCTCCGCGGCGGGCCGGCCCTCGGCGCGGGCCCGCTCGGTGCTCACCCCGTGCACGGCGGCCGCCTCCTCGGGGATCTCCACCCCCGGGTCCGCCAGCCACTCCCACTCGTCCGTCACGGCGCCGGCGGCGTCGGTGCGCACGACGGACGCCGTGACGATGCGGGCCGTGTGCGGGTCACGGCCGGTCGTCTCGAGGTCGAAGGAGGCGCGCGGACCCTCGGTCCACGCGGGGGACGCCTCCGGGGCGCCCGCGGACCCCTCGAGGTCGAAGAGCACGTCCTGCTCCGCGGCGTCGTCCGGCGCGGGCGGGGCGGGCCTCGGCGCGCGCAGCGGGGCGGCGTCGAACAGGGGCAGCTGGTCGGTGGGGCCGGCGGGGCCTGAGGGCGAGGACATGGCTCCCACCGTACCGGCCCCCTCCGACCCGCCACGGACGCGGCCGCCCCGGCCGACGCCTCCGTGCGCACCGGTCCGGAACCGTCCGGGTACGCACGGACGCGGAGCGCTTAGACCGTCGGAGTCCCGTGATGAGATGAGACCCATGCGGCACACCGAGGACAGCACCCACGCCACGAGCTCCGCCCTGCCCGGGGCGGGGCCGGTGCGCTGGACCCTGGTGCCGCCGCACGGCTCCGCGCCGGAGCGCGCCCCGTGGCGGCCGAACCCCGAGCAGGAGGAGATCGCCGGGCTCCCGGCCGGGTGCGGCCCCCGGCTCGTGCTCGGCGGCCCCGGGACCGGGCGGACCCGGGTGCTCGTGGAGCTGGCGGCCCGCCGGATCGGCGGGGGCCTGGACCCGGACCGGCTGCTCGTGCTCACGCCGTCCCGGCTCTCGGCGGCCCGGCTGCGGGACGACCTCACGGCCGCGGTCTCGGCCACCATGAGCTCCCCGCCCGTGCGGGCCTGGCAGTCCTACGCCTTCGACCTGCTCCGGCGGGCCCAGAACCAGGGACTGCTCCCGGGCGTCGCGCACGGACCCAAGCTGCTGTCCGGCCCGGAGCAGGACGTGCTGATCGGCGAGCTCATGGCCGGGCACGCCGCCGGCTTCGGGGCCCCCGTCGTGTGGCCCCCGGACCTCCGGGAGGCGCTCGCCACCCGCGGCTTCCGGCAGGAGGTGCGCGAGCTCTTCGACCGCATGTCCGAGTACGACCTCGCCCCCGACGACCTCCGCCGCCTCGCCCGGCGCCTGGAGCGCCCGGACTGGGCGGCGGCCGCCACGATGCAGGCCGAGTACCAGGCCGTGCGCCGGCTGCGGATGCCGGAGTCCTACGACCCGGCGGCCCTCGTCACGGAGGCCGCGCGGGTCCTCGAGGAGCAGCCGGAGTTCCTGCGGGCCGAGCAGGAGCGCCTCGACCTCGTGCTCGTCGACGACCTGCACGAGGCGACGCCCTCGATCCACCGGCTGCTCGCCGTGCTGTGCCGGGGACGGGACACCGTGCTGACCGCCTGCACGGACACCGTGGTCCAGGGCTTCCGCGGGGCCCGCCCGGACCTGCTGCGCACCCTCGAGGACCGGCTCGCCGAGCCCGCGCGCCCCCTGCGGCGGCACCCCCTGGGCACGAGCCGGCGGATGCCCGGGGCCGTCGCGGAGGTGTGGCAGCGCGTGGCGGAGCGGATCCCCGCCGTGGCCGGGGCCCGGCACCCCCGCGCCCTCCGGCCCGCCGGGAGCGCCCCGGGCGCTGCGGACACGGGCCACGGCGCGGACACCGCGACCGCGCCGGCCGACGTCGCGGTGGACGGCACCGGAGACCGCGCGGCGCCCGGAGAGGTCACCACGGTGGTGCTCTCCTCGCCGCTGCACGAGGCCCGCTGGATCGCGCACCAGGTCCTGGAGCGCCACCTGGTGCACGGCGTCCCGCTGGCGGACATGGCCGTGGTCGTGCGCAACGGCCGCTACCTGGAGGGGCTCGAGCGCCAGCTCTCCGCCCTCGGGGTGCCCGTCAGCACCTCCGCCGCGGAGACGCCGGTGCGCGACGAGCCCGCGGTGCGCCCGCTGCTGGGTGCCCTGCGCATCGTGACCGAGGCCGCCGCGGCGGCCGCGGACCGCGAGGAGGACGCGCACTTCGGCGCCCTCACGGTCCAGGCGGCCGTCGACCTGCTCTCCTCGCGGATCGGCAACGCCTCCCCGATGGACGTCCGCCGGCTCCGCCAGCGGCTCCGGGCGGAGGAGCTCGCCGCGGGGGGGCGGCGCACTAGCGACGACCTGCTCGTGGAGGCCCTCGTGGCCCCCGGGGCGCTCGACGCCGCCGGCGTGCGCTCCGTGCCGGCCCGCCGGATCGCCCGGATGCTCGCGGCCGGGACCCGTGCCCTCCGGGAGGAGGGCGCCACGGCCGAGACCGTCCTGTGGGCGCTGTGGGAGGCGGCCGGGGTCGCCGAGTCCTGGCGGCGCCGGGCACTGGAGGGCGGCCCGGCGGGGGAGCGGGCCGACCGCGACCTCGACGCCGTGGTGGGCCTGTTCGAGTCCGCCGAGCGTTACGTGGACCACCTTCCCGGGGCCGGCCCCGCCCAGTTCCTGGACTACATCGACAACCAGGAGCTGCCCATGGACACCCTGGCCGCCCGCGCCCCGACCGACGAGACGGTCGAGATCATGACGCCCGCCACCGCCGCGGGCCGGCAGTGGCCGGTGGTCTTCGTCGCCGGCGTGCAGGAGGGCGTGTGGCCCAACACCCGCCTGCGCGGGCAGCTGCTCGGCGCGGACCTGCTCACGGACGCGCTCGACCTCGGCGTCGACCAGGCCGCGCGGGTCACCCCGGTCACCCGCATGCGCGAGGTCCGCCACGACGAGCTGCGCTCCTTCTCCGCCGCCGTCTCCCGCAGCTGCGGCACGCTCGTGGTCACGGCGGCCTCCGGCGAGGACGAGCAGCCCTCGGAGTTCCTCGACCTCGTCGACCCCCCGGGCTCGCGGCCCGGGGACGGCGCCCGGGCCGTGGTGGACGCCCCCCGGCCCATGACCCTGCGCGCCCTCGTGGCCGAGCTGCGGCAGTGGGTCCAGCTGCACGAGGAGGACCCCGTGCGCTCGGAGGCCGCGGCCCGGCTGCTCCACCGCATCTCCTCCTCCCCGCGCCCGGTGCCCGGCGCCCACCCCGACACCTGGTGGGGCGCCGCGGAGCTCTCCAGCACGGCGCCCGTCTTCGACGACGGGGTCCCCGTGCCCGTCTCCCCGTCCCGGATCGAGACCATCCACCGGTCCCCGCTCGACTGGTTCGTGGCCGCCTCGCGGGCCGAGGCCGCGACCGACCTCAGCCGCAGCCTCGGCTCACTCGTGCACGCCATCGCCGAGGAGCTGCCGGAGGCGTCGGGCACCGAGCTCGTCGCCGAGCTCGAGCG
This sequence comes from Kocuria sp. UCD-OTCP, assembly GCF_000349605.1. Classification (NCBI taxonomy): domain Bacteria; kingdom Bacillati; phylum Actinomycetota; class Actinomycetes; order Micrococcales; family Micrococcaceae; genus Kocuria; species Kocuria sp. UCD-OTCP. Next base: position 92,279 of record NZ_AOSQ01000022.1, read on the forward strand.
CCGCTGGCCCACGCTGGGGCTGCCGGAGACCTGGGAGTCCGCGGTCCAGCTCGAACGGGCCCGGCAGATGCTGCGCAAGTTCGCCCAGTACGTCCTGGACGCCCGCAGCAAGCACGGCCGCCGGCTGGCCTCCGTGGAGGGGGCGTTCAGCGTGCTCGTCCAGGGGCGGGCGCGCGACGCCCTGCTCCGGGGCCGCGTGGACCGCCTGGAGCTCGACGAGCAGGGCCGCTACGTCGTCGTCGACCTCAAGACCGGCCGGAACCAGCCCGCCGGGGCGAAGATCGCCGAGCACCCGCAGCTCGCGGCCTACCAGGTGGCGCTCACGGCGGGAGCGGGCACAGCCATGGTCGCGGGTCAGGACGAGACCGTCCTCGAGCTGCCCGGCGGCACCGTGACGGAGCTCTCCGGCGGCGCCCTGCTCGTCCAGCTCGGCACCCGGGCCAAGTCCCCCTCCGTGCAGCAGCAGGACCCCCTCGACCCGGACGCCACGTGGGCGCGGGACCTGATCACCCGGGCCGCGGAGCTCGTGGCCGGGGAACGGTTCACCGCCCGCCACGACCAGGCCGAGGGCGCCTTCAACGGGCACGGGTGCAAGCTGCCGCAGATCTGCCCGCTGTGCGCCGAGGGGCGGCAGGTGAGCGAACCGTGAGGACCGTTCGGACGGATCCCGGCCCCGTCCCACCCGGACAGCAGGAGACGACAGCGCCCATGGCCGACGCCCCCGACGACCGCACCCGGCTCGACGCCGCCGAGCACCCCTACGGCGGCGTCGAGCCCCGGTACAGTCCCGAGGAGCTGGCCGAGCTGCTCGGCGGCAACCTCCCCACGGCCCAGCAGTCGGCCGTGATCTCGGCCCCGCTCACCCCCCGGCTGGTGGTCGCGGGCGCGGGCTCGGGCAAGACCGCGACCATGGTCGACCGGGTGGTCTGGCTCGTGGCCAACGGGGTCGTCGCCCCGGACCAGGTCCTCGGCGTGACCTTCACCCGCAAGGCCGCCGGCGAGCTGGGGGAGCGCATGCGCTCCCGGCTCGCCCGGCTGCGCGCCCAGGGGCTCGTCGCTCCGGCCCACGCCGAGGAGGATGACCTCCCGGCCGCTCCCCAGGACCCCACGGTCAGCACCTACCACTCCTACGCCAACACGCTCGTGCGCAACTACGGGCTGCGGATCGGGATCGAGCCGGACACCACGCTGCTGGGCCAGGCCCGGACGTGGCAGCTCGCCGCGCAGACCGTGGAGGCCTGGACCGGGGAGCTGCTCGAGACCATGCCCGCGAAGTCGACCATGGTCGCCGCCGTCCTCGACCTCGCCTCGGCGTGCGCGGAGCACCTCGTGGACCCGGCGGACGTGGAGCGCTTCGCGGCCGAGCTGCTCGGCGCGCTGGCCACGACACCGCCGGGGCGCCGGAAGAAGACCCTGGGCGCCCAGCTGAAGAAGGTCGAGGACAACCAGCGCACCGCGTGGGTCCTCGCCGAGCTCGTGGCCGACTTCGCCCGGCGCAAGCGCGAGGCCCAGGCCATGGACTTCGGCGACCTCCTCTCCGCCGCCGCCCGGCTCGCGGAGCAGGACCCGGCAGCCCGCCGGACCGAGCGGGAGCGACACCGGGTGGTGCTGCTCGACGAGTTCCAGGACACCTCGCACGCCCAGCTGCGGCTCTTCGCCGCGCTCTTCGGGCAGGGGCACTCCGTGATGGCCGTGGGCGACCCCCAGCAGTCGATCTACGGCTTCCGCGGGGCCTCCTCCGGGCAGCTCTTCGGCTTCTACGACTCCTTCCCGGTCGCGCCCGGCCAGGACGGGGAGCCCAGCTTCCTCACCACGGCGTGGCGCAACGACGCGAGCATCCTGGACGTCGCCAACACCATCGCCGCGCCCCTGCGGACCCTGCCGGCGTGGGCGCGCAGCACGTCCTCCCTCGCCGTCCCCGAGCTCACCCCGCGTCCCGGGGCGGGCACCGGCCGGGTGCGGATCAGCCGGTACGCGACCGACGTCGAGGAGGCCGTCGCGCTCGCGGAGCGCGTCCGGGAGCGCCGGGAGCAGCACCGCGGCGACCCGGAGGAGCAGATGCCCACCATGGCGGTGCTCTGCCGCAAGCGCTCCCAGATCGAGCCCGTGCGCCGGGAGCTCGCCGCCCGCGGCATCCCCTACGAGGTCGTGGGCCTGGGCGGGCTGCTCAGCACGCCGGAGGTCTCCGACGTCGTCGCGACCCTCCGGGTGCTGGACGACCCCGGCCGCTCGGACGCGCTCGTGCGGCTGCTCGCGGGGGCCCGCTGGCGGATCGGGACCCGGGATCTCATGGCCCTCGCCGACTGGGCGTCCCACCTGGAACGCCGCCGCACGGAGGCCGCGCAGGCGGGCCGGGCCGAGGACCTCGAGAGCCCGGTCACCGCGGAGGAGGCCCAGGAGGACGCCCTCGTCGAGCCCGACCTCTCCGACCACGCGTCGCTGATCGAGGCCCTGGAGACCCTCCCGTGGCCGGGCTGGATGTCCGCGCACGCCCGCACCCTGTCCGAGACCGCGCGGGAGCGCCTGATCCGGCTGCGGACGGAGCTGGACCACCTGCGCTCCTTCCTCTCCGACGACCTGCCGAGCCTGCTGCACGAGGTGGAGACGGTGCTCGGCCTCGACGTCGAGGTCGCCGCGCACCCCCACCGCCCCGTCCACCAGGCGCGGCGCAACCTGGACGCGTTCCACGAGGCCGCGCAGTCCTTCACCGCGTTCTCCGCGAGCAGCGACGTCTCGGCGTTCCTCGCGTGGCTCGACGTCACCCTGGCGGAGGAGAACGGGCTCGAGCCCGGCCCCGACCGCACGCGGCACGACGCCGTCCAGCTCGTCACGGTCCACGCCTCCAAGGGCCTCGAGTGGGACCACGTCTACGTCCCGGGACTCAACGCCGGGAACTTCCCGACCGACCGGCCCTCCCGCTGGACCCTCGACACCGGGACCCTGGCCTGGCCGCTGCGCGGTGACGCCCGGTTCCTGCCGCAGTGGGCCGTGGACACGAGCGACCTCAAGGCCCTCGAGGAGTCCCACACGGAGTTCCTGGAGCTCGCCGCCCAGCACGCCGAGGACGAGGAGCGCCGTCTCGCCTACGTGGCCGTGACCCGGGCCCGCGAGGTCCTGGAACTGTCCTGCACCGTGTTCCGGGGCACGGCCGCGAAGGGCCAGGAGCCCTCCGTGTTCGTCGCGGAGCTGGCACCGCTCACCGAGGGCCCCGAGCCGTCCGTCCGCCCGGGCCCCTGGGCCGAGGTCCCGGAGGGGGGCCGCAACCCGGCCGCCGCCACCGTGCTGAGCGCCCCCTGGCCGTACGACCCGCTGGAGGGCCCCGAGGTCACCGAGACCGTGACGGACGAGTACGGGCACAGCGCCGTGCGCGTGAGCCCGCCCCCGCACCGGGGCCGCCGGGCCGTGCTCGAGCGGGCCGCCCGCGCGGTGCGGGAGCGCGGCTTCGAGGACACCGCGGACCTCGACGTCGAGGACCTGCTCGGCGTCGCGGAGCGGGACGGGCTCGCGCCGGACCCGCGCCGGTGGTCCGAGGAGGCGAAGATCCTGCTCGCCCGGCACGAGGACGGCCGGGCCGAGCGGACCGTCCCCATGCCGTCCCACGTCTCGGCCTCGACCCTGGTGGCGCTCGCGCGCGATCCGCTCGAGGTCGTGTCGGGCCTGCGCCGGCCCATGCCGCGCCGGCCCGGCACCGCGGCGCGGCGCGGCACCACCTTCCACGCCTGGATCGAGCAGTACTACGGCAGCTCCGCGATCTTCGACGTCGGGGAGCTGCCCGGGACCGCCGACGACTACGTCGACGCGGCCTACGACCTCCCCGAGCTCGCGGCGACGTTCCGCTCCAGCCCGTGGGCCGACCGCCAGCCGTACGCCGTGGAGTTCCCCCTCGAGACCCCGATCGCCGGGGTCACGGTCCGCGGCCGGGTGGACGCCGTCTTCCGCAACGGCGACGGCACGTGGGAACTGGTCGACTGGAAGACCGGGCGGGCACCCTCCGGCCGGGAGCTGCAGGAGCGGTCGGCGCAGCTGGCCGTGTACCGGCTCGCGTGGTCCCGGCTGCGGGCCGTCCCGCTCGAGGAGGTCACCGCCGCGTTCTACTACGTGGCCGAGGACCGGGTCGTCCGTCCGCACGACCTGTCCGGGGCCGAGGAGCTCGAGGCGGTGGTCCGGGAGGCCTACGACGTGGTGCTGCGCCCCTGAGCGGGGCCGCCGCCCGGTCCCGTCGGCGGCGTCCGGCCGGAGGGGGCCTCGGGGCCGCCGGCCGGGGCGGTGTCCCCGGGCGCGCGGTCCGGGGCCGCGTCCTGGGAGGCGTCGTCCTGCCCCGGGGCCGCCGGCGCGGTCTCCGGGGCGGCCGCGACCGGCTCGGGGCGCCGGGCGACGTCCTGCTCGAGCGTGGCGAGCATCTGCTCCGCGTCGGCCACCAGGTCCTGCGCGCCGCGGTCCACGCCGCGCACGAGCCACTGCGCCAGGGCGAGCTCGGCGTCCAGCCGGGCCCGGTCCAGCAGGTGCGGGTCCGGTGCCCCGTCGGGCGCCTGGAAGGACGTGCGGCGGCAGGCCGCGGCGTAGGCCTCGAGCACCCCCTCGGCGAGGCGGGCGTCGCGCGCCGCGAAGAGCCACGCGAAGTCCTCGGCGGGATCCCCCACGTGCAGGTCGGTCCACCCGGTCACCCCGCGCACCCGTCCGCGGGAGATCACGAGGTCGTCCTCCTGCAGGTCGCCGTGGACCACGCGCGGCCGGAACCGCCACACGGCACGGTCCTCCAGGACCTGCTCCCACCGGTGCAGCAGCGCGGCCGGCACGCGCCGCGTGTCGGCGGCCCGGCGCAGCTCCGTGCGGCGCCGCTGCCGGCACTGCTCGGCGGTGTAGCCGGGCAGATCGGCGTCCAGGACCAGCGCGGTCGGCAGGGCATGGATCGCTGCCAGGAGCCGCCCGAGCTGCACGGTGAGCGTCGGGGGCGGCTCGGCGCTCGGCACGTGCCGGTGGTGCTCGGGGTCCGGCTCGGCGGCCATGCGGGCGAGCGCGTCGATGTCCAGCGGGGCGCCCTCGATGTGGGAGTGCACGAAGGCGTGCAGGTCCCCGTGCGCCACGGAGCCGGCGGCGGTGGGGACCAGGAACGGGAGACGCGACCGGACGGCGGGGGTGAAGGAGCGGAGCACGAGGTGCTCGGTCTCCAGGCGGACGCTCGCCTCGGGGCTCAGCGGGGAACGCACCCGCCAGCGCCGGCCGGAGGCGTCGAGGACCACGGCGGAGCGGAAGTCGGCGTCGTCGTCGGGGGAGGGCCCCACGGCCACGGGTGCGAGTCCGGGGACGCCTGCGGCGGCGACGGCGGCCAGGTGCTCGAGGGACGTGCTCACGCCGTCCACCCTACAAGAGGCCCGGCCCTGCAAGAGGTCCGGCGGCCGTCCCCGTCCCCACCCGCCGGACCCGTGGTCCGCCCGGGTCGCTACAGTGGGGGACGTGCCCGCCTCCACCCCTTCCGAGCCCGTTTCCGGCTCCCGCCCCGTGCCCGCCCCCGAGCGTCTCTCGCCGGCCCGCCTGCCGTTCGCGGCGACGGCCTTCGACCGCGACGCCGTCGACCGTGAGCTCCACGACGTGCGCGTGCTCGCCGCGCAGGACCCCACCACGCTCGTGCTCGTGCTCGCGGGCGGTCTCGCCCCCGTGGCCGGGGACGCCCTGGTCCTGGTGCCCGCGGCCGAGCTCCCGGCCGTGCCCCACGACCCGCGCCGGCCGGAGGTCTACCTGGGCCGGCTGCCCGGCGCCCATGGGGCCCCCGGCCCCCGCGTCCTGCTGCGCGCCGTCGCCGCCCCCGAGCCCGGGGGCGAGGACGCCGCGGCGGAGCCCTTCGCGGTGCCCGAGCCCCTCGTGGCGGCCGTCACCGCGTTCGCCTCCGGCCGGGGCGGGGAGGAGCTGCGCTGGGCCAGCCTGCGGGAGCTCGGCCCGGTGCTCCCGACCGGGGACACCTCGCTGCTCGTCACCGCCCAGTCCGTGGGACTGTGGCACCGGGATCACCCCCGGTGCCCGCAGTGCGGGGAGCCCACCGAGGTGATCCGGTCCGGCTGGGCCCGGCGGTGCCCCAACGACGAGTCGCTGCACTTCCCGCGCACCGACCCCGCGATCATCGTGGCGGTCAGTGACGGCGACCCCGACCCCGACCGGGAGCGGCTGCTGCTCGGCCGCTCCGCGCTCTGGAAGGGCAACCGGTTCTCGACCCTCGCCGGGTTCGTGGAGCCGGGGGAGTCCCTGGAGCAGGCCGTGGTCCGCGAGGTCGCCGAGGAGGCGGGCCTGACCGTGGGGGACGTGCAGTACCTGGGCTCCCAGCCCTGGCCGTTCCCGCGCTCCCTGATGCTCGGCTGCCGCGCCGTGGTGCGCTCCGGCGCGGCCGTCCCGGACGGCCAGGAGATCCTGGAGCTGCGCTGGTTCACGCGGGCTCAGCTGCGGGAGGCGGCGCGCACCGGGTCCGTGACCCTGCCCGGGCGGGTCTCGATCGCGCACGCGCTCATCGCGCACTGGCTCGGCGAGGACCTGCCGGAGACCGCGTGGTGACCAGCAGCGAGACCGGCACGGACGTGGAGTCGACCCTCGAGGAGCGCATCCTCGCCGGCCTGGACCCCGAGCAGCGGGAGGTCGCGACCACGCTGCGCGGACCCGTGTGCGTGCTCGCGGGCGCCGGCACGGGCAAGACCCGGGCCATCACCCACCGGATCGCCTACGGCATCGCCACGGGCGTCTACACCCCGCAGAAGGTCCTGGCCCTGACGTTCACCGCCCGCGCCGCCAACGAGATGCGCAACCGGCTGCGCGAGCTTGGGGCCGCCGGGGTGCAGACGCGCACGTTCCACGCCGCGGCCCTGCGCCAGCTGCAGTACTTCTGGCCCCAGGCCGTGGGCGGGCCCCTGCCCGGGCTCGTGGAGCACAAGGCGCGGCTCATCACCGAGGCCGCGCAGAACATGCGCCTGTCCACGGACCGCGCGGCCGTGCGGGACCTCGCCGCCGAGATCGAGTGGGCCAAGGTCTCGATGCTGACCCCCGACACCTATCCGACGCGGGCGGCCGGGCGGGAGATGCCGCTGAACTACGACGTGCGCACGGTCCAGCGCCTGTACCAGTCCTACGAGGAGCTCAAGACCGACCGGCACCTGATCGACTTCGAGGACGTCCTGCTGCTCACGGTGGCCGTGCTCGAGGAGGACGAGCGCGTCGCCGCGACCGTGCGCGAGCAGTACCGGCACTTCGTGGTCGACGAGTACCAGGACGTCTCCCCGCTGCAGCAGCGTCTCCTCGACGCCTGGCTCGGGGGCCGGGACGACGTCTGCGTGGTGGGCGACGCCTCCCAGACGATCTACTCCTTCACCGGGGCCACCTCCCGGCACCTGCTCGAGTTCCCGGCCCGGCACCCGCAGGCGCGGGTGATCGAGCTCGTGCGCGACTACCGCTCCACCCCGCAGGTCGTGGAGACCGCCAACCGTCTGCTCGCGGCCCGCCGGCCGGCGCGGGGCTCGACCCCCGGCGCCTGGGCCACGCCGCTGCGCCTCGTGGCGCAGCGCCCGGACGGGCCGCCCCCGTCCTGGAACGAGTACGCGGACGACGAGGCCGAGGCGGCGGGGACCGCGGCGCGCATCCGGGACCTGGTCGACGACGGTGTGCCCGCGTCCGAGATCGCCGTCCTCTTCCGCACCAACGGGCAGTCGCAGGCCTTCGAGACCGCGCTCGCGGAGGCGGGCATCGGCTTCCAGCTGCGCGGCACGGAGCGGTTCTTCAACCGGCCGGAGGTCAAGCAGGCCGTGGTGCAGCTGCGCACGGCGGCGCGGGCCGCCGAGGCCTCGGACGAGCCCACGCGCCTGGTGCGCGACATCCTCTCCTCGCTGGGCTACTCGGACCGCGCGCCGCGCTCCACGGGCGCGGTGCGCGAGCGGTGGGAGTCGCTGGCCGCGCTGGTCTCCCTCGCGGACCGGATGGCCGCGGAGGCCGCCGCCCGCGAGGAGCAGTTCGTGCTCCCCGACTTCGCCGCGGAGCTCGAGCGGCGCATGGCCCAGCAGGACGCCCCCGTGATGAACGGGGTGACCCTGGCGTCCCTGCACTCGGCGAAGGGCCTCGAGTGGGACGCCGTGTTCCTGGCGGGCCTCAGCGAAGGGCTCATGCCGATCGGCTTCGCCGAGACCGCCGACGAGATCGACGAGGAGCGCCGGCTGCTCTACGTGGGCATCACCCGCGCCCGGGAGCACCTCGTGCTGTCCTGGACCCTGTCCCGCACCCCGGGCGGCCGGCCCACGCGCAAGCCCTCACGCTTCCTCGACGCCCTGCGGGAGACCGGCGGAGACCGCCCGGCCCCGCGCCGGTCCCGCCCGGGCGGCGCCCGCGCTCACGCCTGATCGAGCCCGCACAGGCACCGGCTCCGGTCCGGCTCCGGCCAGGACACCGCGTCCGGCCACGGCGGGGCGTAGAGGGCGGCGCGTCCCGCGCCGCCCTGCTCCCGGTGCCCGTGCCCCTCGGCCCCGGCGCCGCACAGCGAGTCCAGGGCCACCGCGAGCACCTCGACGGCCAGGCGGACCGCGACGGCCTCCGCGTGGGCCGCGCCCGCCCACGCCGCGAGGACGGCGGCGGTGCCGTGCGGCGCCGTGCGGGGCTGCGTGTGCTCGAGCGTCGCCCGCACGCAGTCCGGGCAGGGCCGGTGCGCCCAGGGCACGGTGGGCCAGCGCAGCAGGACCCCGTCGGCGTGGTGCAGCGACACCACCGGGTGGCGGGGGTCGATCCCCGCCCACGCCTCCGGTTCCACCGCTCCGGGCGGGAGCCGGCCGTCCGGGGCGGGCCGCCCGGAGCTGTGCACCACGACCGTGCCCGGCAGCAGCGCCCCGGGGAACAGCTCCGGCGCGCTGACGGGGGCGCACCGGGGGTCGAGCTCGCGCAGCCGCCGGCGCAGGGCCGCCTCGCGGGACCGGCCGACGTCCGCGGGCCGGTACGCGCCGGTCCCGAGGTCGGCGGCCGCGACGGGCGCGGTGTCGCTGACGTTGAGCCCGAGCACGCCGCAGCGCAGCAGGCGCACGGCCAGCGCCGCCGCGAGACCGTCCAGGCCCAGGAGCAGGACGTGCACCTCGTCCGGACGGGGCCGCTCGAGACAGGACAGGCGCAGGTCCGGGTCGTGCGGGGAACCCTGAGGAGGGCCGGGGAACGGAGTGGTGGGCACGGGACGCCTTCCGGGACGCGCGGGCGGGACGTCGTCACTCTCGCCCGGACCGTGCCCGCGGCGCGCCCGCCGGCGGGTCGTCCACAGTGCACGGCGGAGCGCCGTGCACATGGGCGCGGGCCGGCGTTTCGCGGCCCGTGCCCGCGGCGTGTTCAATGGCCCCATGCCCGTACCGTCGCAGCCCGAGGTCGTCGTGCGCCGCTCCGCCCGCCGGCGCAAGACCGTGTCCGCCCACTGGAGCGAGGACACGGTGGTGCTCTCGGTCCCCCAGACGGCCACCCGGCGGGAGATCGAGCACTGGACCCGCGAGCTGGTGCCCCGGGTCGTGGAGCGCCGGCGCCGCGAGGCGGCCAAGGGCGCCGACCGGCGCTCCGACGACCACCTCCTGCAGCGCGCCCACGAGCTGTCGCGGCGACACCTCGACGGCCGGGCCCGGCCCTCGGACGTGCGGTGGTCCGGGCGGCAGCACACCCGGTGGGGCTCCGCGACGCCGGCCACCGGCGTCATCCGGATCTCGGCGCAGCTCCAGCAGGCCCCGGAGTGGGTGCTCGACTTCGTGCTGGTGCACGAGCTCGCGCACCTGCTCGAGGCCGACCACAGTCCCCGGTTCCGGGAGCTCGAGGCCCGCTACCCCCTCGCCGAGAAGGCCCGGGCGTTCCTGGACGGCGCCGCGTGGGCGCACCGGCACGCAGGACGCGCCGGCGCGGATCAGCGGGAGCCGTCCCCGTCCTGAGGCCCGTCGTCCTCCGGCCGCCCGGGACCGCCGTCCGCGCCGGGAGCAGGGTCCGTGGCCGGACCGCCGTCCGCGCCGGGCCCGCCGTCGGGGCCCTCGTAGCCGCCCGAGAGCAGCCGCTGGAGCGCGGCGTCGACCTCGTCCTCGGACGCGGTGAGCAGCCCGCGGCGCTCGGTGAAGCCCGCGGGGTCGTCCAGGTCCTCGTCGGTGGGCAGCAGCTCCGCGGCGTCCCACAGGCCGTCCCGGTCCTCCACCCCCCGGCGCTCGCCGACGTACTGCCAGAACTGCGCGGCCTCGCGCAGCCGGCGCGGGCGCAGCTCGAGCCCCACGAGGGAGCCGAACGCGTGCTCGGCGGGCCCGCCGGCGGCGCGGCGCCGCCGGACGGTCTCGGACAGGGCCTCCCCGGAGGGCAGGTTGGCGGTCGAGGCGACGGTGACCACGTGCACCCAGCCCTCCACGAGGGCGAGCACCGTCTCGAGCCGCTTGAGGGTGACCTCCTGGTCCGGGGTCTGCTGCGGGGCGAAGATCCCGGAGGACAGGGCCTCCTGCATGCTCGAGGGATCCATCGGGTCGATGTCCCGGGCGGCCTCCTCGATGCGGGACATGTCGATGTGGATCCCCGCGGAGAAGCGCTTGACGAGGTCCAGGATGTGCTGGCGCAGCCACGGGTTCGCCGCGAACAGCCGGACGTGCGCCGCCTCCCGCACGGCGACGTAGAGCATGATCTCCTGCGCGGGGATGTCCAGGCCCTCGCCGAACGCCCTGATGCTGGCGGGCAGCAGCCCGGAGCGGCCCTCCGCGAGCGGGAGGCCGATGTCGGTGGAGCACAGCACCTCGCGGGACAGGCCGCCGATGGCCTGGCCCAGCTGGATCCCGAACAGCATCCCGCCGGCGCCCGCGAGCATCCCCGAGGCCCCGCCCATCATGGCGGACAGCTCGGGGGGCAGCTGCTGGGTGAGGGCGTCGGTGAGCGCCTTCGTCACGGACTCCGCGACCGGGCCCGTCATGTCCTTCCAGGTCTCCTGGGTGGCCTCGATCCACTCCGCGCGGGACCACGCCTGGGGCCGGATCGAGGTCTGGCCGAACTCGGTGTGGTCGGCCAGCCACAGCTCGGCGAGGCGCATCGCGTCCTCGACCGCGCCGCGCTGGGCGGGGGTCACCGACGGGTCGCCGTCGGCGGCGGCGATCTGCCGCGCGTGGTCGTGGGCGAGCTTCCAGTTGACCGGTCCCTCGGACTCCCCGGCGCCCATCATGGACTGGATCTGCTGGAACATCATCGACATCGCCTGGGGGTCCACCGGCACGCCGGCGCGCTGGAGGTCCTCCGGGCTCATCCCGCTCTGCCCCATGAGGCGCTCGAGCATCTCCTGGAAGGGGTCCTTGGGGCCGTCGCCGGAGTCGTCGCCCGGGGTGTTCCCGGGGCGGTCGTTGGGAGGCTGGGGAGTCATGGGTCCACCGTTCTTCGATCGGGTCGGGGGATCGGGCGGCACGGGCGCGCCCGACGTCTCTGCTCCCAGCGTAGCGAGCACCGGACGGGGCCGACCATGAGCCAACTCCCAGTTCGCTGGAAGCTCAGGGCCGGGTCGCGCGCGATAAGCTGGACCGTCCGGACCGTGCGGCCTCACAGCCTCCGGTCCCTCCGACGACGACGCCGAGGACCGCCCGTGACCGCATCCCCCCGCCCGCGCCGCGCCCTGCGCCGCCGCGGTCTCGAGTCCTGGGCGCTGCTGGGCTCCGCCGGGCTGCTGCTGGCCGGGACGGTGCTGCCCGCCCCGTTCGTGATCGAGGCTCCCGGGCCCACGTTCAACACGGTGGGGGAGCACGACGGCCGGCAGCTGCTGGGGGTCTCCGGCGCCCCGACCTACCCGAGCGACTCCGTCCTGGACCTGACCACGGTCTACGTGACCGGCGGGCCCAACAAGAACGTCAACGTGCTCACCGTGCTCGGGTCCTGGCTGGACCCGTCCGCCTCCGTGGTGCCGGCCGACACCCTCTACCCCCGGGACGTGTCGGGGGAGGAGGCCGACCAGTACAGCATGGCGGCGATGAGCAGCTCGCAGGAGGACTCGGTCGCCGCCGCGCTGACGCACCTGGGCCAGGACTTCAGCACCCGGCTCTCCGTGCAGGACACGGTCCCGGGCGGCCCCGCGGAGGGGGTGCTCGAGCACGGCGACGTCCTGCGCGGCGTGGACGGGGAGCCCGTTTCGTCGCTGCCGTCCCTCAAGTCGGCTCTCGACGCGGCGGGGGAGCGCGGCGTCACCCTGCAGGTCGAGCGGGCCGGGTCGCCGCGCGACGTCGAGGTGGACACCGTGCGCGACGAGGCGTCGGGGAACTGGCAGCTCGGCGTGTTCCTGCTGGCCGCCTACGACTTCCCGATCGACGTGGCGTTCGAGCTCGACGAGGTCGGCGGGCCCAGCGCGGGGCTGATGTTCGCGCTGGGGATCGTCGACGAGATGACCCCGGGCTCGATCGCCGGGGACCGGCACGTGGCCGGCACCGGCACCATCACCCCGGAGGGGGAGGTGGGGCCCATCGGCGGCATCCGGCAGAAGCTCGAGGGGGCCGCGGCGGCCGGGGCGGAGGTCTTCCTCGCCCCGGCGGACAACTGCGCCGAGGCGCAGGGCCACGTCCCCGAGGGGCTGACGGTCGTGTCCGTGCGCACCCTCGACGACGCCGTGGCCGCCGCCGAGGCCGCCGGGAGCGGCGGGGACCTCTCCGCGCTGCCGGGGTGCGCCGCCCGATGACGGGCGCCGTGTGCACGATTGCACCCCCGAGAAGCCCGCGGGCAGAATGGACGGGGTGCCCCGGCGACCCGCCGGCGGCGCTCCTCCTCGACGCAGGCCGCACCCCACGACTTCACGCACCACACCTGACGAACGACCCCGATTGCAGAGGTAACCAGTGACCGCCGGACCCACAGCCCCCCGACCACCGAGGCAGCAGCCAGCAGGACAGCGGCGGAAACGGGGTGCGCTGTGGCCGACGGTCGTGGTCGTCCTGGTCCTCGTGGCCGCCTTCGTGGGACTGACGCAGCTCTACACGGACGTGCTGTGGTACGACCAGCTGGGCTACCTCAGCGTGTTCGTCACCGAGAACGTCACGAAGATCGTGATCTTCGTGGTCGCCGCCGTGCTCGTGGCGGCGCTGATGTTCGCCAGCCTCTTCCTCGCCTACCGCAGCCGGCCCATCACGGCCGAGTCCATCGTGGACGACAACCTGCGCCGCTACCAGGAGGCCCTCGAGCCGGTCCGCAAGATCGTCATCGTGGTGGTGCCCGTGCTCTTCGGGCTCTTCGCGGCGAGCACGGCGATGACCCAGTGGGACACCGTGCTGCTGTTCCTCAACCAGGAGCCGTTCGGCCAGGAGGACCCGCAGTTCGGCCTCGACATCGGCTTCTACGTCTTCACCCTCCCGTTCCTGCGCTTCCTCATCGGGTTCCTGGTCTCGGCGATCCTGCTGGCCGGCGTGGCGGGGATCCTGATGCACTACGTCTACGGCGGCATCCGGATCACCGAGCGGGGGCTCAGCACCACCCGGGCGTCCCGTGTGCACCTGGGGGTGCTGGCCGCGCTGTTCCTGCTGCTCCAGGCCGCGAACTTCTGGCTGGACCGGTACTCCACGCTGCAGTCCACGTCCGGGACGTGGACCGGCGCGCTGTACACCGACGTCAACGCCGTGATCCCCACCAAGGCGATCCTGGCGGCGGCCGCGCTGATCGTCGCGATCCTCTTCGTCGTCGCGTCCTTCATCGGCCGCTGGCGGCTGCCGATCATCGGCACCGCCATGCTGCTCGTGGTCGCGGTGGTGGCAGGCGGGATCTACCCGTGGATCGTCCAGCGCTTCCAGGTCACGCCCACCGAGCAGGCCCTGGAGAGCCAGTACATCCAGCGCAACATCGACCTCACCCGGTCGGCCTACGGGCTGGACGCGGCCGAGGTCATGCCGTACGACGCCACCACGGAGACCGAGCAGGGCGCCCTGCGCCAGGACACCGAGACCACCTCGAACATCCGTCTGCTGGACCCCAACGTGGTCTCGGCGGCGTTCTCGCAGCTGCAGCAGTTCCGCCCCTACTACCAGTTCCCGGACACCCTCAACGTGGACCGCTACGAGATCGACGGCGAGGTCCAGGACACCGTCATCGCCACGCGTGAGCTGAACCCCGACCAGAACCAGGGGTGGTTCAACCAGCACGTGGTCTACACCCACGGCTACGGCGTGGTCGCCGCCTACGGCAACCGGGTCGAGGTGGACGGCAAGCCGCAGTTCATGCAGTCCGGCATCCCGTCCCGGGGCGTGATCTCGGACGACTACGAGCCGCGCATCTACTTCGGGGAGAACTCCCCGCTGTACTCCATCGTGGGCGGCGCCGAGGGCGACGAGCCCCTCGAGCTGGACCGCCCGCAGACGGCCGGCGACGAGGCCGGCGACGCCAAGACGACGTTCGCCGGCAACGGCGGGCCCAGCATCGGCAACTTCTTCAACCGGCTCGCCTACGGCATCAAGTTCCAGTCCTCGGACATGCTGCTCTCGGACGCCGTGCGCCCGGAGTCGCAGATCCTCTACGACCGGGACCCGCGCGAGCGGATCGAGAAGGTCGCCCCGTACCTGACGGTCGACGGCGCCCCGTACCCGGCCATCATCGACGGTCAGGTCCAGTGGATCGTGGACGCCTACACCACCTCGGACGCCTTCCCGTACTCGACGCCGTCGGTGCTGCAGGAGGCGACGCAGGACACGCAGACCGCCCAGGGCGCCGCGGCGGCCCTGCCGCCGGAGCGGGTCAACTACATCCGCAACTCGGTCAAGGCCACGGTCAACGCCTATGACGGCTCGGTGAACCTGTACGCGTGGGACGACCAGGACCCGGTGCTGAAGGCGTGGCAGAACGTCTTCCCGAGCACGCTCAAGCCCTACTCCGAGATGTCGGCGGAGCTCATGGCGCACGTGCGCTACCCGCAGGACATGTTCAAGGTCCAGCGGGAGCTGCTCAACCGCTACCACGTCACGGACTCCGGCAGCTTCTACCAGAACGACGACGTGTGGTCCGTGCCCAACGACCCGACGCAGGACTCGGACGTGGCGCTGCCCCCGTACTACCTGTCGATGCGGATGCCCGGTGAGGAGGAGGCCAACTTCTCGCTCACCACCTCCTTCATCCCGCAGCAGTCGGAGACGGGCAACACCCGCAACGTGATGTACGGGTACCTCTCCGCCAACTCCGACGCCGGCACCGGCGAGGACGGCGTGAAGAGCGACGAGTACGGGACGCTGCGCCTCCTGGAGCTGCCGCGCTCGTCCGTGGTGCCCGGCCCGGGCCAGGCGCAGAACCTGTTCAACTCGGACACCGACGTCTCCACGGAGCTGAACCTGCTCCGCCAGGGCGCCTCCGAGGTCATCAACGGCAACCTGCTCACCCTGCCCGCGGGCGGCGGCATGCTCTACGTGCAGCCCGTCTACGTCCAGTCCTCGGGCGACGCCGCGTACCCGACGCTGCGGCGCGTGCTCGTCGGCTTCGGCGAGGAGGTGGGCTTCGCGCCGACCCTCGAGGAGGCCCTCGACGAGGTCTTCCAGGGCGACTCCGGGGCCCAGACGTCGTCCGGTGCGGGCGTCGACGAGGCGGAGGCCGGGAGCCCGGACGGCGCCGGCGAGGACGGGGCCGAGGCCCCGGCCGGCGGCGCCAGCCTCGAGGACGCCCTCAGCGACGCCAACCAGGCGATCCAGGAGTCCGAGGAGGCCCTGCAGGACGGCGACTGGACGTCCTACGGCGAGGCCCAGCAGCGGCTGCAGGACGCCATCGAGCGGGCGCTCGAGGCGGACGGCGTCGTCGCCCCCGAGGCGGAGGGCGCCCTGGCCCCCGAGGAGCCGGCCGAGCAGCCCGCCGAGTAGCCGATTTGCGGGTCCACCCCGCGGCACGTATAGTCATACATGTCGCCGCGGGGTGGAGCAGTTCGGTAGCTCGCTGGGCTCATAACCCAGAGGTCGCAAGTTCAAATCTTGCCCCCGCAACCACTGTGATGTCTCAGGACATCGGCAAGGCCCGAACCCACGGATGTGGGTTCGGGCCTTTTGTCATGCCTGGGGCTGGTAGTCGCGGGTGGGGTCGATGG